>QHZO01000238.1:6475-9790 GCA_003224695.1 Acidobacteriota bacterium
TAAAAACAACCACCTGGCCTGAGGTACCGCGACAAAGCTTCATTCATTCCCTCCTCGGCGCAGCCTCGTAGGTATCCGGGCTCCCACTTCGGCAGCACTTTCAGCCACAGGCCTTTTGCCGTTCCCGAGGCAATTTGAACCCAAACGCGCTGTTCGGAGGATATGATTGACTCCGAAACTCGGCGCAGCGCGCCTCCGACCCCAGGAAGGCGAAACGCCAGATGGCCGACCCTTCTGAGGGAGGCACTCCTAGCGCAGATCACGGACAACTGCAACAACCTCTGGTTCATTTCCGAAACCTCTTGAGTCGCAAGCACGCGCCCCCGAAGCAGCCAAATGAATGCCTTGCACCTTGCCGGCAAGCGCGCTCCAGACATCGCGGAGAAGGGGCAAGCGCCCGGTCAGCGCGTCTGCCAGCACGCTACCCAAGCCCCATGATCCCCGCTCGCCGATCAGAAACCACCACCCGAGGAAAAACGGCCGCTGCCACCACCGCAGATGTTTCAGCATGATGTAGGTGTAGTTCCGGCTGTAGGAGAAGTCGCGTTTGGTCCGGTCCGAGCGATCTAAGTCAGGCGCGCGAGGGGCCACGTGGTGATGCACGGCGGCTCGCGGCTGATAGAGCACGCGGTAGCCCTTACGAGTGGCCTGAAGGCATAGGTCCAACCCGTACATCGAGCCGTCGTCAGCGTTGAGGACTGGATCGAACTTCAACGAGGCTAGCAGTTGGCGTCGCCAAGCCCAGTTGCACTCCATGGCGGCTTCGACGTCAACGGGCGAATCCCCTTCGAGGCTGGTGAGGTTGCCCCAGTGCTTGCCGTACCAGGATATGCAGCCAGGCTTGCCCCTGAGCCGGGGCATCTTGGAGCTTGCGGTAAGCACGCGGCCACCCACTACGCCCACGCTGGGATCGTCGAAAGGTGCGCAAAGATGACCGAGCCATTCTGGTGTGACAGTAACGTCGTCGTCCACAAAGGCGACAATCTCATCCGAGGCGAGCTCGAGCCCCTTCTTAACCGGAGGAATGTGCCCTGGCTCTGTTACCCAGGCCGCCCGCAGCGCGGTCTTGCCCGCGCAGAATTCTTGCGCCCGGGCAAGTGCTTCCCTTGTGGGAGTATCCCCTTCGCGCCCCACCACGATGATTTCGTGGGGGCGTTGACTACCCGGAACAAGCGAACGTAGGCAGTCGGTCAGAGGGCCAGGCCGGCGGTAAGTGGGAATAACCACGGAGACTGGGAGTGGATTCGTTTCGCCGCGTCTTCCTACCGAGCGCGGGCTAACCGCGGCACCCTCCTCAACGTCCAGTGGAAGGCACGCCCGCAGCTCCGAGGCCAGATTCTCCAGGGAATGCATGCGCGCTATCGCAATCCTCGCCGCCCGCTTCGGGCTGTCATGCGGCTCTTCGAGGGCTTGCTCGACGGCGCGAGCCAACTCCTCCGCAGTGTCGCCAAAATAAATCAGGTCCTTGTATTCCCAGAGGTGAATCAGAGGGGTGGAAACCACAGGGATGCCGAAAGCAAAGCAATCAAAGAGTTTTAGGGGGACGCAGTGCCGATTTAATTCGTTATGGCAATTGTAAGGCATAAATCCGATCTCGACATTCCTTATGTAATCTCCCATCGCGGTAGCGGGCATCCACGGCAAGGCGTGGGCGTTGGGAAGTTGTACGGCACCGTTAGGACCTACCGAGACGAAGTGCCATCCCGGATGAGAGCGCAAGAGCGACTGGAGGACGGGTATATTCAGGCGCGTGGAGGGCGGCCCCAAATAAGCGAGCCTCGGTCTCGGAATAGCCGAAAGCGCGCCAGGCTCGCGCATGTCTGTGCCGGCCCCATTAGTCAGCCCTTGAAAATCGACACTTTGTCGAATTATTTCCACCTTGCTGCCGAACTTGGCTCTGAACTTGTGGTAGGTGCTCCTAGGGATCACCAGGGTTCGGTCAGATACTTCCACGTAACGGCGTTCGTAATCGGGTTCTATAGGTTCGTCAATGCACGTGTGGACGATGAAGTGGTCGCGCTTCATCAGTCCGCAAAGTGGGAAGAGCCTGCCCAGCGGCATGTAAAGAAAGATTGGCTCGCGGAGTTGGAGCTGACGCGCTGCGCACTCGATCTGCTTTCGAATCATGTGTGCCTGTGCCAGCGGAGCGCCGGGAAGGTAATCGAACCTGCTGCTGATGAATCTCAGCCTCAGAGAGTGGATCCCATTGGCGACGTCTCTCATGACCTGCGGCTCGCTTCGGAACATTGAGACAGGTGGCTCGCAGTGTAGGACCGTACAGCCCAAACTAGCCAGCGCGATGGAGATGCGCTCGGGGACATTGAACGTCTCCCAGCTCAAACCGGTGAACACAATCGCGTCACGCATTGGAGACCGTCCTAGATTAGGAACTAACGCGCACGGCCCACCTTTTCCTGGGGCAGCTCGAGTTCACCGAAGCCCCAGTTCTCGCCGTTCGTGACCACGGGAGCGCCGCTGCGGAGTCGCCTCATCGCGAAACGCTAATTTCACCGGTTAGTACCGAGGGAAGGTTCTCCACGGGATGCCGCCGGATTCCGATCAGATCAGCAGATACCGGGCTGCCCAGTTTTTCTCTCATCCGTCCCAAACCCTTGCGCGCGTACCACTGCTTGAGCTGATAAAAACGCGGTGGGGGCACCAGCAGCGTCAGTCCTAAGGATAGAGCTTTGAACACCTTGTAGCCGAGACTTCCGCCGCGATAAGCCAAGCGCCTGCGTGCCCGCTCATTCTGAAATGTCCGCCATCGCTTGCCGCCTTGGCGTGAAAGGCAACGAGCCTCAGAATCCAATCTCCAGGCGAGTGTCAGCATGCTGTTCGCGTCACGCGCCAAGCCAAGCTTAGATAACCAAGGCAACAATTCCCGCCAGCAACGATCCGTCATTTCTGACCGGCGTCGCAGCCTTTCGGGATCGGTTGTCTGAAAGAGATTCTGCCCGTGCACACAATAGTATGAAAGAGGGCGGTCCAGGACGACTGCTCCTCCGATAGCCACGGCTAGAGTGTAGATGAACGCGTCGCCACAGAAAATCAGTTCTTGCGGAACAGGGGGGATGCGGTCCAAGATCCGCTTCCGCACTGCCAGCATGCTGGGTGCCAGAAAACCACCTAACGCCATGAAGCATCGTGCTCCAGCTGCGTTGTTCAACGTCAATCGGCATGTACGCTCCGGCACCACGCTCTCAAGTTTTTGGTTAATCAGGTCAACTCTGTAGTAGCCGTGGCCCACGGCGCCAATGTCCGGATTCTTTTCGAAGGCTTCTACCACTTCGCGCAGCTTGGAGGGTGCCCACCAGT
>QHZO01000238.1:9874-11096 GCA_003224695.1 Acidobacteriota bacterium
GGGAAAGTGTTGCTCCAGTACACTAAGTATCCCGCGCTCGATAAAGCGCTCGTGGTTGTACGTATCAATCAGGACGGTGACGTCGGGTGTTGGCATTCGACCCCGTCAGCTCGCGTTCGATCCTTGGTTCTGGGCGCAGACCGGAGGCGGTTGCGCCGCGGCGCTGCTATTCATTGTGCGGAGGTACAGGCGAAGGTCAAGGCGGAGCATATAGAACAACAAAAGAATGTCAAGCCAGAGGAGGCTGTAGGCTTTCCGCCGAAGATCGCGTTTGACGAAGTCGAGAAAATTCGCTCGAAAGTGGATGAAGAGAGCACGACCCAAAACAGACCGCAGCTTAATCCGATCGATCCCCGCCATATGCCACCTCCAAAAGGTGGACATAACAGACCGAACGGTGTCCTGCCGGATATGTCTCACTTGAGCGGTCGGCTCGTAAATACTGTGATATCCTTTGGCGCGAATCCGTTTGGAGATGTCTACGTCTTCTCCACCGGTGCCGAGCTTCTCCGTGTAACATCCTACCTCCACTGCCACCGACTTTCGGGTGATAGTGTTGCTCCCAAACAGGAAGGGAGGGTCAAGGACTCGCGAAGCTCCCCAATCTTGAGGCATGTGTGCCTGCCGCCATCGGTCAGCCGCTGAGTCAAGAACTGTCTCAGTCAACCGCCCGCCAACCGCGCCGACCGAAGGCTGATCCATTAAAGGGACCAACTTTTCCAGCCAATCAGGCTCTGGTACGCAGTCGGCGTCCAGCGACGCAACTAGCTCGTGCCGGGCGTTCCGGAATGCTGTGTTTCGTGCCGCAGCGAGTCCCTTGCCCTCCTGCCGAATGATTTCAACCGGATAGCGGGCGGCGATTTCGAGCGTGCCATCGCCCGACTCGTCGTAGATGAGGAGAGTTTCGTTGGGCGGATACGTCTGCCGCAGGACTCCTTCCAGGGTCCGCGCGAGATACCGTTGAGCGTTGAAGCATGGAATATAGAGTGAAATATTAGGCATCAAAGTCTACCCCGCAGCGCGTAAGCGACTCCCTAAGTCAACAATCGGCAGGCGGCGACCCACTGACGCATGCAATAAGCCATGTGGTGAAAGTAAGCGCGGGCTGAATCGGTCCAAATGAAGCCGGTGAATCGTTCCACCTGCTCTTCGAGCGCGGCGGCCAGGGACAAATAAGCTTCCGGGTAATTCGAACCTGCCAGCTCGACTTCGCGCAGCCATG
>QHZO01000241.1:0-786 GCA_003224695.1 Acidobacteriota bacterium
GATAGTCCGCATCGTTCACCAGATGCGTAACACCTCCTTGCGCCCGGTGCGTTGGGCGATTTGGCAAGTGACGCAGCAAGCCGCCCATCATCCGCTGATCATCTTTGCTCCGGCGAAGCGTTACCGACAAGTGTTCGGCGACGAGCCTTTCGACCATATCGAGGTTGACGCGGCGAGGGGCTTTTGGAAACTCGAGTATCGGAACCAAGTGGCCAAATTTGCCGTCGAAGCCGAGCATGGCTGGCTGATCGCATTGAGGCCGGAAGCGCAGGTTGCAATGGTCGAACGATTCCCACTCTTTCCCAGTCTCCCTTATCCCGATGGCGCGCCACTCGAGATTTGGGTGAATGGCTAGGGCACCTTCACAATTCACAACGACCGGATCCGAATGGGTAACAGCCCGGACAGTTGCGACCCGTTCATTGAGACAGAAATCCTGAGCCCGTTTGCGGATTTGGATCCGGGCCAGCAGTACACTTTCCCGGTAGCCTGGCAATGCACCGTGGTGAGCGGCCAAGCGGTTACAGGCGTGAATTCGTGCGCGCTGGTTTCGCATCCGCTCGCGGTCAAGCCGGAGGGCGGACATTTCCGAATTATCGGAGTGTTTGGACTGTTCCAGTGCGGCTCGCTGGAAGTGGTGACGCTCGATCGCAGCGGCAGAAGTCTGGCGACCAAGGCATTCGGAGATTTCACGCCGCTCGAACTTTGCCGGGTTGACCAAGTCGTTCGTAATCAGCCGGACTTGGGGCGGGTGAGCATTCGGCTGAGAGCGGCCGCGGGGGGCTT
>QHZO01000241.1:799-2162 GCA_003224695.1 Acidobacteriota bacterium
GCACCGTTGCTGAGGCATCCTTTTCCCCATAGTCTTCCGCTGACGAAAGGTTTCCTCCGGTGACGCAAGATTTTTGGAGACATTCCCCAGCGCATCGCATTTTGCAACCAGTGAATGTGCTGAACAGCGGATTATTCATGGGCCGCAATAACAAGCCGAGATCGGCTTTCTAATTTCACGAAAATTCATAACAACAGTTATTATTTCCTTCTTTTAATAGTGAATGAAGTTAGGGCTTACGTCGTTTTGGGGAGGCCCGAGCGGGTGGGATTGAGGTCCGGCCATTACCTGCATCTCTCGACCCCGCCGTAAAGCGAGACTCGGAGCATAAGGAACCAGCTTCGCGTGGAGCACACCGATGCTTTGCCGTTTGCCCTGTTCGGAGAAACACGACGCCAAACCAGACCAAGAATCTCATTCCGACTTGCTTGACCTGGCTACCAGAGTGAAGACCGCCTCCGCGGGCAACTCGATTTCCGCATGGCCATCTAGTACCGAAATGGTCTCAACTTTCTGGCAGTCCAGTTCGCGGGTTGTTTCATAGAGGTCCCAGCTCGCGGGCCCGGGGGCGGTCTGCGGCAACTCGATCCGGATGCGGTTCGGTCCCCCTTCTTTCACTCCAACCACAACCAGCGCGTCCGGCGAGGGGCCCTGGAAAGCGGAAAGGGTCAGTCCCTTTGCCTCCGTGACCGCCGCAATCCTCCTCCAACCCGGTCTGACAAAGTGATAGATCTGCCGTGTAGCGTAATAACTCTTTTTGGGTGAATAGACATGGTTGGCGCTGCGGAACAGGCCGTAATAGCAAAGTCGCTTGGCGCACTCCTCGTAGTCGTCAAAGGCGTCGAAGAAGAAAATGGCGGCGGCGCCTTGATTAAGAGCCGTCAGGGCACGCCGGTTGGCGGCCAGGCAGAAACTCTTCCATTGGTTTTGAAAGGACTTGTCCAGATCGCTCAGATCACCATATTCCGTAAGCCAAACGGGAACTCGTGGAAACTTGCTGGCTCTGACGCGCTCGACTTGCGGACCCACGGAATTCTCTCCGTAGGTGTGAAAGGTGAACACCCCCACTTGCTTCATCAATTCCTCGTCTTTCAAAATCGGGTCGCTATAATCATTCGTGATGATCGCATTATCGGCGACTGCCAATCGGATGTCGCCCAGTCCTTCCTTCTTCAGCCGGCGCGCCACAGCCTCCAGAGCTTTCGGAGCTTCCTCCGGATCGATCCGTGGACCCTCCGGCGGGTAGCAGTCCGTTTCGTTGAAAGGGCTGAGGTACTCGAAGTCGATATGAGCCTGGTTGCGCGCGTACTCTGCCATCGAGACCACTTCCTCAGCGAACTCGTCGTACATGGCGGGACTGAGG
>QHZO01000241.1:2213-2673 GCA_003224695.1 Acidobacteriota bacterium
CGGTCATCCAAGCCGGGACCGGCCCCATGAGTGCCAACATTGGACGGATGCCTCGCGAGTTCAAGTATCGCAATCCGTTCCAGGTCGCCTCAAAAATCGGCGTGGAGTATCGGTCGTTGTAATACTCCCAGTTCATGGCCTGGGGATCGTCGTTGTCATTGGTTTCCTCCCAGTTGCTATAGACCAGGTAAGGAACCACGCGGAACATCGTGGCCCCAAGATCGTCAATCAGCATGTCGAACATCGCCTTCTGATCGTTCCGGAAATAAGGGCCAGTGTAATTCACGCCGAATCCTCGAATCTCCTGATATTTCTGACTGGGGTCGATTATAATCCGCGCGAATTCCTGGGGATGTTGCGCGCGGGCCGGTGAGACCATACCTAGGGCCACTAAGACGAGCACGCAAGAGCACCAAGCCTTCTTCCTTGGCAACCGGAGGCGGGGTTCTTCTTCGACGTG
>QHZO01000242.1 GCA_003224695.1 Acidobacteriota bacterium
TCCACTCTCTTTCGTAGGACGCGTAATCTTCCGGGCTCGGAGCATCCCCGATGCGCGGAGGCTTTTTCGGTTCCTGGGAGCTGGCGAACACTCCATAGAGCGAGTAGTAGTCCTGGGTTGGAATCGGATCGTACTTGTGGTCGTGGCAGCGCGCGCAGGCCACCGTGAGTCCCATCGTGGTGCGCGTGACCACGTCGATCCGGTCGTCGATGATGTCGTGGACGTTGTTGAGAAACCTTCTCCCGAGCGTGAGAAAACCCATCGCCGCGAGCGGTCGCCTGGCGCTTCCCATCGGCAGGAGATCCGCGGCGATCTGCCGGATCAGGAACTGGTCGTAGGGAAGGTCCTCGTTGAAGGCGCGAATGACCCAATCGCGGTAAGTGTAGGAATGAGCGAAGCGATGCTCGGAAGTGAATACGTAACCCTTGGTGTCGGCGTAGCGGGCCAGATTCAGCCAGTACCTCCCCCAGCGCTCGCCGTACTTGGGAGAGGCCAGCAAACGCTCGACCACCCTGGAATAGGCGTCCGGAGAAGTATCCTTCTGGAAGAGATCGACTTCCTCTGGTGTCGGAGGCAGCCCGGTCAGATCGAACGTGGCGCGGCGGATCCAGGTTCTCCTGTCGGCGGGTGGTGACGGCTTCAGCCCTTTTTCCTCGAGCTTGGCGAGCACGAAAAAGTCGATGGGGCTCTTCGGCCACCGCTTGAGCCTTACGACCGGCAGGGGGCAGGGTTGCAAGGGGCGAAATGCCCAGTGTTGCCGCGCCCTCGACAGGGAGTCGCCTGAGAGGCCCGCCGTCTCGAGAGATGCCTTGTCCAGGGGGTAAGGCGCGCCCATTTTCACCCATGCCTCAAAATCCGCAACCTGCTCATCAGAGAGCCGGCCCATGGGCGGCATCTGGAGCTTCTCGTCGCTGTAGCGGAGTGCCCGGATGAGGAGGCTCTGAGCGGGATCGCCAGGCACAACCGCGGGCCCTCTTTGTCCCCCCTTCAGGAGGGCCACGCGCGAATCGAGGTAGAGCCCGCCCGCCGGCTTCGAGTTTCGCGCGCTGTGACACGGAAAGCACCGGCCGGCCAATTGAGGGCGTATCTTCGCCTCGAAGAATTCGATCCCCGCGGATTCAGTGCTGTCCTGGCCTCCGCGTGCTTCGAGCGCGCTAAGGGCAGCCAGGGCCGTCAGCAGGAGCGCGCTGGCGCAATAGGTGGACGGTGCTTTCATCGATCGCGGTGAACGGGGCAACGCTTTTTACTCCTTCGCGTAACTTTGGCCGCAGCTTAAACCGTCGCGCCAAATCACTTCAAGCCAAATCCTGCCTCGAACCCTGCGGCGGTAAGAAGTCCTGTTTCACCACGGAGTTTTCATGACCCTGCGGCTCGCCACAGCGAATGAAGATAGGCCGTAGGGGCGCCTGCCCAATCGTAGGGGCGGCCCTGTGTGGCCGCCCGAGCTGCGGGCGCCCCTACGGATCGCAAAGGGAGCCCGGAATCTTCATAGGAGACACGGAGGGTACAGAGATTTCACAGAGGCATCAGGGCTCTCCGTGGGTCTTCGTGTACTCCGTGACTCCGTGGTGAATAAAGTGCTCGAATTCTTCGTCTGATCGTTGAAGAGAATACGGATCTATCAATCAAAGGAGGGGAAATGGCTTTCGTACCGATTACTATAGACGACTACGTCACAAAATTTCTGGCAGGCAATCCTGACAGCGAACGTTCGGAGGTCACCGCAAGACTCGAAGAGACACTCGCTGACTTCAAAGCAGG
>QHZO01000243.1 GCA_003224695.1 Acidobacteriota bacterium
CAAATATCTGCCCTTCCCAAGCCGAATGAATTTGTTCGGCAACCTCGACGGTGCGGTCGTTTCGACCGATGAGCGACCTTTACGGCAATGAACGGACGGGCGTGCTGCTGATGGCGCATGGCGCGCCCGAAGGGCTTCAAGATATCCCGGAGTTTCTGCTCAACGTCCGAGGCGGCCGGCCGCTTCCCGAGGCGGCTATCCAGGAGATCGTTCGCCGCTACGCCGCCATCGGCGGCGGCTCGCCGCTGCTTAGTCACACGCGGTCGCAGGGGGAAGCGCTCGCCCGGCTCCTCAATCTTCCCGTTTACATCGGCATGCGCAACTGGAAGCCCTTTATCGCCGAGGCGCTCGACCGCATTCGCGCGGATCACATCGAACGGCTCATTGCGCTGTGTCTCGCGCCGCAGAATTCCCGGACGAGCATCGGACTCTACCGGCAGGCGCTCGAGGCCGCCCAGATGAAACTACTGCCGCAGCTCCGCGTGGACTTTATCGAGAGCTGGCACGCCCACCCGGGCCTCATCGCTGCTTTCGAGGAGAAGCTGAAGGAAGCACGCGCCCGCGCCGATTCCGAAGCGGGCACGGCCGTCCCCGTCATCTTCACCGCGCATAGCGTTCCGGAGCGCACCATCGCCGACGGCGACCCTTACGTCCGCGAGGTCCAAGAAACGGCCGCGCTGGTTGCGAAAGCGGCGGGCGTTGACAATTTCCGGCTGGCATTTCAAAGCCAGGGTTTGACAAGCGAACCATGGGTCGGGCCGACGGTTGAATCGGAAATCGCCGAACTCGCTCAGGCGGGGTTCCATCACGTTCTCATCGCGCCGATCGGTTTCGTGGCCGACCATGTTGAAATCCTCTACGATATTGATGTGGCCTTTTGCCGCTTCGGGGAAGGGAAGGGCCTGAAGGTTCACCGGACGGAATCTCTCAATCAAAGCCCGCTCCTCATCCGCGCCTTGGCCGATCTTGTTACTGCGAAAATCAAAGCGTGGAGGGCATAGGTTCGAGCTTGACGGTCCCCAACACAGCACGGCGTCGCGTGGTGGTTGTGGGCGGTGGCATTTCGGGCCTTGCGGCTGCCTACCGGCTGGCCCGCGCGCGCGAGGCGGGTGCACCGGTCGAGGAGTTCCTCATCGAAGCGAGCGGCCGCCTGGGGGGTGTGATTCGCACCGAGAAATTCGGCGGGTTTGTGATTGAGGGAGGTCCCGACAGTTTCCTTACCGAGAAGCCCGAAGCCGCGGCGCTCTGTCGCGAGCTGGGATTGGGCGGCGAGCTTCTCGGGTCAAACGACCGCGATCGCCGCACGTACATCCTCCATCGCGGGCGGCTGGTGCCGCTCCCTGACGGTCTCTTCCTGCTCGTTCCCACGCGCCTCTGGCCGATGGTTTGGACGCGGGTGCTCCCTTTGGGCTCGAAGGTCGCGGCGCTTCGTGAATTTTTCAGGCGGCCTCACCCTTCAGACGGTTCGGCCGATGAATCGGTGGCGGCCTTTGTCAGCCGGCACTTCGGGCAAGCCATGGTCGAAAATATCGTGGACCCGCTGCTCGCGGGTGTCTATGGCGGCGATTCGGAGGCGCTGAGCGCGCCCGCGGTGCTCGCGCGCTTCTGGGCAATGGAAAAACAGACTGGAAGCCTGACGCGGGCGGTGCTCGCGGCGCACCGCGCCCGGCCTCGCGACAAGCCTGCGCCGCCTTTATTCACAACCCCCGAAGGCGGGCTGGAAGGGATGGTTCGAGCGCTGGCCGCGCGGCTCGCGTCCGAGCGGTTCCTTCTCAACCGGAAAGTTTTGGCGCTTGAGCGGCGTCCCGCGAGGGCCGGTGAGCGGCCGTGGACCGTCCGGATGAACGAAGGCGCCGCGCTCGAGGCCGATGGCGTCGTTCTGGCGCTTCCGGCCTACGAGACCGCGGAGTTAGTTGCGGGGTTCGACGCCAAGCTGGCTTCGCTGCTCAGCGGAATTCCCTACAGCTCCGCCGTCACCGTGGCGTTGGGGTATGACACGAACGAAGTTCGGCTGCCCCCCGGCTTCGGTTTCCTGGTCCCGCATCGGGAAGGGCGGCGGCTGCTCGCCGCAACGTTCGTTCACGCCAAGTTTCCGCGGCGGGCGCCGCCGGGCAGGGCTCTCATCCGGGCGTTCCTTGGCGGAACCCGCGACGCGGAGATAGCCGATGCGAGCGAAAACGAGATTGTCGCCATGGTTCTCGGGGAGCTCGGGGAAATACTCGGCCTGCGCTCGAAGCCGCTTTTCCAGCGCGTCTATCGCTCGCCGCGCGCCATGGCCCAGTCGAACGTCGGGCACCTCGAGCGCCTGCGCGGGATCGAAGAGCGGCTGGCCGAGCACCAAGGTTTGACCCTTGCGGGTAATGCCTATTCAGGTATTGGAATATCGGATTGTATCCGGACTGGTGAGGCGGCAGCGAAACGGGCGGTCGCTCAAGCGGCGGAGGGGCGGCCAGTTCCGGAGCCGGTGGCAGGCAGCTCCGCGAGTTAACCGGGCGTTGAGGTGCGCATCTTTCAACTTTCGACTCTCAACTCTCGACTGTTAACCAACGACCGCCAACTCTCGACCGCTCTGCTCACAGAAATCCCAGTTGAAGTTTTGCCGCTTCGGACATCCGGTCCTTGGACCACGGCGGGTCCCAGACCACATCCACTTGCACTTCTTTCACGTTGGGAAGCACGCTGATTTTGTCTTCCACCTCGCCGGGTAGAGTTCCCGCGGCGGGGCAGCCCGGCGCGGTGAGGGTCATCTTGACGTGGACCTTCCCGCTGGAGGAAACCTCGTATTCGTAGATCAGTCCTAAATCGTATATATTCACGGGAATTTCAGGGTCGTAACAAGTGCGAACCGCGTCAACGATCTTTTCGCGAAGTTTCTGACTTTCCATTTCGTCGAGCGCCGGTGCCGCGGCAGACGGGCCGGCGCTTGTTCCCGTTTGGTCGCTCATCGAATACCTCCATCGTCTTTTTCCGTCGAAACCGGCTCGCCGCGCTCGAGCGCGCTCTTGAGCGTATGCCAGGCAAGCGTGGCGCATTTCACGCGCGCGGGGAATTCCGAAACCCCCGAGAAGACAGCGAGCTTGCCGAGTTCCTGGCCGTCGGCGGCCGCCTTGCCCGTCACCAGCTCGTGAAAGCGCGCGAACAAGCTCTGCGCCTCCGCCAGCGTCTTGCCTTTGATCGAATCCGTCAAGATCGAAGCAGAAGCCGTGGAGATGGCGCAGCCGGAACCCTGGAAGCTTGCGTCCAAGATTCGGTCGCCTTCGAGATGGTCGGCTGCCGGCATCGCCCGGAAATTGTGCGGGTGGCGGTTGTGGTCAAGGATGACTTCCTGATAGAGCGCTCGCAAGTCCGACATAGATTCTCTCTCAACCTGCAAGGTGCACTTGAGCCACGTCCTGTGCCTGTCGCGCCACCCAGTCGCTCTGCTCGGAGGTCTCAGGAACCGGGCAGCCGCGGGCTGAACTCACTCGTTCGATCGCTCGATCGGGCACCAATCCTCCGATCACCAGAAGGCTCGCGACGATCATGGACGACCGGCCGAGACCCTGCCGGCAATGCACAGCGACGTTTTTGCCCTCGGCCAGTTTCTTCTCTAAATCCCGAATAAAAGTCAGCGTCTCGGGGGAGGAAGGCGGAACACTCCGATCGGCAATTGGGAACGAAAGAAAGTGGATGCCCTGCTCCCGGCATCGCACCTCTTCCGCGGATAAGGTGAACGCCTCGACCTCATCCGGCGTCAGTGGTGAAACCACAATCCCCAGGCCAGACTCTTTCCAGCCCTTCGCTTCATCTTCAAGCCAGTCGCCGCCGCGTGGCCGCGCAGAGACGGCCAGCCGCCCGGGCCACGGCCCGTTAACCCCGTAAAGTAAAGGTGCCATTTTCCTTCCTTTCGCCGCAATGACAGGCGAAAGCATTATTCGTTCCCGGGGATGATCTCTCGGGGCAATGAATCCACGTCAATGCCTCGGTTACGAAGGATGCGGATTCGATGGTGAACTTCGAGCAACGTTCCATCGGATCGTGCCTTGAGAGAATGGGTTCCACCGGGCAGGAGCGTCTGCTTGATTGCCTCCCTCGAGAGCCGTCCGAGTTCGGCAAGTTTCACCGGGCTCAGAGAAGCGCTGGAGTGGAGCGGCTTCAGCGGCGGGTAATTCGTCATGCC
>QHZO01000244.1 GCA_003224695.1 Acidobacteriota bacterium
GCCAGCACTCCGGCCTGCCGCATTCCGCCGCCCAACATCTTGCGCACTAGCCGAGCTTCCTCGATAAACTCTTTCGACCCGACCAGCATGGAGCCGACGGGAGCGCCGAGTCCCTTGGAGAGACAAAACATCACGGAGTCGAATTTGCGGGTCAGTTCGGCAGGTGAACAGCCGAGCGCCACGGCGGCGTTGAAAATGCGCGCCCCGTCCAAGTGCACCGGCAAGCCCGCCGCGTGCGCGCGGTCGCAAATCTCCTCCGCGACAGCCTGCGGGTAGACCGAACCTCCGGCAAGGTTCGAGGTGTTTTCGAGCTCCACCAGACCGGTGCGCGCGCGATGGTCGCTCCGCCCACGGAGTTGCGGGGCGATGAGCGCCCAGCTCAGAATGCCATCTTCGGCCTGGATCGTCCGCGGCAGAACGCCCGAGAACGCCGCCATCATCCCCATCTCGTGATTGACAATGTGTGCCCGCTCCTCGCAAATCACCTCGCGGCCCGGCTGGGTGTGAACTTTGATGGCCGTCTGGTTGCCCATGGTGCCCGAGGGAACGAAAAGGCCGGCGTCGCGCTGGAAGATTTCGGCGGCGCGGTCCTGAAGGCGATTCACCGTCGGGTCTTCGCGATACACGTCGTCGCCGACTTCCGCCTCCGCCATGGCTCGCCGCATGGCCGCGGTCGGTTTGGTCACCGTGTCGCTGCGCAAATCCACAACTGAGTCGGTCATCGTTTAGTCTCCCTTGCTCGACGGATGCTCCCGCGCCGCCATAGTAGTGGTGGCAAAAAATCCATTATACGGTCAGGAGAAACTCCTGGAAAACTTCGTTCGAGACCAGATACGCGTGCGGCCGGAGTCGGACGCGGCCATTTTCGCGCGATAACAGTTCCCGCCCGCAAAGCTCCTCGACAACTCGCTCTATCTTCTTCTCAGCCTCCCCGCCCCACCGCCGCCCGACCGCCGCAAGCTCAACTCCCCCGCTCTCGCGCAACCCCAGGAAGAAATATTCTTCCAGTTGTTCCGTCTCGGTCAAAGGACGCAGCGATTCGAAGGGCGAGCGGCCGAGGTCAACTCTCGCCCGATAGTCGGCTGCCGATGTCACATTTTCCCAGCGGTGCGCGCCGTCAAAGGAATGCGCCCCCGGCCCCAGTCCCGCCACCGGCTCGCGCCGCCAGTACTTCCGGTTGTGCCGGGACTCGAAACCCGGCCGCGCAAAGTTCGAGATTTCATACTGCGCGTATCCTTCGCTCGAAAGAAACTCGCGCGCCGCTTCGTAGGCGTCCGCCATGAAGTCTTCGCTTGGAACTGCGTCAGCAGCGTAGCGCGCGCCGTGCCGCAAGACCTCGTTGCCCAAACGGCTCTTTTCGTCAATTTCAAATAAATAAACCGAACAGTGCTCGGGCTCGAGCCGCGCGGTACTCGACAAGCTTTCGCGCCAGGACGCCATCGTCTGATGGGGCAAGCCGGCGATGAGATCAAGGCTGAGGTTCTTGAAGCCTGCGCGGCGCGCATGGCGGAGAAATTCACGCGTCTCTTCGGCAGAGTGCAGCCTGCCTACCGCGCGAAGCTCCTCATCCGCGAAAGTCTGTGCGCCGATGCTGAGCCGGTTGATGCCGGCCCGGCGAGCCCAATCCAGAAAAGCCTCATCGGCCGAGCCCGGCGTCATTTCCATCGTGAGCTCGATGGAATCGGCACGGCGAAACCGCCGCCCCAATGCGTCGAGAACGCGCGTCAGGCGCATGCGCCCGGCAATGGGCGGCGTGCCTCCGCCGAAATAAATCGTATCCACGGGAAGCGCGAACAAGTGCGCGCCCAGCCCACCCTCGCCGTAAATGGCGGGGAGGCGCTCGATTTCTTTGACCAGCGCGGCGAGTGTGGCGTCAATGGCCTCGCGCCGCTCCACTCCTGAGCTGAAGTTGCAGAAAGTGCATTTCGACGCGCAGAACGGAATTTGAACGTAAAGGCCGAGGGTCTGCATAGAACAAATCAGAAATCGGAAGTCAGAAACTTGAAAACAAACGAGGTTAACACCAGGTCGGCGCTCTTAGTCGGAAACGATTTTCACGCGCAGCTCGCGGCGGCGCGGGCCGTCGAACTCGCAGAAAAACACGCCCTGCCAGCGGCCCAACACCACTCGGCGGTCCTCGACGAGCAGGGTTTTTGAATTTCCGATGAGGGAAGCCTTAAGATGCGCGTCGCAGTTGCCATCGTTGTGATGATATTCGCCGCCGACGGGCGCCAGCCGCGCAAGAAATTGGTCCATATCGTTCTGGAGCGCCGGGTCGTCATTTTCATTGACGAGCAGCGCCGCCGTGGTGTGCGGTACAAAGAGGTGGCACACGCCATTCACGACTCCCGACTCATCCACAAGTTTCTGGAGGCGCGCGGTGATGTCGAGGAATTCCACGCGCGCCCGCGCCTCAAGCTGAACCACCGTGGCGCGCCCCGTGCTGTGCCCGACACGTGCCGCCTTCCCCGCCTCCATGGCCATTCCGCCTCCTCGCTATCCCCTCTCCTTAATACTCCATAACCTGGTGCTCCGCCGAATCGGTCGAAATGCGTTCGAGGATTCGGTCGAGCAGGCCGTAACCCGCGCGGCCGAGAAAATAAACGCCGGAAACTTCCCGCTCCTGAAGCGACTTGGCCGGTGCCAGGAAGCTTGCCAGAGAGCGCTCGTGCCGGGCGAGTAACTCGGACCGCTCGAGCGTGGCGCGCGAAATCTTTCCCTTGAGCCGCCCCACCTGGTAAAGCCCGCGAGCATTTCGCCGATCTCCTTTTCGCTATGCTCCAGCCGCTCCGCCCAGCCGGCCGAGAAACCGTTGGAAGCCACCTTCTTCGACAGGTGCTCTTCGCCTTTCCAGGCGTCTTCAACCGTTACACCATATTTTTGCATCCAGCGCTCGATTCGCCGGTCCACCAGCGTAAAGGCGGCGCGCGGAAATATCACCGGCTGGGCGCGTCCGCTTAGAAATTTATAGAGCACTTGTGATTGGCCAAGGTAGCCAAGCTCCGCCGCGCCCGCCACGTAAGCGACGGTGGGAAGGAGCGAATCTTGAACAACCGGCCGAAGCAGCGCGTTGGAGGTGAAATCAAGCGGGTTGGACTGAAGGTGCGCTTGAAGCTCTTCTGGGGGAAGAGGCTTGGCATCGTCCACGTAGAAGCGCCCGTCACGAAACGTTACCGGCTGCCGGCCGCCCTTCGAGAAAAGAAAGAGCGTCGTCGAGTCCTCGGCGACGTGGACTTGCGCATGATAGCCCGCCTTGACCAGAGCCTCCGAGCGCGCCAGGAGCCGGCGGCGCACGGTTTCAGCTTCGCGGAGCACTCGATCGTAGACAGGCAGAGCGAGACGATGAATGGCACCGTCGAGCGGATCGAGCAACACCACGCCCCAGGGCGCAAACAGACGAGCCATCAGCCGCGCGAAGGCGTTGCCCCAGGGTTCCCCTGTTTTGTAACTCTCGCGGAGGTCCGCCATCAGCCGGTCCCGCGGCTCACCGGGCGGCGTTAAATCTTCAAACTGTTTCAAGAGGCTTTCGATCGTGGTGGTCAGTTGGATGCGGCCCACCGGTGCGCGCGGGGCTGGCGCGTGGCCCGGGTCTTTGAGCAGCACAAGGTGGTAGTCATCATCGAGCGTCTGCGCGCTCGCCACTTCCTCGAGGTCGTGATCCTCCGTCGCCAGCCTGAATACCGGCACCGAGGGCAATCCTTGCTCGCTGAGCCGCGCCGCGAGGCGCACCGCCGTGAGGGCTTTGTAGAGAGTGAACGCGGGTCCGGAGAACAAACCCACTTGTTGGCCGGTGACGACGGCGAAGGTTTCGGACGAAGCCAAGCGGCGAATATTTTCAAGCGACTTCTCCGAACAGCCGAAAGCGCGATTTTGGGTTTCGAGAATTTCGACCAGCGCGCTGCGGTTTGGGTTCTGGGCGCGCACACCTTCCGCCGCGGCCTGGTAGGAGGCGAGATCGAAAGGACGGTGGTCGTAAAATTCCCGCACGCCCTCGAAGTGGCTTAGGAAATCGAGGAATAACGCGGTCGACCGCGGCACACGCGCGTGGGGGATAGGTTCCATGGAAATCAAATCCTACACTCTCGATTAGATTGACTCAACCGGCATCGGGATGCGGGCACTGATGGTTGTCCGCCTGTTCAGCCGGGGGGATTGGTGGGCTTCGAGCTACCGCTTTGGCCGCGAGAACTGGAACACTCAATATTCCAGCCCGGAATATGCTTCACGAATGGCTTCGGCCACGCGCTGGCGATTGGCGCGAGTGAGGGGGGCGAGCGGCCGGCGAGGCTCTCCGCCGCGGTAGCCGCACTCATCCAACGCCGCTTTTATCCCGGCCACGCCAAACGGCACGGAAATTTTTTCGCCGAGCGGCAGCAAGCGGCGCTGGAATTCTTTGGCTTCTCGTATCCGCCCTTGCGCGTAAGCGCGATACAAGCCCAGGCACAGATCCGGAGCGAAGTCCGCTTGGCCGAGCACGGCTCCCACGGCGCCGGCTCGCAATGACTTGAGGAGAATCAGCACGGAGCCGACCAGGACTTTGAAACCCGGACGAACCTTGGATAGAACCTTCTTCACAAACGCGAAGTCTCCGGAGCTTTCTTTCAGCCCGCAGATGTTCCCGTGGCGCGACAGCGCGGCAATAGTTTCTACCTCGATGTGGACTCCCGTAAACTGCGGGATGGAATAAACCAAGACAGGCCGGCCAACCGCGTCGGCCACGCGTTCGTAATGTCCCCGGACGGCTTCCCCGTCCATTTTGGGTTTGTAGTAACCGGGTGTCACGACCAGGAGGGCGTCGGCGCCCGAGCGAATCACTTCCCGGCTCAGACGAATCGTCTCGCGAGTGCTTTCAAGCCCCGTCCCAACCAGCAGGACCTGCGGGGCCCGAACAACCCGCCGGGCGATCTCGACCAGCCGCAGCCGCTCTCGCATGGTCAGGAGCGGCGCTTCCCCCGTCGAGCCACAGACTAGGATGCCGGGCAGGCCGGCGTCCACGTACCGGAGGATATTGCTTCGAAACGCCGCCGCGTCAACTTCCCCTTTCCGGTCAAACGGAGTGGCGACGGGGGGAAAGATTCCCTGTAGGTGCGCGATGATTTGGTCGCGGGTCATGATTAGCTGTCAGCCTTTAGTTATCATTCAGCAGTAAGCCGGGGCCGAAATTCGAAAATTCGAAAATCGCGGCGAGTTTCGAATTTCGCCGTCGCTGACCACTGAGCGTCCAGTCGTAGGGGCGACCCTTGTGGTCGCCCAGGAGGGAATTCCGGCGCAGTTGGGCGGGCACGAGGCCCGCCCCTACGGCCGTGCAACGGGCTACGGACTACTTACAACGGACGTTTTTGTTTCATGCAATTCTTGAAGGCTGGTCACCTGGATACCAGACGCGCGTCTCGCGCGCATGCCGCTGACCACCGCTTTGGCGGCCGAAAGCGTGGTGATGCAAGTGACGCCGTGGTGCACCGCCGCGCGGCGAATGGCTTTCTCATCGAAGCGCGAAGACCGCCCTAGCGGGGTGTTGATAATAAGTCCGATCTCCCCGTTCTTGATCATGTCCACCACGTTTGGCTTGCCTTCATTCACTTTAAACACATGCTCCACCGGCACTCCGTGGCCGCGGAGCGTCTTCGCCGTGCCGCGCGTGGCTACCAGCGCGAACCCGAGCTCGACGAGGTTCTTCGCCACCGGAGACACATGGGCCTTGTCATGGTCGTTGACCGAAATGAAAACGCGGCCCGAGTCCGGGACCGGCTGCATCGCCGCCAGTTGCGCCTTCGAGAAAGCCAAGCCGAAACTTTCTCCCACACCCATCACTTCACCGGTGGATTTCATCTCCGGGCCAAGGATGGTATCCACGCCGGGGAATTTTCGGAACGGAAACACCGGGGACTTGACAAAATGGAAGCGCACGGGGAGTTCCTGCGGCAGGCCAAAATCCGCGAGCCTGGCTCCAACCATGAGCCGCGTGGCCAGTTTCGCCAACTGAATGCCGGTCGCTTTGCTGACGTAAGGGATGGTCCGGGAGGCGCGCGGGTTTACTTCCAGAACGTACACCTTGCCATTCTGGATGGCGTATTGCACGTTCATCAGACCAACCACTTTGAGCTCCTGGGCAAGTTGCAGGGTATATTCGACGAGCGTCCGGTGGTTTTCGGCGCTCACCTCGGCCGAGGGCAGCACGCACGAGCTGTCTCCGGAATGGATCCCCGCCTCCTCGATGTGTTCCATGATCCCGGCAATCACCACGTCGCGGCGGTCGGCGAGCGCGTCCACATCAAGCTCCGTGGCGTTTTCAAGGAATCGGTCTACGAGGATCGGGAATGCCCGGTGCAGTTCTTCGGCGCGGCGGACATAGTCCGTCAAGGTCTTCTCGTCATAAGCAATCACCATGGCGCGCCCGCCGAGCACGTAGGAAGGGCGGACGAGCACCGGAAAGCCGATGCGGCGGGCGATCTCGCGAGCTTCTTCGGCATTCATTGCCGCGCCGTTTTCAGGCTGCGGGATGCCCTGCCGCGCGAGCAGCGCGCCAAACCTCTTGCGATCTTCCGCCAAGTCAATAGAGTCCGGCGAGGTGCCCACGATCGGCACACCCGCGGCTTTAAGCCGCCGCGCCAGGTTCAAGGGCGTCTGTCCGCCAAACTGCACGATGACCCCGTCGGGCTTCTCCTCCTCGACAATCGCCATGACGTCTTCGAACGTCAACGGCTCAAAGTAGAGCCGGTCGGAAGTGTCGTAGTCGGTCGAGACCGTTTCCGGGTTGCAGTTCACCA
This sequence comes from Acidobacteriota bacterium, assembly GCA_003224695.1. Lineage (GTDB taxonomy): Bacteria > Acidobacteriota > Terriglobia > UBA7540 > UBA7540 > Gp13-AA74. The sequence continues at coordinate 6,768 of QHZO01000244.1, forward strand.
TGATGCTCTCGAACCCGGCCTCTTTGAGCGCATAGCTCGCATGGACGCAACAGTAGTCAAACTCAATTCCCTGCCCGATGCGGTTGGGTCCGCTGCCGAGAATCATGATTTTCTTGCGGCTGCTCGGCTCGGCCTCGTCTTCATCCTCGTAAGTTGAATACAAGTACGGCGTCGAGGACTCGAATTCCGCCGCACACGTGTCCACCCGCTTGTACACGGGTCGAAGGCTTTTCGCGAGCCGCGCGCCGCGGACCTTGGCTTCCGAAACATTCCAGATTCCGATAGGCCAAAGCGCTTGGCTTCGCGCAGAATGGCGGTCGGAACGGAATCCAGGCCGAAGCGGCCCAGCTCACCCTCCAGGCGGACAAGCTGCTCGACCTGGTTCAGAAACCACGGGTCGATATGAGTAATTTCATAGACGGTTTCCACGCTTTCGCCCGCCTGGAAGGCGAAGAAAAGGTCCCAGAGCCGGTCCGGGCGCGGTATGGAAAGCCGCCGCATGAGTTCGCCCGTGTCAGCCGGAGGCCGCGGTGACTTCCGGCTGGCCTCGAGCGACCGGATACCTTTCATCAAGGCTTCCTTGAACGTCCGGCCTATGGCCATGACTTCCCCAACCGATTTCATTTGCGTGCCGAGCGTGTGGTCGGATTCCGGAAATTTGTCTTGCGCCCACTTGGGAATCTTGACCACCACGTAATCAATGGTGGGCTCAAAACATGACGGAGTTTTCTTGGTAATGTCGTTCGGGATTTCGTCGAGGCGGTATCCCACGGCGAGCCGCGCCGCAATCTTGGCGATGGGAAATCCGGTGGCTTTCGAAGCCAGGGCGGAGCTGC
>QHZO01000245.1 GCA_003224695.1 Acidobacteriota bacterium
AAGCTGGCCAACTGGTCGTAGTCCATAGGCTTTCGGCACGGTGAAACGCTGATTCTACCCGACTTTGGGGAGAATCAATAGCATAAAAAAAATTTATAGCCGGAACTGGCGCGCTCCTTGTCCTCAGTTTCCGGAGACTGGACTGCTTGAAGGCCCGGCGCCGCGCCGCGAGGGCGCCCGCTGTTCGAGCAGCGAGTAGAGCACCGGCATGACCAGCAAAGTGATAAACGTCGAAACCGACAGCCCGCCGATGACGGCCAGCGCCAGCGGCTTCTGAAGTTCCGCGCCCGCGCCGAAGCCAAGCGCCAGCGGCATCAATCCGAACAGGGTACAGAGCGTGGTCATCAGGATGGGCCGGACGCGAATCTTGCCGGCTTCAACCAGGGCCTCACCAAGCGGCAGTCCCTGCTCTTCCCAGAGCTTGTGGACGTACTCGAAAAGGATGATGCCGTTTTTCACCACCAGCCCCACCATCAGGATGATCCCCATAAAGGAGGAGACGTTCAATGCAGTGCCCATTTCAAAGGGATGCAAGTGTATGGGCAGGAGTACCAGAGCGCCGAAGACGCCGACGAGCGAGAGCGGCGCGGCGGACATGATGATCAGCGCCGGAGCGAAAGCCCGGAATTGAATGACCAACACGATGAAGACGGCGGCCAGCGCCAGCGCCAGCACTCGAAGCAAGTCGCGGAAGGACTGCTGCTGGCTTTCGTACTGCCCGCCGATTTCGTAGCTGGTGCCCGGCGGGAATGGGACTTGGGCGAGCACCCGCTCGACGTCGCGGATGGCGCTGCCCAGGTCGCGGTTTTCCAGGCGCGCGGTCAGGTCCACCATCAAGTGCTGGTCTTCGCGCAGCAATTGGGTTTGCCCTTGCAACTCATCCACCTGAGCCAAGGCCGAGAGCGGAACAAACTGGTGAGCGGGCGTGAGGATGGGGAAATCGCGCACGCGCTCAAAGTTAAACCGGAAGGAGTCCGGGAAGCGCACGCGGATGCCCACGGTGCGGTCGGTCGAGCGGAGCTCGGTTTCGGTCAAGCCCAGCAATCCCGCCCCCACTTGCTCGGAGACCTGGTCCACGCCCATGCCCAGTCTTCCGGCCTGGACCGGGTCCACCTGAATCACCATCTCGGGGTTTCCGCGCTGAAGGCCTTTGAAATCCACAGCGCCTTCGAGCTTCTCGATGCGCGGCGAAACTTCCTCGGCGAGCTTCTCAAGAACTTCCGTGTTGGGGCCGAACAGTTTGACCTCGATGGGTTCAGGGCTTGCTTCCATGTCACCGATCATGTCCTGAAGGACCTGGGTGAATTCGACGTCGAGGCCGGGAACCTGGGTAAGGATCTTTTGCCGGAGATCGTCCATGATGGCGTAGATGTTGTGGGGGCGCTCGGAGCGCGGTTTGAGCTTGGCGACGATTTCTCTTTGTCCGCGAGGACAACAGCTTCGGCCTTCTGGTTCAGGAGATTGGTCTCTGGAAGCGAGGAACCCGGCGGCGCGATCGTGTCGAGGACGAATCCGCCCTCGTCCATTTCGGGGAGAAAGCCTTGTTCGACTCGCGTGTAGAGGAAGTAGGCGAGACCGAGCGAAGCCACGGCGCCGGCCAAGACCACAACCCGGAAGCGGAGCGACCATCGGACAAGCCTTTCGTAAGCGCGCGTGACCGGGGCGATGAAATGCGCAGAAGCCTCGCGGTGCAGCTCGCGGGAGAGAAGCTGTTCGGAAAGCAGCGGAATCAGTGTGAGGGCGAAGACGAGCGAAAGGATGACCGAAACGGCAAGCGTCAGACAAAGCGCCCGGAAGAATTCGCCCACCACGCCCGAGAGCAGGGTGAGGGGCGAGAAGACGACGACCGTGGTGGCCGTTGAGCCGATCACCGGACCGAGCAGCTCGCGCGTGCCTTTTTCCGAGGCCTCTTCCACGGACTCGCCCATTCCGAGATGCCTGTAGATGTTCTCGATGATCACCACCGCATCGTCAATAATCAGGCCGATGGCGATGGCGAGGCCGCCGAGCGACATCCGGGAAGTTTCCGTCCTGATTGACCCGCAAAAGATGATGGCCCAACGTCTTTCGCTCGTGGACATCGCCAACCGGCTGCGCTCGACGAACGACATTCAATCGGTCGGCCGGCTCGATAAGGGCTACGCGCGGTACCTGCTCCTTGCCACCGGCCAGTTCACAAGCCTCGACGATATCCGGAACACCGTCGTCGCCACCGAAAATCAGTCCCCCATCCGGCTGCGCGACATCGGCGAGGTGGAATACGGCCACATGGATCCGACCGTTCTGGATATTGGAAATGGCCAGCCGGGCGCGCTCATCAGCATCTCGCGTCAAATCGGCGGAAATATTCTGCAAGTCGCCGACCAGGTCATA
>QHZO01000246.1:0-1491 GCA_003224695.1 Acidobacteriota bacterium
ATGGCGGCGCGCCGTCTTCGTGTTGTGCGGCCCGCCAATCGTGGTCGATGGCGCGCTCCTCGTTGTAACCTTTTTCTTCTACGACTTCATTCTCCGAAAACTTGCGCACGAGCCGGGACGAATTGCTCACGGCGTGTCGTACGTGGGCGGGGCGGTCACCATTCTGTTCGGAGTATATTCCCTGATCGAATCGAAGCGAAAGAAGCGGGAGGAGCTGGCTCGCTCCGCGCCCCTAACTTACGCCAGCGTCTCCGTCGCGATGCTCGGGGAAGTAGCGGCGCCGGGGACCTGGGTGTACTGGCTGACCATCGCGGGGCCGATCCTGGCCGAGGGCCGCGCGCGCGGCTACGGGCACGTTGTGCCGTTCTTCCTGGCGGGCCTGGTCTTTTACTACGGAGCGGCGCTTGCCTCCGTCTGGCTGCTGGCCTGGGGCGCGAGCCTGCATCGGGAGTTCAAGAGCCGTCTGTTCACCATCGCCAATGTGCTGCTTGTCCTGTGGGGAATCTTCTACATCCTTCGCGCTCGCTTCGCGCATTGACCATCATCGTCCTTTGTTTGACCGCATGTGGCGCCGTGACGGCGACATAAGAAGCGATATCGTGGTCACCCGCGCCACCCGCGAGCCACACTAGGCGGCTACGGCCATCCTCCGGTCGGCCGGGTGCATCTGGTTTATATTGGAAGAGTGAGGATGGTTTAAGGCCTTGAGGAAAACATTTTTCGGCAAACGCCTCATGGGCTTGGCCGCAGGCCTTCTGGCCTTCGTCGCTTCCGCGCCCGCTCAGACTGAAGCTCCTTCCGACGACGTGGCCGCCGAAAGTGTCAAGTTCGCGGACGTGTATGGAATTCTCGAAGCAAATTATATGGATCCGATCGAGCCCGACCGGGCGATTCTGGAAGGCGGGATCCGCGGGATGCTCTCGACCCTCGACCCTTTTTCCTCGTTTTTTAATGCCTCCCAATTCGAGCTCCTGAAGCAGCAAGAGCAGGGCAAGGCTTTGGGCTTCGGCTCGATCCTCTACGTCCAACCGGGAAAAGTGACGGTCCTCGAGACCCGAGAGAATTCGCCATCCTGGCGCGCCGGCCTTGGGCCCGGGGATAACATTGTGGAAGTCAATGGGACGCGCCTAGACCGCCTGGATTTTCGATCCTTGATTGAGCTTCTCGAGCGGTCGCGCTCCGAAACCGTTCGGCTGGCAGTAATTCATCCGGGGAAAATCGTTCCGGTGGAATTCAAGCTCGATCCCGCCGAAGTCGCGTTGCCCACTGTGGACAAGGCCTTCGCGGTCGCGCCGGGCATTGGATACCTGCACCTCACGGGGTTCGAGCAGAACACGGCAGCCGAGGTCCGATCGGCGCTCGACCGCCTGGGCGTTCGCGGGCTCGAAGGCCTGATTTTCGACTTGCGGGACAACCCGGGCGGAATGGTCAACTCCGCCATTGAAACGGCAAGCCTGTTCTTGCCGCCGAGCGCGAACATCTTGACGGTGA
>QHZO01000246.1:1583-5898 GCA_003224695.1 Acidobacteriota bacterium
AAGAAAACGGGCGCGCGCTGGTGGTGGGCGAGCCGACGTACGGCAAGGGCGTGGTGCAGAGTGTCATTCCGCTCAGCGAAAAGTGCGGGCTGGCGCTGACGACGGCGCAATACCTCACGCCGCTCGGGCGCTCCATCCAGCGCCCGCTCGAGGGGACCGAGTTGGCCGAGGCGTTGACAACCGGTGAACCTGCCGCGGCAGCGAACCGCTCTGCCATGGGGCCGCGGACCGTCAATGGCCAGCCGGCATTTGATAAGGGAGGCATCGTTCCGAACGTCGAAATCGCTTCGCCGTCTAGCGACCCCTGGCTGGTTTTCTTGAACGGTCGAGGCCTTTTCACGGACTTCGCTTCCGATTACCTGACGCGACATGAAAGGCCGGACCACTCCTTCGAGCCCGTGGATGCGGTGCTGCAAGAATTCAAGGACTTTCTGCACCGCCAAGGCATTCTCACGCCGGACGAGTATTGGCTTCCCGACCAGCCGCGCGTGCGGTTGCGGATCAAGACCGAAGTTGTGAATTTAGTTTTTGGTCTGGCGGCGGGCGACGAGGTCGAAACCCGCGCCGATCCCGAAGTCCAAAAAGCCCTCCAGCTTTTTCCCGAATTGGCCCAACTCATCCACCAAGCCCAGGAGAAGCGCGCCCCCGAGCATTACCGAGCCGTCGGCAGAGAAAAGCAGTAAATAGGCTGTGACGGTCAATATATCTAAGAGATTGAGAGTCGCCTTCTACGCGAGCATCATGCGCATCGGCTGCAAAGTGCGGTTGAAGGGATTGAGAACGAGCCCGAGATTTTCCAGAGTGATTGTGCCAAGGAGTGGCTCATCACCAGGTTCGCCGAGAAGGACCGGAGTATGACCTTCTCCCTGGGGAAGCGTAATGTGGCACTCGGAGACTTGGCGCTCGATTTCGGTGCCGTCGGCGAGGGTGAAACGCACAGAACGTTTCGCCGCGAGCCCGATGGAGCGCCACGTATCGTTTGGGAGCAAGGTATAAGTTGCCCCGCTGTCAACCAGGAAGCGCAGGCTCGCCTGCCGCCCTGTGGGGCCCGTGACCTTGCCTTCCACAAAGACCAGGCCCATTACCTTAATTCCTTTCCCCAGCGTGCGTGGCTCTAACGATTAGTATGCGAGGGGCACCCCCATTTGTCAAAGAAAGTGCGTTGATTCGGACGTTGGGGTATGCGATATTCAGCAGGGGAGGCATCTCGATGAAGTTCATTGTGACGATGGTTCAGGATGAGGATGGCGTTTTCATCGCCGAGTGCCCGTCTATCCCCGGCTGTGTCAGTCAAGGCAAGACCGAGGAAGAGGCTGAAAGAAATATCGAACAAGCAATCAAGGAATGCTTGGAAGTGCGAGCCGAGCGGGGAATGCCACTGACCGTCTCAACCCGCGAAGTGGAAGTCCCGGTTTAATGCCTCCGGTTCCCGTTTTGCGGCCGCGCGAGGTCGTGCGGGCGTTTGAGAGACTCGGCTGGGAAGTTGCCCGCCAGCAAGGCAGCCACATCATTCTGACCAAGCCGGGCCAAATCGCGACGCTTTCTGTCCCTAAGCATCCCACGGTCGCCCGAGGGACTTTGCAAAGCTTGGTCGCCCGAGCAGCAATTTCTCTCGAAGCCTTTTTGGAACCCCTCGATCAGTAAACTAAAGGCCGACGCAGCCTGGCAGGCATCGAGTGCAGGCAGGCCCCGCACCAATTGTTTCCGTCTGAACCGGGAAAATTCCAACTGACTCACCACCCTCATGCGGGTGTCGCGCGAAGCGCCTTGACGATCTCGAGCGTCGAGTCAATTTCGCCTTCGCTGTTGTAAATCATGCAAGACTGGCGGACACCCAGCGCGTCGCCCACCGACCGCACGCGAAGCTGTCCGCGCAGCCAGAGCTCATCTTGGAGTTTTTGTGCAGGCACGCCTTCGAGGCGATGGACGACGATTCCGCCGGCAAGCTCCGGGTGGACGGGAGAACTGATGCGGGCGCTCGGAATTTGCTGCAAGCCTGTGCGCAAGCGGTCCGCAAGAAACTTGATCCGGGCGCGCACGCGTTCAGGCCCGATGCGGTTATGGAAGTCAATCGCCGCGTCGAGGGCGGCCAGAAGCGACATATTCCCAGTCCCGCATTGCATGAAGCGGTACATTCCATCCTTATGGTTATCCCATTCGGAGCTATCGAGAGTCGTCCAAAACCGATCTTGCTTTTCGCGCGGGATGTAGAGCATGCCGTTGCCGGGCGGCGCGAGCAGCCATTTGTGCGGGCTTGAAAAACAGGCGTCGCAGCCAATGTCCTTCATATCCAGTTTAACTTGGCCGATGCCGTCGGCGCCATCCACCACCGCCAGGCAGCCGTGATCGTGCGCCAATGCGGACAGGCGCTTGGCGGGCATCACGACTGCGGTCGGCGAAATGATGTGCGGAAACGAGAGCGCGCGGGTGCGGGGCGTGATGGCCTGCTCGTAGAGGTGTACGATCTCGTCGGGGTCATTCGCAGGCACGGGCATGGTGATGGGTTTCCAGATTACCCCATCGCGCTTGGCGCGCATTTGCCAGCCGCACACGCCGCTCGGATGCTCCTGATTGGTGGAAATGATTTCGTCTCCGGCTTTGAGGTCGAGCCCGTGGGCGAGAAAATTCATGCCCATGGTGGCGTTCTGGATGAGCGCGATTTCCGAAGCGTCCGCGTTGACCAGCTTCGCCAATTTCGCGCGCAATGCCACTTCCGGCGAATAGCCGCTAATCCAATTAGGCATGTTCGGGCTCCAGTCCCACCGAGTAATGGTGGCCTGGAGCGTCCGCATGTCCTCGATGACGCGCTCGAGCACCGGCCGCGGCGTCGCGCCGATTGTGCCGGTGTTGAAATAAGCTTCGCCGGGCTTGATGTAAAATTGATCGCGAATCCGGTCCCAAAACTGCGGGTCAGAGTCGTCCGGCCAGGGCGGGGCGGCCGACAGCGGGACGGGCGCGGCGGCGGGCGCACCCGGGCGCGCCGGCCTTGTCGGAAATTGGCGTGCGGGCCCCGCGCGCCTCGAAATGGTCAGGGCACTGCGGCTCCAGTCATTCCCGCCCGGTTCGACTTCGCTCAGGGAGGCTGAGCATGACCGAAGCCTCACCGCCCAGAGCCTGTCGTAGGGCAGGCGGGAATCCACGTGAGCCTGCCGGTGCCGGAAGAACGTCAGGAGACCGCGACCGCCTCGATTTCGACCAGCATCTCCGGGTCCACGAATCGGGCGACTTCGACCATGCTGGTGGCGGGATGGACGGAGCCAAACAGCTCCAGGTGGGCGCGGCCGATTTCCTCCCAGCGGCTGATGTCTCGCACGTAGATGCGCGTGCGCACAACGTGCTCCAGGCTCAGCCCCAGGCGCATCAGGGCGCTTTCGATATTTCGAATGGTCTGCACGGCCTGGGCGTAGGCGTCACCCGCACCCACAATCTTGCCCGTAACGTCGGTCGCGGTCGTGCCGGAAACATAAACTGTCTCCCCCACCTGCACGGCGCGAGAATAACCCACCTTCGGTTCCCAGGGTGTCCCTGAAAAGATTTTCGTGCGTTTGACTTTCATCGCCACCCTCAATTGTAGCGGCGAGCTGCGTCTCGCCGACTAATAAGGTCCGCCCATTCGCGGTTCTGCCCACTGCGATTGAGACCCAGCGGCGAGACACAGCTCGCCGCTACAGCGGAGCAACGATTTGTGCCTCTCAGCGCCGTTTTGGCTGCCACTTATCAAAGTACCGAAGGTGAGCGCGCTTGGCCATGGCCAGCCGGTGGCGGCGGCGCTCCAATGCCTCCCGGTACCGCTGCCGTTCCTCTCGACTCCGCACAATCAACGCGGGGACCAGCCGCGGCCGGCCGGTTTCGTCCAGTGCGACGTAGGTGACGAAGGCGGAGCTGGTCTGTAACCGTTCGCCCGTCATGTAATCCTCGCGGAAAACTCTTACTTCCACTTCAATCGAAGTGTGAAATACGCGTGTGACGCGGGACTTCAGGATGATGAATTGTCCGACGCGAATGGGGTGAACGAAATCGAGGTAATCTACCGAGGCGGTCACCAGGATGCGGCGCGAGTGCCGGTGCGCCGCCACCGCGCCCGCCATGTCAATCAGGTGCATCACGCGCCCGCCGAGCACGTTGCCGAGTGGATTGGTGTCGTTCGGGAGAACGACTTCAATCATCTCAACTTCCGAAGCGGCGACGGTCTTGCCTTTCAATTTGGCCATGGTCCGGGACTATCAACACTCGGGGCGCAAAACCAAAACACCGTGCAGCCCGCGAGCGGACTTTTTGCGTTTGCTGAACCGGCTGCCTATACTATTCGACCGTT
>QHZO01000246.1:5915-8418 GCA_003224695.1 Acidobacteriota bacterium
GAGGGCGGAGGTCGAACCGTAAACCCGTCACAAGCTGGGGACAAGAAAATATTTTAATTTCGTTACTTTCGGCGGGCCTGAAGACCCGCCGTTTCCGTCCCCAATGGAGCTTTGCAGCAATCCCGGAAGCAAGTGAGGCAGCGCCGTGCTCGGCTGGATTGGCATCCTCATCGCGGGAATTCTCAACGGCAGCTTCGCTTTCCCCCTCAAGACCGCGCGGGCGTGGAGATTCGACCAAATCTGGGCGCTACATTCCCTGCTGGCGATGGCCTTTTGGCCATGGGTGGTGGTCGTCACGTTGGTTCCGAACTGGTTAAATATCATGAGCGCGGTTTCCCTCCGCGGATGGCTGGGTTTGATGGCTTGGGGCGTTCTATTCGCCATCGGCTCGCTTCTTTACGGCGTGGCGATTGACCTGCTGGGAATTGCTCTTGGATTTGCCGTCCAACTTGGACTCTCAAGCGTCTTGGGAGCCTTGCTGCCGCTCCTTTGGACGCGAGCCATTTCCTTGCGCAACACGAAAGACGCGCTGTTCCTCGGCGGGCTGGCGGTGATGGTCGCCGGTGTGATCCTGTGCGCGCAAGCGGGAGGCGCGAAGGGCGGGCAAGCAGCCGCACGAGCCGCAAATTTTCGCAAGGGCCTCTTCATCGCTTTAATCGGAGGAATCCTTGCGCCTGCGCTCAATTTCGGGATTCAGTACGGAACGAGCCTCCTGAGGCCCGCCATGGCCGCCGAAACGGCCGGCTTTCGTGTCGAAGCTTATCTCGCCTGGGCGGTTTTTCTTTCGGCTGCGGCCTTCGTCCAGGCCGGCTTCTGCTTCGCCCGCATGACCCTCGCAAGAACGCTGGGCGTTTATCGGAGACCCGGAGGAGCGCTCGATGCTCTCCAAGTCATTGCCATGAGCGTGCTTTGGATTTCAAGCATCTTCATCTATGGCCGAAGCTCTTCGATGCTGGGCCCGATCGGATACAGCCTCGGCTGGCCGGTTTTTATCGCCTTGATCATTCTGACCTCGAACGTCTGGGGCATCATGCTCGGCGAGTGGCGAGGCGTTTCACGGGCCGCCTTCTGGAAAATGTTGGCGGGAAGCGCGGTTCTGATCGGGGCGGCATTCCTGGTTGGGCAGGGAAGGCGATAGGAGGGCGACGCTCGGTCGCTGGTGTGGCGAGCTGCGCCTCGCCGTAACTTTCTAGTGTGGCGCGTCATAGGCTTCTTTACAATTACTGATTCGCTCGGTTTGTTGTAGCGCCGGGCTTTAGCCCGGCATGCCGCCCTAAAGAGTCTGTGTGAGAACTCCGCCTTGACGCACGGTTGATAATGCGGCCTAGGAGGCCGCGAATGAAATTTCTCAGTTACAGTCCGGATCAGATCGAATTGCATATAATCTTATCGTGCATGGCGCCCCATGGCTTCGGGAGAAACAGTCGGCCGCGCTCTCCTCCGTCCTGGCCGCGGTGTTTTTGGTCACCATCAAGATCGTCGTGGGATTGATGACGCAGAGCCTGGGGATTCTTTCCGAGGCGGCGCATTCGGGCCTCGATTTGGTGGCCGCTGTCGTCACTTACTTTTCGGTTCGCGAGTCGGATAAGCCCGCCGACCTGTCGCACCCGTTTGGCCACGGGAAGATCGAGTCCCTTTCGGCCTTCGTTGAAACCGCGCTGTTGCTCGCGACCTGCGCCTGGATCGTCTTCGAAGCTTCCCGCCGGCTGTTTATCCATGAGGTGCACGTCGAGCCGTCGCTCGCCGCCTTTGGGGTCATGTTCATCTCTTTGACCATTGACACCTTCCGATCGCGGGTGCTTTTTCGGGTGGCGAGAAAATACAACAGCCAGGCGCTCGAAGCAGACGCGCTGCACTTTTCCACCGACGTCTACAGCTCGAGCGTGGTTATCCTGGGGCTGGTCTTCGTATCCATCGCCGAGCAGCGGAACATTCCTTGGCTTCTCAACGCCGACCCGGTGGCGGCGCTGGCCGTGGCGGGAATTATCGTGTATATCAGCTTGCGTCTCGGCAAGCGGACCTTCGACGCGTTGGTGGATGCCGCGCCGGCGGGGACGACACGGCGCATCGAAGAGGCGGTGGCCAGGGTGCCGGGCGTCCTGAGCCCGGAACGCATTCGCGTCCGCCAAAGCGGTGAGCGGCTGTTCGCGGACCTGCGGCTGATTCTCCACAGCAACATTCCCCTCGAGCATGCCCAGTCCGTCATAGATCTGGTGGAAGCCAAGGTCCACGAAGTCTATCCCGATGCCGACCTGGTCGTTCACGCTTCGCCGCGGACTCCTGATTCCGCCGACTTGATCGAAAGGGTCCGCTCGGTCGCCCACCGGCAGAATTTCCAGGTGCACGACGTGCGGGCTTTTGAGTGGAAGGGAAAGGTCAACGTCACGCTCGACCTGGAGCTCGATCCCACGCTCACCCTTCAAGCCGCGCATGAGGAGGCCTCGCGGCTCGAAGCCGAAATTCTGAAACGAATCTCCGAAGTCCATGAAGTCAACGTGCACGT
>QHZO01000246.1:8433-10876 GCA_003224695.1 Acidobacteriota bacterium
GGAGACTCCGGCGTTGGTGGATTGCCACGCGGTGGGAATTCATCAGGTCGGCTCAAGCATCGTGGTCAGCCTGCACGCGACCCTTGGTCCCGATCTCGCGCTCACCCGGGTCCATGAAATTACGGAGGAGTTGGAGTTGAAGTTCCGCAAGAGTTTTCCTCAAATCTCGAAAGTCAACATCCACGCCGAGCCCCTCGAACGCAGATAGCCCCCCGCTTGGCCGGCCTGGCGGCAGGCAGGCGCAGGTAGGCTAGGCCGCGCTGTGCGCTCAGGGTTGAATACTGTTTCCTGGCGCCGGGAAGAGGATGAGCGTGAGTAAAACGCAGAGACCACCCTTCGCTCAGGAAGGTCCGCAGGAAAGCCCGCAATGTTCGACGCCCATCAGGTTAGGGCTTGGGCTTGGGCGCGGGAGACTTAGGGGGCGCTGTGGTCTTGGGCGGCGGAGTCGTGGTTGTCCCGCCGCCGGCCGATTCCGAGGGGTATTTCGCGTCGTACCGCTTGACAATTTCCTCTGTCACGTCCACTTGGGGAGCCGCGTAATAGATGGGCATCTGCGGCCCGCCTTCGAGGATCAGCGAGAAGCCGTTCTGTTGGGCGTAATCCTTGATGAGTGGATCCATCTTTGCTTCGATGCGCCGGACGGCGTCCTGCTCATCTTGCTGCAGGTCCGACTGGTAATCCTCCTGCGCCCGCTTGAAGATCTTCTGCTTCTCGTCAAGCTGGCGCGTCAGCCGGAGGCGTTCGTCATCGCTCAGGGTGGCGGTCTGGCGCTGTACCTGGTCGTTGAGCGATTGAATCTCCTGCTGCATTTGCTGCATTTTCTGGCCTCGCTCCTGATACTTCCCCTGGATCTCCGCCAGGCCCTTCTTGCCTCCCCGGGCGCCGCAATCAGGACCGCCAAGACTCTCACCACACACTCACGAATTCTCATTCCCGCTCCTCCCAGGTTTCGGTTCAAATCCTCACAGCTATTTTACTGCAATATCCGCGCGCTAGAAAGTCCTCCCGACGGTGAAGGTGACCAGCCCTTTCCGTTCCCGCAGGCGCAGAGGCCCAAAAAAGGGGAGTACCTGGTCATAGGTCATCTGGTTCGGAAAGAGCGAAGCCGGCGGAAGGTTCTGCGGCGGCGTAACCACCGTGTTCAGCCGCATATAGTTATAGCCGTAATAAATACGCATGGGGGCGTTGATGATGGGCATCATTCCGCCGATTTCGATGCCGGTGGATCCGCGGGGCTTGTAATTGGTTTTCGGAATGGGCTGGATCTGCTGCGGCGTCGGGAAGCCGGGGAACCGGCTGGTAATACTGGTGAGCGCTGCCGGCTGAATCTGCAGTTGGTTCCCGAGCCAGGCGAAATCCATCCCCGTATCCACAAATAAAGCAAACGACACGGGCCCGTAAATAGGGATGCGGTACTCGAGGTTGGTTACAATGGAAGTGTCGCCGCCCGGAAAAATGATCGTGTTGTATGGAAACTGCGTTGAAGAGCCGCAACTGCCGGGAATGGGCTGGCCGTTAGGGCCCGTGGCGAGAATCGGGTTGCCGAGGTTGTCGCGGTTGCAGACCGTTCCGATCGTGGGATAGAAGGCGATCGGGCTGATGGAGCGGATGTCGAAGCCGCGGATATCATACTCGCCGCCGATGTAGGCCCTTTGAAAAGGCGGCGCCACCCGGCCGTCGTATCCGGAAACCATGTTCGCCATCACGTGAAAGCCGATCGTGTCTCGCCGGTTGTTGACGGGGCGGAAGTACTTGAACTCAAAGACCGGCTCGATGGTGTTGACGTTCCCGCCGAGAGCGCTCCCCGAAAATTGCAAGCCCGCGGAAATGTATTTCCCGGTGTGAGGATTATAAGGGTTGTCCACGGTGTTGTATTGATAGGTGGGGGTCACTTGGCTGCTGATGATCCCCGTAAGGGAGTTCGGACCCGCGAGCCCGCTGAAGTTGAGCGCCTGGAAGAACGCCTGCGAGGCGTTGTTGAAAGTCGTGATGCTGCTGACGGAGAAGCCGTAAGTGAGTCCAAGGCTGGCGAAGCTGCGGTGCAGGGGATAACTCACAAAAGTCGTGAACCCGGCGGAGTTCTGCTGAAAGTTTTGGCTGAACTGCGCATAGGGAGAAGTTTGCAGCAGGGCGGGGTTAATGCCCGTCAGCAAGGCGGTCTGCCTCAACTGGTCGTACTTGAAGTTGGAGTAGAAAACCGTGAACCCCGTGGTGATGGGCTTATCTCGAAAGGAGGGTTCTGTAAAGCCGAATGTGTAGGATTTCTGGAACGTCCCCCACTCCGCGTTGATGCTCAACGTTTCGCCCAGCCCCAGGAAATTGTTGGTGGAATAGTTGAGACCGATAAAATTTCCGGCGTAGCCGCTGATCCCGCCCTGGAACCCGATGGAGTTGCGCCCCTTCTCCTTCACTTTGAGCAGTATATCTACGGTGCCGTCCTTGG
>QHZO01000247.1 GCA_003224695.1 Acidobacteriota bacterium
CGCGTTTGTGCCGCGGTAGCTCAGGTGGTAGAGCGCAGCCCTGAAAAGGCTGGCGTCGGCGGTTCAACTCCGTCCCGCGGCACCATCTTTTCAAGTACATAGCTTTACTCGCTCCACAGATTTGCCACCCTTTGCTTCCAATTCAGTTGACGAGCTGGCACAAAATGCTCAGCCGTTCCACAACTCGCCGTTGCGATTCAGGAACGAGCTGTTGATAGATGTCGAGGGTTGTACTCGCCCGGGAGTGCCGCAAATGAATTGACCATAGATGTATTTCGAAATGAGGACGCTTGTCTTGCTCACGTCGTTGGCCGCCGCCGCCCTGCTTCCCGGCGCGCTTCCGCTTTGCGCACCCGCGGAGAGAGTCCCACTGGCTGCCAGCCAGCAACACTAATCCAAAAAGACCATTTGACACTTGGTTCCTCCTTGCTCGACCCGGAGCTTCCCTCCGGCTCCTCGCCTCTTCCGCCCAAAGCATGCACCGTTAGTCTAAGCCAATCTTCCTTCCTTTCAAGATGAGGCAACGCCTGGTGGTGATATCATTTGCTCTGGAGGCCGATCGCCGTGGCACGATATTTGTGCCGCGACGTTTTGTCCTTGCCAATTAAAGGACTCACGACATAAAGTACGCCGTCGTGGCCGCCCCCCTCATGAAATTTCTGATTTCCTTGACGCTGTTGCTGCTCCCTACGAAGCTTTCGGCACGGCAAACAGTCACGATTCGAATCAAGGCGCGTGCCGCGCAGGGGGCCTTCACTTCTAATTGGGCATACTTCGGACACGACGAGCCGAATTTCACCTACATGAAATATGGCAGACAACTCCTCTCCGAGCTTTCGGCGATAAGCCCTGATGCGGTCCACATCCGAACTCACAATTTGTTGACCACGGGTGACGGCGCTCCGGCCCTGAAATGGGGCTCGACGAATGCTTACACCGAAGATGCGTCGGGGCGCCCCATTTATAATTGGACCGTTCTCGACAAGATTTTCGACACCTATCATGGGGCTGGGATTGCGCCGTTTGTGGAAATCGCCATTTATTTGCCTTTTTGCTTTTTCATTGACAAGCCAAGTTGATGGCAGTATTAGCGGAACCTGGTTTCTAGATAAGTTTCCGAACGGAGGAAATTAGTAATCGGCGCTGGCGTGGGAGCGGTTTCCGCCCGGAAGGGGTTAAGCGTTTATATGCTACGGACGATACAATTCCTTTGTTTGTTTGGCCTTTTCTTCGGCGTTGTGGGCGCGTTCGGAGAGCCAGGCCAAAAGCCAAACCCAGGCATAAAGAAGAGCGTTTTCGGAAAAACGGCGGAGCAGAAGGTGGGTGATCTTTACATGCTAACGAACCGCAACGGGATGCAAGTCGGGATTACGAATTATGGTGGAAGAGTGACGTCAATTCTCGCGCCCGACCGGCATGGAACAATGGCGGACGTCGTCCTGGGGTTTGACCATCTCGACGGCTACCTGGGGAACAATCCCTTTTTCGGCGCACTGATTGGCCGCTACGGCAATCGAATCGCGAAAGGGAGATTTACGCTGGACGGTCGAGAGTACAAGCTGGCGCAGAACGACGGCGCGAACAGCCTGCACGGCGGTTTGAAAGGTTTCGATAAGGTCATGTGGACGGCGCGAGAAGTTTCGAGTCATCCGCCCGCGCTCGAACTCATTTACGTCAGTCCCGACGGCGAAGAAGGCTATCCGGGGAAATTAACCACGAAGGTTGTGTACACCCTAACAGACAGCAATGAACTCAAAATCGAATACACGGCGACGACCGACAAAGATACGGTGCTCAATCTGACCAACCATTCCTACTTCAACCTCGCCGGCGAGGGGAACGGAGGTATTCTCAAGCACGAGATCATGATTAACGCGGACCGATTTACTCCGGTTGACGCCACCTTGATCCCGACCGGCGAGCTGCGCAAGGTCGAAGGCACACCCTTCGACTTCCGCAGGCCCACCGCCATCGGAGCCCGTATTAACAATGCCGACGAACAATTGAAATTCGGCCGGGGCTACGATCACGATTTTGTCTTGAATCGTACCGGCCCCGGCTTGACGCTCGCCGCGCGAGTCACGGAGCCGGAATCCGGGCGCGTCATGGAGGTCTTCACCACCCAACCCGGGATTCAGTTCTATACTGGCAACTTCCTCGACGGCTCGATTCACGGCAAGGGTGGAAAGGTTTACGGCCATCGCTCGGCATTTTGCCTGGAGACGCAGCACTTCCCGGATTCGCCGAACCACCCAAAGTTCCCGACCACCGAGCTCAAGCCCGGCCAAACCTATCATCAGACGACGGTCTACAAGTTCTCGATTGCAAAGTAAAGCGCCAGGTCAGCTTCGCAGGACTGCGGGAGCTTCAGTCGCTGGCAAGCTCATGGAGGCAATGCCCGGTCGAAATATCTTCAAGAATTTCTTGATGCCCGGCGACCCATGCCGGGCAATGAACGTTCGACCCAGAACGCAAGACGGCTGCGCCGTTCGTGCTGAATCGGGACTCGGAAAAGCCTCGCGAATTCATGGTGGATTGGCAAGGGTTGACGCCGAGCAAAGTCACGAATTCCCAGGTCACCAGCGGCTCGGACTTGAAGGCCACGAACACTTTCGATGCGCCCAAACGAGTGGTCCCGCAACCGTTCATGCCGCCGAGCGCGGGCTCCCACATGACCTTCGAGCTCCCCGCCCGTTCTTACTCGCGAGTGACCGTGGCCGTGTAAGGCCGCCGCGGTCGAACTCTGACGGGTTTGCTGCGCGCACGCAGCCTGAATTACAATGTCGGGCGCTGACGATTACACCCTGCGCGTGAACTCGCCTAAAGGACGACCACGGCCTTCAGTGAGCCGAAGTCCAAGAGTAATTCGTGAGGGGTTTTAGCGCGGGCGCGGCAGGCGCAGACGCATTCCAACCCGAAAAAGAATGGGAGGTCCAAGCGTCTGGACGGGCGTTCGCCCGACGGTGTAACGCTTGTCGAAAACGTTCTCACCGGCGATGAAAAGCTCCAAGCGATCCCCGAATTCTCGAGAGAGGAACGCGTCAAGTGTAAAGTAATGCCGGAGCGGGAGTTGGTTCAGGTCATCGTCGAATTGAGTTCCCCCATAGCGGCCTTGAATCGCGGCGGAGAGCCCGGCCAACGGCCTTTTGGTTGCCCTGCTTCGGTAGCTGGTCTCGAAAGTGAAGTTGTTCCTCGGGATCTCGGGGATCTCGAGCCCGACCAGGGCCGGCTCCGCGGGGAATTTCAGCACCGTGGCATCGTCAAACTCGTAGCCGCCGGAAAGCACCAAAGTGCTCGAGAGGTCGAGATTCCAATCGAGCTCCACGCCGCGCGAGCGCGTCCGGCCGAGGTTCTCTCGTTGGCGCGTGATCAGGGCGGGCGTCGTGCCTAAAGTGACGTTCGCGATCGGCCGGCTGATGTCGCTCCAAAAAAACGTGCCGCGCGCCGTCAGCCGCTGGCTAAAGGGCACAATGCGCACTCCCGCTTCACCGCCGGTCAGCCGCTCGGCTTCGAGTTGGGAATTCGCGAGCGTAAGAACGTTCCCCAGACGGAACGATCGGTAAAGCTCGTTGAGCGTCGGCGGGCGGAAGGCCCGATAAGCTGAGGCCGTCAACGCCACGCCCGGCGAGATCGCGAAGAGCACCGACAGGCGAGGGCTGAAGGCGTTTTCGGCGCGCTCCGGAAAAAACGTCACCGAAGAAGGTCCGGGCGGGGCAAGCGGCTTCCTGGTCGTCAGCGCATCGAAGTTTCGCCAGCGGTCCCAGCGCGCTCCGCCGGTCACAAGCCAGCGCGAGCGGATGCGAACGATGTCTTCCCCGAAGGCGCTCGCCATGCGCTGGCGGCCCGTCGAACCGGAAGCCGAGGAAACTGCTCCGCCCGAGTAGACAAGCTCATTGCTCGAGCCGCGCACATCGCGCTCTTCGAATCCGGCCACCACGGTCTGGCGCGAACCCACCGCGCGTGTCCACTGCGCGTCCAAGCCCGCCTGTTGGGCGGGGACACGCTGCAAGCGCACCAGGGTTTCGCTATTCCGGTCGACCGCAATCGAGCTGAAGGTTTGATCGAAGAGCTGCGGCCCGCCATAAGCCCGCACGGAAAGCACGCCGAGCTTTTGGTTCTGCCGGTCGCCGCCCATGGCCAGTTGTCTTAAGTGGGTGCGGTTGGTTTGAAGCGAAGTGCCGTTATGTCGCGACTCGCCGAAGAGCTGGGCGGCGGCAAAAAGGCTCGACTCCTGTCCGAATTTTCGCTCGAGCCTGAGATTCGAGGTGGAGAAATTCACCTTGGCCGGCATGTCCACTTTGCCGCGCTCGGCTTGATCCACAAGGACGTAACCGTCGGTGCGGAAAGCCTCACTGGAAAGATCAGCCAGCCACTTGCCCATGCTTAAACTCGCCGCCATCGAAAAGTCCGGTGACGCTGCGTTGCCGTAGGAAGTCTCCAGGGCGAAGCTCGTCCACGCCGGGCGCGAAGGGATTATATTGATCACGCCGCCGAGGGCCGCGCTGCCATAGAGGTTCGAGGCGCCGCCCCGCTCCACCTCAATCCGCTCGACAGACTCGCGCGGCACTCGATCCCAATAAACCCAGCCGCCGAAGGGGTCGTTCAACGGAACGCCGTCGGAGAGGACCAGAGCCCGGCTGGCTCCGCTCGCCCCTACGCCGCGCAGCGAAACGCCCTGCGAGGTTGGGTTCGCCGCGCGGCTGCCCGACCGGCGAAAAAGCGTGAAGCCAGGTACTTGGCGCAACGTCTCGTCAAAAGTCAGCGCGCCGCTTGCCGCGAGGTCCTCGGAAGTCAGGAGCACGACATCGGAAGGCGTCTCGGCAAGCCGCGTCTTCGTGCGCGTCGCCGTCACGATAACGTTTTGGATGAAGGATACCGGCGTCAGAACGATGGAAAGCTCGGGAGATTTTGTCCCGGCGCCCAGGTCGCGTTCCGCTGTCCGGAACCCAGCGGCCTCAACGGTCAGCTTGCCGACCGCACTCGGCATAGAGTCGAAAACAAACCGGCCGTCGCCACCAGTGGTTCGTGTGGCCTCGAAATTGTTTGCCCTAAAAATTACTCGGGCGCCGACGATGACGTCTCCGGATTTGTCCTGGACTACTCCCTCGATGAGGTTGCCTGCGGGTTTCGTCTGCGAGAGGGCCGAGACACCGAAGAAGATCAAACCGGCAAATAATGTGAACAGTTGCGATGCGGAACGACGGAATGTGCCGGTCCCCCTCCATGGCGCAGTCGGCGTGATTCGGAATACCTGAGTGTAGTTTGAAACCGTCAGTTCTCTCCTTCCTCCAGCCGTTCGGCGCCTCGCCCGATCTGGCCGCTCTGATTCGGGCCGATCTGCCTCTTAGCAGGTCGATGAAAAACGCTTCGGACAACTGTCATTCCGATCCGTCAGCTGACGGAGAGGAATCTCGCTCGGAGAATAAAGGCCTTGCGAGATTCCTCGTCGTCTCCGTCAGCCGACGGACTGACGGACTCCTCGGAATGACAGCACGCATGTGTTTTTCATCAGCCTGTTAGACTACGCCACGGATCAGCCCGCCATCCGCTTGCTGTTCGCTCGCCCGTCAGCCGAGGGGCTTGCTCTTGCCCTTGAGATTGAGCGCCACGGCAGCGCGGATGAGATCCTTCAAGGCCGCCTCATCAACCTTGTCGCCTTCGTGGATGTCAATGGCGCGCCTGGCATTCCCGTCGAGGCTGGAGTTGAAGACGCCTTTCGGGTCCTTGAGCGAAGCTCCCTTGGCGAAGGTCAGCCTCACGTGGTTCATGTAGGTCTCGCCGGTGCAAATGATCCCGGCGTGGGACCACACCGGAACCCCGGCGGGATTCGATGGCTTCCTCCATTTCAACTCCTCGACCACTTCCGGGGCGGTTTGCTTGATGAGAGTACGGAGCCGGGCGAGCATCTTCCCGCGCCAGTCCCCAAGTTCCTTGATCCTCTCGCCGATTAATCGAGATGTGGATTCCACAGCGACGGGCCTTTTCATGTTCACCTCCAACGTCAACACGTCATACAACGTCAACATGTCATTTCGAGCGCAGCGAGAAATCTCGCCTTGTGCGCGTCTCGCCAACATCACCCCCCTTCCATTCCGGAACGCGCTCGAACCTAATTTAGTCGCGCTGAGCGTATCCTGCAACCTACGCAAAGACTTCTTTTTCGCCTGCCGGTGGGCTGGTATGATGGGTTCATGAGCAGAGATACCGAAGCACTGCTGGACGCCTTCGAGCATCTTCCCGCGGAAGAGAAGCGTGCCTTTACCGAAGAGGTGCTGCGCCGTTCCCTGCCTTTCGATTCCGGACCCTTGGAAGACGAGGAACTCGGCGCTGCCTCCGCGGCCCTGTTCGAGTCCCTTGAGGAAGAGGATGGCCACCCCGCGCCGCGGTGAGGTCTGGCTGATCGATTTCGGCATGGCGGGGAAAACCCGTCCTGCCCTGGTAGTCAGCGGGGCGTTTGGACACCAAGACCGCGCACTCATTACCGTCATTCCCCACACAAGCAGCCTGCGCGGTTCGGCCTTCGAAATAGCCATACCTGCTTCCTTTCTCAAGCCTGGCGCTTTTCTCGTCCAGGGTGTAACGACGTTCCCCACGGTTCGCGCTCTTCACCGCCTCGGAGCTCTTTCACCCGAAGCTTTTGCCAAAGTTTTTGATGGATTATTGCGCTGGCTGGGGAAATCGCAGGAACCGTGACGGCACTGCTCCGCCGGTTCTTAAGGTTAATCTTTGGGGAAGAAAAACGGTACTTGACACCGCTTCATCGTCTCGCACTATTGCGAGCCTCTTTCCACGCCAGTCCCCAACTTCCTTGATCCTCTCATCGAATAATCGAGAGGCAGATTCCATCGGGACGACTCTGTAGCGTCAAAAGCTAAATTCAATGCAATGGGATAATAAGCTAGCTCGCTGGTCGTTCGCTGGCGTCAGGAGTGGGCTTTGGAGTTGGGGGTTCTAACCGCGAAGCAGAATCCGGACTCCACGTTTGAAACGAGTTTGAAAATAGTTAGGCCTTACTCGATGGAGGGACGGTTTGCCGGGTGCCCCATCCTTCGGCAGTCTCGAGGGGTGGCAGTCTTTGACGCTGAGCGACAAACTAGCCCAAACACCTCAGTGACCGAAAAGAGCCTCGAGCTGACGGCGGGCGTGAACGACGCGCAGAACAAGCACGTCCTCGTTTTCGACAAAATACAGAATCGCATATTCGCCAACGGGAAGGCTCCGGTAGCCGGGGCCGAAATCTTCCTCGCGGGAACGTCCCATATAAGGAAAGCGGGCAAGCGTGAAGAAGCGGTCTGTAATGGTGTCGATGAGGCGGTTGGCAATCTCGATGCTGCTACTTTCCTTGGCAACGTATAGCCAGATGTCGTCAAGATCGGCCTCGGCGCGTCGGGCGACACGGTGGGCCATTAGGGGGTCGTGGTGAGTTCCGCAAGCAAGCGGGCGCGTCCCCGCTCTTTTACTTCGCTCGAAAGCCGCCGCATTGACTCCTCGGTGACGACGCGGCCTTCTCCGCGTGAAAGCGAAGCGCGGGCGTCCTCAAGCGTGAGAAGAAATTCCGCGCGTTGCCGCTCGCGTTCTTCCCACAAAGCAAGCGCCTCCTGTACGGCGTCCTCTTCCGAGTGAAGCCGTCCCGTCTCAATGGCGCGGCGGACGAAAGCCTTCTGGTCCAGCGTAAGGTCTACCTGCATGGCTCTAGGATACGGCAAACGCGGCCTTCGGGCAACATTTTCGTGGTCATAAATCTTCCGCGCCGTCGCCGGCCCGTGTGGCCAGCCGGCGGCGCCAGGGGAAGTGCGAGGGCCGCACAGTGCGCCCGGCTGGTCCGTCGGCTGACGGATGTGTACTCGTCGCGATCGGCCATCTTCTTCTCCTTAGCGTGAATAGCGTGCCAGCTGGGCAA
>QHZO01000248.1 GCA_003224695.1 Acidobacteriota bacterium
TGGCGGGCGGAGTGGACACGTATCGCGACCTCTACGTGCTCGGAACGCTTGATATGGAGCAGCGCGTGAAGTCGGCGGCGAACCTCGATGGCTTCATCCCGGGCGAGGGAGCTGCGTTTCTGCTCCTCGCCGATCGCGGTGCGGCGACAAGTGCCGGCCTCGAGCCGTGGGGCAGTGTCTCCATTGTCGCAAAAACGATGGAGCCGGGGCACTTGTACAGCGAGGAGCCATATCGAGGGGACGGGCTGGCGCAGGCGGTCCAGCAGCTCGCGCAGCTCGGTGGCTTCGTCGGTCCGGTCCAGGAGGTCTATTCGTCCATGAACGGCGAGAATCACTGGGCGAAGGAATGGGGAGTGACGCGGATTCGGGGGAACGGCACGTTTTCCCCTGAGCACGGCATGCACCACCCAGCGGAATGCTATGGCGACACCGGAGCTGCGTCCGGTCCTCTCATGACGTGCCTCGCAGCACTGGGCATCAAAGAGGGATATCGTGGCGCGCCGGCGCTTGTGTACGCGTCCTCAGACCACGGGGAACGCGCGGCGCTCTCGGTGGCCGCCGCGTAGGGGAGAGCAAATGGGTCAAACGACGTTCGTGAATTCTCGCGGTATCGCGCACAAGGGAAGCGGTGGTATGAGTATGGTGCTTCCTGACGTGTGTAAGACCCCTGCGCCCCCTGCTCCCCCGATTCCCATTCCTTACCCAAACATCGGACAAGCATCGGACACTAGCAGTGGTCCGACGAAGGTGACCACCGACGGTCAGATGCCGATGGTGAAGAGTGCGAAGTACATGAAGTCGTCGGGTGACGAGGCGGGGTCCCTATTCGGCGTGGTGTCGAACAAGAACATGGGTGAATGCGAGTTCATGATGTACTCGTTCGATGTGAAGTTCGAAGGCAACAACGTGTGCCGGATGGGTGATCCACTGTTTCACAATATGAAAAACATCATGGGGTGATCGCGGTGCCACCATGATGACAATCACGTTGGCTTTTTCAGGCAACCTGCGAAGGAGAAGTCCTTGGAAATTGGCGAGTTGATGAGCGTACTGATTCCGGGACAAGACGTTGAAGCCGCCTGCCCATTTGCGCACAAGCAGCCTGAAGTCCCGGAACAGAACGAACTGGGAGGAATCGGTACGACGCTCGGGAAAAACATGGCGGAGGGTAAAGGCGTTCTCACGACCGCGACACCGGCTGGGGGCGATTATACGGAGGGGGAAAAGGACCCTGATCCTCGCGATAGATCTGACAAGATCACCTTTGTCGTGATTAAGGTCGGTGGCGAAACCGTCTTGTTGGCGGGTGAAACGCTCCCGTACCCTGTGACGTGTGCGGCTCACCATCTCATCCCGGCACAAGAATCGTTGAAGGGCCACGCAATTCTGAAGTTCATGTGCAAATATGGAGACCAACAAGACTTTCGAAGTAGTGGCGATGCCGCCCCGGACAAGGTGGCAGGTTCGAAGGTTTGGGGAAACGTCGCGTACAACGTGAACGGACGACAGAACGGAGTCTGGCTACCAGGGAACTATGCTGTTGGAGCAGGCACCGGCGGCGTCGAGATTTGGAAGAGCCGTGCCACGGACAAGCGTAAGACCTACTCTAACCAAGAAGCAGCGGAGAAGTGGATTAGCAAGCTCGATCTATCGCCGGATGAGTGGAAGCAGCTGGCAAGACCAGATCCGAACGAGGAGGAAGGTCCTCAACCCGCAGCGCTGCAACAGGCACTCACGACTGCGGCTCTTCCGAAGTACATGCTTGCAGGTAAGAACTTCCATATCGACGACAGTAATCCGAAGTGGGCTTATGTGAAGTCGGCGATGGACAAAGTTGGCGGCCAATTTCACGACCGTCACGAAGCCTACAGCAACGAGGTAAAAAATTATTTGACCAAGATCGCGGAAGCCTAT
>QHZO01000249.1 GCA_003224695.1 Acidobacteriota bacterium
GTAGAACGGAAGGTCCAAGCCTGTCTTGATGAGGTATTCCCGGGAGCCGAAATCCGGGAACGTCATCATGGTCCACCTGATTTCATCCACCATCCTGAAAGCGTTGCCGCAGGCTGCGACCCCTTGGAGCTGCACTAACTCCAAGTGTGGGTACGCAGGTTTCAGGACTGAACAGTAGACGTTGAGGTCAGGGCGGGCCACTTTATGAACGGATTGGGCGAGGTCGGTGGCCGGCACGCCCCAACCGGCGAATTCCCAGTCAAACACCAACAGCGCGCCAGCGCACGCGCCATCCGGGACACGGATGTTCTTTCCGGAAAAGTCCCCGTGGACCAGTGTCCGCGGCATCGCCTCGCAGATATTTTCCAGCTTGCTCCACGCGGATTCCAGCCTGTTGAGGTGCTCGACCATCCGGTTAAACAGCGCCGCCCCGTCGTTCGACAATGTCGGGTTGCGAGAAAGGTGGTCTAGGAAGATACTCCGGCAGTCGCGCACCACTTGCAAGTAATAAGCGGTTTCGCGGTTGGGCAGGCGGGCCAGGATTTCGCCAGGCAGGGTGGCCAAGTGCATTTGCCCCAGCCACCGGCCGGCCAACGCCCGGTGCGCTTCGTCGAGCGGAGTGTAGATCAGCCCCCCCGCCTCTTCCAGGAACAGCCAGCAAAACTCGCCCTCCGGCTCTTCCAGGAGTCCGTGGAATTCGAGCCCCGGCAAGGGAATACGCGGCATCACCTCCTGATAAATTAGGCGCTCAACTTGCGCCCTCTCCTTCCGGCTCCTCTTGGCAACGACGGTCTCGCCATGCGGTCCGCGTAGGCGGTAAATGGGGTTGTTTTTCCGTTTCTTTCGCGTCAGCCTCTCAATTCCCACCACGTCCCAGTGCTCCGATAGGAGCCGCTTCCAACTCATTGCGGCTGGGTGGCCTTCCACCGGCTCCGTCAACAGGTCTGGAGTATTTAACTCAGATGTTTCGCCCACCGGCGCATAGGGCGACACCCCTGCTTGGGCAAAGCCGCCCTCGAGTCGCTTCTCGATCGCATCGGTGGAAACTGACTTAGCCACTGGCCTTGCTCCATGAAAAAACAGCGTCCCCGCCGGGTGAGTCGCCGAGGCGGGCGAGTTGGGATTCCGGGTCGTCTAGCGCGATCAGCCGCCCGTTCGCGAGCTGTAAAACCTGATCGCACTGATTAAAGATGCTCAGGCGATGGGAAATCAAGAAAGAGGTACGGCCCATCATCAGACGCTTCATCGCTTCCAATATGAAACCTTCAGTCCCCACATCCACGGCGCTCGTCGGCTCGTCGAGGATGAGAATTGGCGCGTTCTTCAGGAAGGCTCGCGCCAGTGAAATCCGCTGGCGCTCGCCGCCTGAAAGGCACATGCCCCGCTCGCCGACAAGGGTGTCGTACCCCTGCGGGAGCCGCGAAACGAATTCATGGGCGTGCGCGGCCTTTGCCGCCGCCACGATTTCTTCGTGCCCCGCTTCCGGCCGCGCATAGGAAATATTCTCGGCGATGCTGGTCGAGAACAGGATAGGTTCCTGGGGTACGAAGGCGAACTGGTTCCGCAAGTCGCCGAGGCGGTATTCGCGGAGATCCACTCCGTCGAGAAGAATCGTCCCCTCTGTGGGATCGTAGAAACGCAGCAACAGGCTGATCAGGGTTGTTTTCCCGGCGCCCGTCTGGCCGGCAATCCCGACGCGAGACCCCGGGGCGATGGACAGCGAAACATTGTGCAGGACTTCGCGGTCGGGGGCATAGGCGAAGGAGGCCCCACGGAATTCGAAGGCCCCTTTCGCGCGGACAAGGGGCCGCGCGTTCGGCTTCTCAGGGACTTCCCGATCCTCGTCCAGAAGGGCGAAGACTCGTTCCACTCCCGCCATGGAGGTTTGCCAGGTAGCGGACTTCTTACCCATGGTTTTCAAGGGCTCGTAAAGCTGCGTCAAGTAACCCATCAGGAGGAGCAAAGTTCCGAATGTGAGCACACCCGCTTCGACCTGCCGGACGCCGATCGTCAGGACAGCGGCTGTCCCAAGGGCGCTCGTGAGACCGATAATCACGCCATACTGCCCTTGCATGAAAGCCAGACGAATTCGTGCCCGCATTCCTTCGGTGGAGCGGCGGATAAACCGCTCCTGCTCGGCCTCTTCTTTGACGAAGGCTTTTACGATGCGCAGGGCCTGAAGCACTTCCTGCACAACCGCCAGCGCGGAATTTTCGTATGCTCGCGCCTCGCGGGAGCTCTCTCGCATGCCCTTCCGATAGCGCCTGCCGGCCACAAAGATGACGGGACAGACCAGCACAGCGACCAGGGCCAATGGCCAGGCGATCCGCAAGGTTACGTAGAGCATTCCTAGAACGGTGCACGCCGAAGTGAAGAAAGGGACCAAGTTATCAATAACAATCGACTGGACCGACATAGTGTCGTATTGCAGGCGGTAAAGGGATTGCGCCGTGCCCGTCGTATCGTGGAACCGAAGGGATAAACGTTGAATGTGCCGGAAGACTTCGCCCCGGAGCTCGAGAAGCAGTGTCTCACCAATGGAGGAGCCCAGGAACAGTACCGCCATCGCCTGAAGCTGGGTCAAAAGCGCCACGGACAACAACAGCGAGACAGCGATAAAGAGCGCCGCGCCGTGGGAGAGGTGCGCGGTGCCTGGCAGCACTACCCTCAGGAAACGCGGGAGCGGTAAGGACCCGATGACGCTGTCTGCAACAATTTCGAGCGGCAGGGGGGCGAGCAAAGCAATAGGGGTGGCGAGTAAGCTGAGCAGAACGAAGACGGTGATTTTCGCCCTGTGAGGCTTGGCCAAGCGAGCCAGCCGCATGTACAGCCCCCACTCACGATGTTTACGAGC
The DNA here is from genome assembly GCA_003224695.1 of Acidobacteriota bacterium. Classification (GTDB taxonomy): domain Bacteria; phylum Acidobacteriota; class Terriglobia; order UBA7540; family UBA7540; genus Gp13-AA74. The sequence continues at coordinate 2,855 of QHZO01000249.1, forward strand.
TTCCATAAACTAATCCTTGAATCCTAAACGCCTTAACGAACCATGCGCCGCCGCCACCGCGCCCGCCGAATCGCGAAATAAAAGTGCTCCAAGGGTGATTGCCGCCATCGCCAGTACCAGCGCGGCGACTTCCGCCCGGTCGTAAGCCGCTGCCGCGGAGAGGGCGAGAAGCGCCCACGCCAAGCCGAGTCCGAGGGGTGCCCACCGGGGCCGCGCGCGCGCACGAACCAGTTGTTGGCCCTTTCCATCCACCTCGTCGGCCATTTGAACACGCGCGCCTCCGAACAGGCCTCCGATAACCTCCAGGTCCCACGAGTCGAAGTCGCCTCCGCGCCGTACAATGGCGCCGCCCGCCCGTAGCTCCGACTCAAGGGTTGGCAGGCGCTCCAGCGAATCTTTCCAATCCTTGCTTTCCAGCCAAAGCGTCCGGCCGCTGGGGAAGGCGAGTTCCCCCTTGTTGCGACGCCGCCAAGGCGCCAGCCCATGTCTGATCCGCCCATCGAGCCTTGCCAGCGGCTGAAGCACGTGCAGAAACGCCGTCAAGCTCTGTAACCCCAGGCGAGCCAGGCGCGACCTCGAATCGCCAGCCACGCGCGCGCGCGACGAGGCTCTCACGACAGGTACGAGCGGGGCTAGGGCCACGGTCGCGAACAGCGGAACCGCAAGCAGAAAAAGCGGTTTCCAGAAGTATCCTGTAGCGGATAGCGCCGCGAGCGTGACGGTGAGCAGGTACCATTCCGGCATCAGCGCGAGCGAGAGGAGCGCATTGGCTTGACCTCCATAGAGGCGCCCGTACGCCGCGCTTCCCCAAGTTCCCTGATAGATTCGCCCAGCGCGTTTCTCCAGGAAGCCTAGCAGCCCATGCCCGTAGATGCGCCCGGCCCAGGCCAGGTGGCCAACCGGGTTATATTTCTCCGGCCATTTCTTTTCGAGCAGGGCCTCAGCCTTTCCGTAGCCTTTCTGCTGTTTCCAATACGCTTTGACCGAGCCGCGGTAGTGATGCCAAACCATGGCCGCGGGGCTGAAGCCCAATTTGCCGCCGCCTTGCCGCAGGCGCCAGCAGAGGTCCACGTCGTCCCCAGCGACGCGAAACTGCGGATCAAATCCGCCGATGGCCTCCAGCCATGACTTGCGGAAAGCCATGTTGCAGCCCGGGATATGCTCTGCTTCGGTGTCAGAGAGCAGCACGTGCGTGGGCCCGCCCGGGGAGCTCGCGACACAACTGGCGATCGGGCCATCGCTTGGGAAGGGGATATTCGGCCCTCCCACGCCGGCAAAATCTTCCTTTTGGAAGGCGGCGGCAATATAGCTCAGCC
>QHZO01000250.1:0-200 GCA_003224695.1 Acidobacteriota bacterium
AACATCGCCTTTTACCAGACGACTTCCGATCCGTATACTTTTAGTTCTTCCCCGACAGCTTGTAGTGGACAGTTCACATGCGGCAATTTCGACCTCAACCAGATCGCGACCATAAACCCGTTTAGTAACGTTGGAAATATCGGAATAACGGCAGAGGACACAAAAGACCCCAACATGCCGCAGACTTATGAATGGAGCTT
>QHZO01000250.1:228-815 GCA_003224695.1 Acidobacteriota bacterium
CCTATGAGTGGAGCTTCATGCTCGAGCAGAACGTCGGGGTGAAGACAGTCTTACAAACCGCTTTTGTCGGTAACACCACGCGCCACTTGTTCCGCGGGTTCAATGCCAATGCCGTACGCCCCGGAACAATGTTTATTCCCGGCACTATGGAGTGCTGTGCGAATGCCGACGCCAACGAAGTTGACTATGCCCCATTCAAGCCCTTCGGTACAATCCAGTTCAATTCGCACAGCGACACCTCGAATTACAATTCTTTGCAGGTGACCGCGCGCCGCAACGTCGCGAGCGGATTGACCGTGCTTGCGAATTACACGTGGTCGAAGACACTGGGATACACCACAAGCTTCCAGGGCGCGATTGACCCGTTCGATGCGCATCGCGATTACAACCTGTTGCCTTGGGACCGCTCGCAACTGTTCAATTTCTCGTACATCTATCAAATGCCAGCCGTGGCTGTGAAACACAACTGGAATAATCGGTTCGCCAAGGGAGTCCTGGATTCCTGGCAGATCTCCGGTATCGGGCACATCCAGAGCGGCTCACCGCTCTTCCCGAGCAACCCGAGTGTCGTGTGCCATGATACAACG
>QHZO01000250.1:959-13043 GCA_003224695.1 Acidobacteriota bacterium
TGATCTTAACTTGCGCCCATTCACGAATTTCAAGGGAGGGAGCTCTCCGAAGGTCGGGGGATTCTGGGTGGATACGAGCTCACTCGGACTGCCCGGACCCGGGCAATTCGGGACTTTTGAGACGCCTACCTATCGAGGACCCGGCCTCTGGAGCTACGACATGACCTTGTTCAAGAACTTCCCGCTGGGCGAAAGCAAACGGCTGGAGTTTCGGCTTGCTTCGTTCGATCTCCTCAACCACGGCAATCCGATTAACCCCAACATGGGGAATAACTGGGAGTGGGACTTGGCCGCAAATTTGCCTTCCTGTAAGTCCGCCAGTTCGTGCAATCCCGGGTCGCCTGTCAACGCCTTCACCATGGGCACGCCAAAGCTTCTCAACACGGGGCGCAACGTGGGCTCAACGCGTATCAACAGCAACGGCTTCGGAGTAGTGACCAACGCCTACGGCCATCGCGAGGTGGAATTAGCTCTGAAATTCTACTTCTAGCGGTTGGCTCAACTTCTTGTGAATTCGAAGGGCGTCCCAAAACAGGACGCCCTTTTTTTGTTTCTGGAGACTCGACCCTCCCTGCGCGGTTACATTCGGTGTCCCCCATCTTCCGACGGGTGAGGGGCAAGGAGGACTGCTTCTACGGCGTGGCTGACGCCATGCCCTTCCTTCCGCTGTCAGACAGGAAGGGCTTCGGTTAAAATAACATTGATGCGACGCGAATCACTTTTCGGCACCTTGCTCGCCGTTTTCAGCGTGGCTGTCGCCGCCTACGGGCAGGGTGGCGACCCGTGTGCAGCCGCGAGCAAGTCACTTGCGGCACACGAACTTGAGGCGGCGCGCGCCGGGTACGAGAATTGCCTTAAGGAGTCACCCCCGACCGCCGAGCGCCTGTCGAATCTCGGCATGGCCTACGCCGGCCTTAACGAATTTGACCGAGCGATTCCGATTTACCGCCAGGCTTTGGCATTGGATCCCAATAATGCGACACTCCACATGAACCTCGGGCTTGCGTTGCTCAAGACAGGGATCGTAAAAGATGCCGCTAAAGAGTTTTCACTTTCTCTGTTGGCGGACGCGGATAGTCTGAAGGCATTGGAGCTGCTTGCCTTTTCCCACCTTCAAATGAACGAAATTGAGCTTGCGGCCGCGGAGTCGGAGCGCGTGCATCTCGCACAGCCGGATGACGATTCGGCATCGCTGATCCTCGGAACCTGCTACTTGCGTTTGGATCGCTATAAAGCCGCCATCCCGCTGCTCTATTTCTCCATGCTTAAGGCGAATGTCCCGCAGACGCACATGCTCCTGGGGGAAGCATTTCTTGGAGTCAAAGCGTACTCCAACGCGCTCAGGGAGTTCCAAACCGTCGAACAGTCATCGCCCAATCAGCCCGGGCTCGACAACGACCTCGGTACGGCCTACGCTGGCCTGGGCCAGCCTGACAAAGCCGTCGCGGAGTTCGAAAAGCAGTTGGCGGCGGATCCGAACGGAAACGACGCCGACGCCGCGAAACAGTACCTGGCAATGGCCGAGAAAGCGCGGCCGGGCGAGCCTTCGGTTGCCTATGAGTACGCGGTCTTTGCCATGCAGGATAAAGATTATGCGAAGGCCGAGAGCCTGCTTCGAAAGATTCTCGACCAAGTGCCCAATTACACGGACGCGCACGTCTTGCTGGCCGAAGTGGATTACAAACTTCACAAACCGGACGACGCGCGCCGCGAGCGGGCGATCGTCCTGGAGTTGAGTAAGATCGCGCAGGAAGAAGAGAACGCCGGCGGCAAGCCTCCGGCGCCAGCTGCCGCGCCCCAGCCGGGCGGCCCATGATGAATACCACTGAGCAAGAAAGGGCGGGTTTTTAACCCCGCCGCCAAGCTACGGACGCAAACATATTAAATGAAATTCTTTTGTTTCGACGTCTCCGGCGGGCCTGAAGACCCGCCCTTCCGCTCTCAATGGGTCTTTTTCAACATCCTCTTGGCGCTTTCACTCGCCAGCCAGGGGAGAGCTGCGCGTTCAGCACAGAGCGGTCGGAACAATGATCTGGCGGCTCAAGCAGAGACAGCCATGCGCGAGGGCCGCTTGGACGCGGCCGAAGCCGCGTATGAAAAGGCAGTGGCCACAAATCGAGCCTCGGCCCAGCTTTGGAGCAATCTAGGAACCGTCCGGGTTATGCGGGGGAACTGCTCGAGCGCGCTGCCGGCGCTTGCCCGAGCCCGCCAGCTTGACCCGCGGTTGTATACACCCTGGTACTTTGGCGGGTTCTGCCACCTCCAACTCCATCAAGAAAAAACGGCGCTCACCGAACTCGACCGGGCGGTGGCGCTTAACCCGCGCGACGCCAATGCCTGGTACGTCCGCGCGCGCGCGGCGGCAAATCTCGACCAGCCCGATATTGCCTTTGCCTCTGTGATCAAGGGCCTTGCCGCCGACCCCGCCAGACCCGAGCTTTACATGGAAGCGGGGCGGGTTTCGCTCGATCTCGCCAAGGAGTGTTACCGCCGAACCGCAGCCGCGCCCAACGCCCAGGCGTACGTCTTCCGTTTGGAAGGGGAGCGGAATGCGTCGCAGGGGATTTTGGAACTCGCCGCGGAGGCGTATCAAAAGGCAGCGAAGAGCGCGCCGAATGACCCTGATATACCGTTTGCGTTGGGCATAGTTCTTCTGGACCTCGGGAAAATGGAAGAAGCCGAGAGCCAGTGCCGGAGGTCCGCCCGGCTTGCCCCGGATTCAACGTGGGCGAAACTGCGGCTGGCTCTGGTCCTGGCGCGGGAAGGGAAGGGCGCCGAAGCCGCGTCGCTTGCCGCGGCGCTCGACCCGGGAGGCTTTGAATCCCCCGAAGAGTTTGACGACTTCCTCGCCTTGTCCGCGGAGATGAAGAATTCGGATTGGGGGGAGCGCGCTCTGGCTCGCGGCTTGGCGCTATTTCCCGGCGACGCAGACCTCGAGGCATGGACCAAGCCTGCCGCATTCTCAACCGACACGCGGGAAAATACGAAGAGTTTCGCAGGCGTGCGTGGCGCCGACAAGACTTGCCTTTCCGTGCGCTTCCACGCACTCTCTTATCGCGAGTTTAGCGGCGTGCCACTGGCGGCGGGACCTCTCGGGCGAACTTTCACCACTGCCGACAAATACGCGCACTTCCGTTCGGCGTTCCTTCGCGATGATTTCGCCGCGGTCGCGGAGCTGATCGCGCCGAAGTTGGCGGCGTTGCCCGACGACGCTCAAGGAGCTTTTGTGCTCGGGCAGATTCTCCACTGGCTGTCTTTCGAATACGATCAACGGTTAGAAACAAGTTTTCCGGATTCCGAGGCGGCGCAGGTCCTGCTGGCAGAGAATTTGGCCGAACTCAGCCAACCGGAAAAGGCCGTCGCCATTTACCAGGCTTTGATTGCCAAAGACGGGGATTCGCCGGACCTGCTGCGCGGTCTCGCGCGCGCCTATTGGACCCAGAGCCGATGGGATGAGGCGCTCGCGGTCTTGGAGAGGGTGCTTAAGGTTGACCCTGGCGACGCGACAACCATGGTGAATATGGGCCGCATCTATTCTTATCGGCAAGACTTGGAGAACGCTCGACGCAGCTTTTCGCGAGCGCTCCAGGCCGACCCGAAATCCTTCGAGGCGCGCTTGGGACTGGGGGAGACTTACCATCGAGAAGGCTCCGCGACGGACGCCCTGCGCGAGCTGAGGATCGCGGAGCAGCTTGACCCCGCTAATCCGCGTCCGCATTACATCTTGGCGCAGCTTTACCGGAAGATGGGCGAGCGGCCCTCGGCCGAGCGGGAAATGGCCGAGTTCGAGCGCTTGCAATCCGAGATAGCGGCGGCCAAAACCCGTAAAACGGAGGAGTTGGTGCCGGTTGATTAAAGTCCAGGATTCCAATCCTCGCGAGCCGCATAACGCCAGCCGCGGAGTCACTCTGGAAACCTGGCGGTTTGGAAAGAACAAGGCCGTATGGAATACCGGCATGAAGAGTTTGGCGTTGGCCGGATTCGTGGCGGTTCTGTCGGCGCCCGTCGGCCGACCGGCAGCTCAGAACCCGCCTCCGGCTTCCACTACGAAACGCACCGCCCCTTCCGCCAGCCACGTCGCCGCACCGACGAAGGCCTTCGAAGAACTGGCGAAACGAGCCGACGCCGCGCGCGCGGCTGACCATCCGCAGGAGGCGATCGCGCTTTATCAACAAGCCGTTAAGATGAAGCCGCAGTGGAGTGAAGGTTGGTTTTATCTCGGAACGCTCCTCTATGACGCCAACCAGTTTTCGGAAGCTGTTATTCCATTTCTGCACACCGTGAAGCTGACACCTGCGCTGGGCGCTTCCTGGGCGATGCTGGGGCTATGCGAGTTCGAGACGGGCGAATACAAGAATTCGCTCATTCATCTTCAGAAAGGGCGGACTCTTGGCTTGGCCGGAAACCAGGAACTCACCAGCGTCACGCGATATCACGAGGCGATGTTGCTCAACACCGTCGGCGAATTTGAGCTCGCCACAGAGCTGCTGAATTCGTTGCTCGCCCAGGGCACGGAATCTATCAATGTGAAAATAGCGCTGGGGCTTGCTGCGCTGCGCGTCCCGCTTTTGCCGAGCCAGCTTGACCCTTCCCGCGATGCTCTGGTCCACGCGGTCGGCGAAGTGGCGTCGCAAGTCGCCTTAAACAATCTCGACCAGGCGCTCGCCGGGTATCGCCAGCTCCTTCAAGATTTTCCCAATACCCCCTTTCTCCACTATGCTTACGGCAATACACTAATCTCCCTTTCACGGTTTGATGAAGCCGAGCAGCAGTTCCGGGAAGAAATGAAGATTTCGCCGGAGAGCGCGCTGCCTTACATGTATCTGGGCTACGTCCAGCTTAGGACCAAGAAGTTTCAAGACGCCCTGCCGACGTGCCAAGCCGCCGTGCGCCTGGCGCCCAATGCGTTCCCGGCGCATTATTTGCTTGGCCGCACTTACCTGGAGCTCGCGGAAATCCCGGCGGCTATCAAGGAGCTGGAATCGGCGCGCCGCCTGGCGCCGTATAGCCCGGAAGTGCGTTATAACCTCGCGCGGGCCTACGCCCGGGCCCACCGGAACGAGGAGGCGGCCCACGAGCTAAAGGAATTCACCCGGCTCACCGCGTTGATGGAACGGCAGCAGGGCGTGGGCACCGGGACTTCGTACCGGTCCTCGAGCGAGCGGGGGACACTAAGCCCGGGGGACCTAACGGCGACACCGCCGCCCCAAAAATAATTCTGGGCCAGTTGCAGGGGCATACGGCCCGCGAGTTTGGCTCCGGTTCGCGCTACCCAGCATCGCGTTTTTGTTTCGAGAGAAGGAGGAATCAGGAAGGATGAGCCGTGGGGCAAGAATCGAGTCAAGGAAAATTCCACGCCGCGGCTTTCTCCGTTGGTTGGGCTTGGCCGGCCTCGCGTCACGGACGGCTTTTGGCGGCTCGCCCCCTAAGAGTGCCGCAAGCCGCCTCCCTGCCCAGGCCGGCGGGACGCCCACGTTTGAATTGGTTCCTCCCTCGTCCAGCGGAATCACCTGGACGCATTCGAACGGCCGCTCGGAAGAAATGTATTTGCCGGAGACGACAGGCGCCGGGTGCGCGTTCTTCGACTACGACAACGACGGCTGGCTGGACATCTACCTCGTGAACAGCGGGAAGTGCGACTTCTACAAGCCCCAGCCCGCCCTGCGGAACGCCCTCTACCACAATAATCGCGACGGGACATTTACCGACGTCACCGACAAGGCAGGCGTGGGAGGCGGCGGCTATGGCCAGGGCGTAGCCATCGGCGACTACGACGGCGACGGGTTTCCGGACATTTACCTCACACAGTACGGCCAATGCGTCCTCTACCGCAACAACGGCAACGGAACCTTCACCGATGTAACGGAAAAGGCTGGCGTTCGAGCGCCGGGCTGGGCATCGAGCGCCGTCTGGTTCGACTACGACAACGACGGGAAGCTCGACTTGTTCGTCTGCCGCTTTGTAGATTTCGACAAGTCCAAGAACAAATTCTGCGGGAACCACGAGACCGGCCAGCGCTATTACTGCATCCCGCGCGTTTACGAGCCCATGCCAAGCTGGCTGTTCCACAATAATGGCGACGGCACGTTTACGGAAGTGTCGAGCCAGTCCGACATCGGAAAATCCCCCGGCAAGGCTTGGGGCGTGGTCGCGACCGATATCAACAACGACGGTTGGATGGACTTGTTTGTGGCCAACGACACCGTGGCGAACTTTCTCTTCGCGAACCGCGGCAAAGGAAAGTTCGAGGAGATCGGCCTTCAAGCCGACGTCGGGTACAGCGCCGACGGCCGCGCCCGCTCCGGCATGGGCGTGGACTCGGCGGACTACGATCAGGACGGTTGGATGGACCTGTTTGTATCGAACGTAGACCAGGAAATGTACGCTCTCTACCGCAACAGCCACGATGAAGTTTTCGATGACATGGCGGTGGCCACCGGCATCGGCATGACCACTCGGCTGATGAGCGGCTGGGGAGTGAAATTCTTCGATTACGACAACGACGGCGACCTCGACCTGTTTCTCGCCAACGGCCACCCCGATGACCGCATTGAGGAGCGGTACAGCCAGGTCAAATACAAGGAGCCCATGCTGCTGTTCCGGAACACCGGCAAGGGCTTTCAAAACGTCAGTGACACGGGCGGCCCCATTTTCACGCAGTCCTTCGCCGCGCGCGGCATGGCCATAGGCGATTTCAATAACGATGGCGCCGTGGACGTCCTGGTCGCCGTCAACAATGCCGCGCCCATACTCCTCAAGAACAACGCCGGAAAGCAGAACCACTGGCTGGGCGTCCGGCTGATCGGCAAGACCTCGAACCCCGACGCCGTTGGGGCTCTCATTACCTACCAGGCGGGCGAGCTGAAGCGCCGCCGGTTCAAAGTGGGAGGCGGGAGCTACCTTTCTTCCCATGACCCTCGAGAAGTGCTGGGCCTTGGGCCTCACACCAAAGTGGACAGCCTGGAAATCAAGTGGCCGCAGCCCAGCGGCAAGACCGAGCGCTTTACGGACCTCCCCGCCGACCGTTACATCACCATCGTAGAAGGGCAGGGAATCAAGACGTAGGCTCCGCCAGGTCGTCCCCCTTTTGGGCGACGCGCCCCTGTCTCGCGACCCAGTAGTCGGTCGCTTTGGCTGATGTAGAGGCGAGTTTATCTCGTCCGTCAGCCGACGGACGGCGTAAAGCCGCCTCTACCTCAAACTGACCCATTACTCGCGAGCCCTCAGGGTTTACTTTCTTCAACGATTCAAATACGCTTCGGCCAACCAGAATACTCGGAGGGTCACATGGTTGAAGCACGCCCCGCGGGTACCCAGAAGCGCGGATTTCGCCGAGCTCGAAAGAAACCAAGCGATGGCTCGAGCGGCAGCGCACCCGTTTATCGTTCCCTTTGGCGAAAAGTCGCGCGCAACATTCTCGCGGGAACTCTCATCTCCGTGGTTCCCGGACTTGTCTTTTATTCGGCTGCCTTTTCCTACACGCTCGCGCAAATGGGCGCCATGATGCGAATCGCCTTGCTGGTTGTCTCGGCCACGTTGCTGGTGGATTACTCGCTCACGCGGCTGTACTTGGCGCCGGCGAAGAGGTTCGAAGCGCAGCCGCAGGATGAGAAACTTTCGGCTCAGGCTTATTCCCGCCTTCGCAATCTCCCGTTGTTTTCTTTCGTTCGGGTTTTTGGCCCCCACGCCTTTACGGCTTCGGCGTTGGCTCAGGTCTCTGTCAACGTGGCGAATGCGCGCTGGGGGCTCGGGATCCCGGCCAAAGATTATTGGGTTTACTGGTTGCTGAATCTGACACTCGTCCCCATCGGACACGCCGTTTTCGAGTACCACGCCAATGGCTGGGCCGCGCGAGAAGCCCTCGCCGGCCTGTACCCCGGGGAACAAGCCGCCCCCGACGCCTTCCCCATTTGGCGCGTGGGCCTCGTGACGCGCCTGGCGGTGTTCTACACGCTGCTGGCTATCCCGCCGCTGATCCTTTTCTATGCGGCCCTAAGCCTGCGGGCCGGTGGAGCAACCGCCGCAGTTGCCGGGTGGGACGTGGTGCGCGTCATTGCCGGCGTTGCCACGTTAAATTTCCTGCTCTTGCTCCTGGTCGCCTCCGACGTCCGGCGCGCGACATCCAGCCTGCTCGAGGGGCTACGGAAGGTCGAGCAAGGAGACCTCAGCGCCAACCTGAATTTGTTTTCAACAGACGAGTTTGGGATTATCGGCGACGGGGTCAGGCCAGTACCTCAGCCCTGCCGTCTCGCAGGCCATCCTCGAAGGCACCGTGGCCACCGACGGCGAAAGCCGGGAAGTGACGGTCCTGTTCTGCGACATCCGCGACTTCACGGCGTTTGGCCAATCGCGGCCTCCACGCCAGGTGGTCGAGCGCCTGAACAGTTTTTTCGAGAGAATGTCCGCAGCCATTGACGCGCACGGCGGGTTTATCAACAAGTTTTTGGGGGATGGATTTCTCGCGGTCTTCGGCGCTCCAGGCCGCTCGGCGGACCACGCGCAGCGGGCGGTGGAGGCCGCGCTGGCCATGGAATCTTTGCTGGGAGCTTTCAACGCGGAGCTCGCCCGCGCCGCGGAGCCATCCATGGAAATTGGCATCGGCCTCGATACAGGCGAGGTGATAGTCGGCAACGTGGGCTCCGCGAATCGTCTGGAATACACGGTTATCGGAGGCGCGGCAAATCGCTCCTCGCGCATCGAGCAACTAAATAAGATTCTCGGCACACGCATCCTGGTTTCAGAAAACACCTACCGAAAGTGCGGGCTGGGCGGCGGGCGCGCCCTGGGCGCGCAAAGAGTGCGCGGGCTCGACCAGCCATTGGTTCTCGTAACCGTGGGCGAGAGAGCTTAACTTAGCGTCCTGCGTCAAACGGATGCAATGTTGTGTACTGGTGTCATTTGTCGGGCATGGGCGGCCCGAGCCGCAGTCATTCACGCGAAAGCGGGAATCTACTCCGCAAATCTATAGCAATGCACTATCGAGGGACTGGATTCCCGCTTTCGCGGGAATGGCACGTGCTTCGAGAGAGTGTCCATCCCAAATCACACCAGCACCCAATCTTATTCTGGACGGCCTTGGTCGTGATTTCTGTTGTAGCGCCGGGTTTCAGCCCGGCAAGTGCCTCGCTACGTCCAGCAGGTGCCCCGATGAATCGGGGCGCACCAAGCGCCATTAGTCTTTATTCCAAAGAAATTCAACGGCTTATACGCCTTTGCTTAAAGCGCGCGCAAGCCAAGTAGCCGGGAACCGGTGACCAGCCTGAAAGTGCCATTGCCGGGGGATTCGCAGTATAATCCTGTTGGGGCCAAACAATGCGGCGTTAGGAGCAAAACAGATGCCCTCGGACAAGGTTCGAGACTGGAACCTCAAAGAAATCAAGCAACTCGTCGAGAAGATGCGATACGCGCAGCGCATCCGCGAGCTGTTCGGCCTGTACCTTAGCCCCGCCGTCTCGCAGGCCATTCTCGAAGGCAAAGTCGCAACCGACGGCGAAAACCGGGAAGTGACCGTGCTCTTCTGCGACATCAGGGACTTCACAGCCTTCTCCCAGTCAAAGGCGCCGCGCCAGGTTGTCGCGCGCCTGAACAGCTTTTTCGAGCGAATGTCCGCGGCCGTGGACGCGCACGGCGGATTTATCAACAAGTTTTTGGGTGACGGATTCCTCGCGGTCTTCGGCGCTCCGGGCCGCTCGGCGGACCACGCTCAACAGGCGGTGGAGGCCGCGCTGGCCATGGAAGCATCGCTCGGGGTCTTCAACCAGGAACTTGCCCGCGACGAAGAGCCGCCGATGGAAATTGGCATCGGCCTCGATACGGGCGAAGTTATTGTTGGCAACGTGGGCTGCGCGAACCGCATGGAATATACGGTCATCGGGGACGCCGCAAACCGCTCCTCACGCATCCAGAAATTAAACAAGAGCCTCGGCACGCGCATCCTGGTTTCAGATTACACCTACCAAAAGTGCGAACTCGGCGGCGGGCGCGCCCTGGGTGCGCAAACGGTGCGCGGGCTCGACGAACCCTTGGTTCTCGTGACGGTCGGTGAGCGCGCCTGATTCCGCGCGCTTGGGCCGAACCCCATCTCCCCTATCCCTATCGCCTTCGCGCCGACCTCGCAAGACCTACCGTGGCCGCCAAATTCACGTCTTGCGATTCAGTGAGGGCTTATAATGATCTGGATTCAGAAGGGACATTGCCGCCACCCGGCAGGCAAGGGGGCGCGTGGACAGTCTTCAAAGGCTCAGTATCGTCACTTTTTCGGCCGGGTTGGTGTTGCTTTCGCCCGCCAAGCTGTTCTCACGGGCTCAGCAGACGCCAGGCGCCGCGGCGGAGCCCAAGCCCGCCGCAACCGAACCCAGCGCAACCTTGCGCTCAGTCTCCGAAGAAGTTTATCTCGACATGGTCGCTCGGGACCGTCACGGCAAAACCGTGCGCGAGCTCCTTCCCGAGCAAGTTGAGGTTTACGAGGACGGGGCTCGCCAGAAGGTCCTCTCCTTTCGGTTCGTCGAAGGGCAGCCCGCAAGCGAGGTCAATCAACCGGTAGGAAGCCAGTCCGACCTGCTGCGGGGAATCGCTCTGGTTTCGCTCGTCTTCGAGCGGCTCGGAGCCCAAGACCGCACGAACGCTCGAGAGGCGGCGCTGGCTTTTCTCCGCAGCGAGCTCGCGCCCAACGTTTACGTCGCAGTTTTTTCAAGCGACCAGAGGCTCTATGTCATTCAGCCCTTCACTCGCGACCGCGATGAGCTGACCCGAGCCGTCGAACGGGCCACCGGGGCAAGCTCCACGGAAATCGCTTCGCACTCACTGTCCATCCAGAACCAGCTTGAGGTTGCCGAGGGCTCGTACCACACCTACTCGCAGGCGCTCAGCCAGGCGCTGGCCAGCATGAATCCAACTGTCAGCAAGGTATCATTGGCCATCCAAACGCTCTTCGCGGGCATCACCTGGGAAGCCTTGCGCTTTTCCGACCAGCTTCAGCAGGGTTTCGAAGGCCGATCGTCGCTCTACTCGCTGATCGCGCTCATTCAAGCTGAGCGGCGGCTGGGGGGGCGCAAGACCATCATTTATTTTTGTGAAGGGCTTCACTTGACTCCGACTTTAATGGATTTGTTCCGCTCGACCGTCAGCGAAGCGAACCGCGCGAACGTCAGCATCTACTCCGTGGACGCTCGAGGCCTTGATCCGACCATCGCCTCCGGCAACTCCCACATCGTCATGGCGGGCGCCGAAAGCGCGACGCAAGGAGAAGTATGGCCGGGGCGCGACGAGGCAGGTACGGCCAAAACTTTCACCGCAGGCAATTTGGATTTTGAGATCAAAGCGCGAGCCAACGTTCAGGACTCGCTGGCGGAATTATCGCGAGACACCGGCGGGTTCCTGACGGCAAACACCAATGAACTTGACGCCGCCATGCGCCGCATCGGCGACGACGTCCTCAGCTACTACGCAGTCACCTACCGCCCCCCTGCGCGCGGTTACGATGGGAAGTTTCACCGCATCAGCGTCAAAGTCGTGCGTTCTGGGGTCGCTCTGCAGACGCGCAGTGGATATTTCGCCTTTCCGCCCATCGGCGGAGGGCCTGTGCTCGCCTACGAGGCGCCCATGCTGGCAGCCCTTTCTCGGCAGCCGCCTGCCGACGACTTCCCGTGCCGGGCTGAGGCTTTCCATTTCGGTTCTTCTAAAGACGGGGTTGAATACCAGCTTGTGATGGAGGTGCCGGCAGCCGACTTTTCCACTCCCCGAGTGGGGGATACGGAAAAGACGCAGGCTCATTTTTCATTGCTGGCGTTGGTTCGTGCCCAGGACGGCCGCGTGGTCCAGCGCTTCAGCCAGGATTTTCCCATGGAAATTCCTGACAAGCGGCTTGAGGCGTTCCGCCGATCGAATATCGTTTTCCGCCGGAACCTTCGGCTGCCCGAGGGTCTATATTCCCTTGAGTCTGCCGTGTTCGACCAACTCACCAAAAAGTCGAGCGTCCATCGCTCGGTCCTGGTGGTGGCAGCGCCCCCGGACGGCATCTCCCTGAGCAGCTTGGCGGTCATCGAACGGCTGGAACCATTGGACGGAGCGGAAGACCCCAAGGAG
>QHZO01000251.1:0-2092 GCA_003224695.1 Acidobacteriota bacterium
GATTCCCCCGGCGTCGTTATCCACGTTGGCCGTGATGATTCCGGGTCCGATAACCGACAGGAAAATGATGGCGTTGAAGCGCCAACGGCGCATCCGTGGCGATTTGAGGAGTCTCATGGGCTACTTCCCGCTGATCACCAGGTCCAGCACGTCGTCGGCTGTGACCACACCCAGCAAATGGCTTTCTTCATCCACCACTGGAAGCGTCAACAGGTTGTACTTGTGGAAGAGGTTTACGACTTCGGCTTGATCCGCTTGCGCCTGAACCGCAATCACGGATTTGGTGGCAATATCCGCCAGGGGCGCGTGCGATTCCGCAATCAAGATTCGGGCTACCGGCACCAACCCCTTGAGTACCGTTTCGTTGTCAATCAAATAAATCTCGTGAATGGCTTCGAGCGGCCCCTCAAAGTATTTGAGCGCTGCGACGGCGCCTTCCACTTCGGAGTTTTCGCCGACGAAGATATACTCGGTGTTCATGAGCGCCCCCGCCGTATTCTGTTCAAAACCCAACAGCTCGCGCACCTCGGAAGCCACTTCTTTCCCCATATCGGCCAGCACCTCCGCCGAGGTTTGGGGCTCCAATTTCTGCAACACGTCGGCGGCCTCGTCGGGAGGCATTTCTTCCACAATGTCGGCGGCTTTCTCGGGCGCGATGCTTTCGAGCAAGGCCGTCTGCAGTTGATCCGGAACCTCGTTGAGGGCCTGCGCCGCCGTTTCATCGTCCAGCGATTCAATCACCGCTTTCTGCTCGTGCCGGCCCAGCTCCTCGATGATATCGGCAAGGTCGGCCGGATGCAGCCGCGCCAGACGATCGAAGGAGATGCGCAGCTTGACGCGCCGGGCGGGGTCCGGTTCGATGAGGTTGACAAACTCCCAGGGAATCGCCCGCGTCGGGAACATGCCGGTCAGAAGGCGCAGCGTGTGCTTGGCCATTCCGCCTTGAAAAAGCCGCCGGACGAATCCGCCAATGCCCACGTTCACGGCGATTATTCGCAGCGCCGTGCGCCCCTCCGTCGGCTGGATGTCAAAGTCCACGTCGTTCACGCGGACCACTTTGCGATTGTTGACGTCAATAATCTGCTGGTCGAGGATATCCTTTCTCACATGCAGCAATCCCTCATCGGGAGCGTACGGCTCGACCGATTCGGCGGGCACGCTGGTTTGGATCTGCTGGATGGAGATGGACTGCACTTGCTCGTAGGAAAGGTGGAGCATATTCTTTTTGGGCGTTTTGACCAGATAAGCGGAAACGCGCAGCGGCTCGCGGGCAGGATTCACAGCCATATCGGAGAGATGGCCCAGCAACTCGCCTTTGGCGTCGAATACCGGTGCGTGGTCCAACTCAGTAAAATAAATCATGGTTCACCTCTACCCGGCCCCTCCCGCGGCGGCCCAACTCCGCCCTTCGGCCCCGGCGCGCCTTGCCGACTTGGCCCTATGAAGCCGACCCCCGAAAATAGAAAACCCCGTGGGCGCCACATCACCCACGGGGCGAACCGTCCTCGCGACTTGAGGACAACCGTTCACTTCTCCTCCTGGTGTGAGCTTTGGCTCCACACAACGTCATCCCTCATCCTCGAGGGAAGCCACATTAGGCAAAGCCTTAATCCGACTAAGCCTGCTCCGCGCGTTGGCCCGTCTCCGGGTTTCCGGCGAGTGGCATTTATTTGCGTGGTAACCTCGCCTAACAAGGTGAATATTAATCAGAGAATGTTATCTATTGCCTCCTTCAATCTCCAAATCCCTAAATACGGGCGATTCAAGCCTTTGTCAAGAAAAAAGAGGCTAAGAAGGCCGGATATTTAGGGATTTCTTGGTTAGAATCGAAAACCTCAAACGTCTGTGCCCCCCAAAAGCCGGAGCGGCGGGTTACGGGCCTTGCCCTTCAGGCCTTTTGACGTGGGGGATGGTCGCCAGTAGAGTCTGTATTCCTCTCGTGGTAGTCTGCTATCGTGCGGTTTGTATGGGACTCCGAGAAGGCAAGGAAAAACCTTGCAAAGCACGGAGTCTCTTTCAAAGAAGCCGCGACGGTGTTTGGTGACCCACGGGCAGTCACGATTGACGACCCAGACCATTCGCACGAGGAAGA
>QHZO01000251.1:2247-5574 GCA_003224695.1 Acidobacteriota bacterium
GGGCAAGTACTACAAACAATACAAAGAGGGGACAAACGTCGTGCTGCTTGAGCCCGACGTGGCCGCTCGGTTCCCCGACTCGGAATCGGTAAACCAAGCACTCCGGGTCCTGATCAAAGCCGCGGGCCAATTGGAGCAACCAGCTTCCCCCAAAGCCGACCGCAGCTAGCCCGCATTTCCACGACGGGCCAGACTCCATCATGCGATTTGAGCTCTTCGTGGCTCTTCGATACCTCAAGGCCAAGCGGCGCCAGGCGGCGATTTCGATCGTCACAGCGATTTCCGTGCTCGGGGTGATGGCGGGTGTTTGCGCGCTGGTGGTGGCGCTGGCGGTCAACAACGGCTTTCGCGAAGACCTGGAACAGCGGCTGCTCGGCGCCACGTCGAACATCAATCTGGTGCGGAGCGCGAACGACGGCATCCGCAGCTACGACGCGCTGGCAGAGCGGCTGGCCCGCCTGCCGCACGTGGTGGCCTCGGCTCCCGCGCTTTACGAGGAAGTGCTCATCTCCAGCCGCTCGCGCGCGCAAGGAGTTGTCCTCAAGGGCGTTGACTCGGCGCGCGAAGTCAAAGTGGGCGACTTGCTCGGCCGCCTTCGCAAAGGCTCACTCGAAGGTCTCAGCCGAACTTACGCAGACGCCGACCCGATTGTGATCGGCAAGGAGCTCGCCGGCTCGCTCGGCGTATTCGTCGGAGACACGGTGCTGGTAACCAGCCCGCAAGGCACCGTCACGCCTTTCGGAATTGTCCCCAAGTTCCGCCACTTCCGCGTGGTCGCCATTTTTGATTCCGGCTTCTACGACTTCGATGCCACCTGGACGTTTACAAGCCTTGGCGCCGCACAACGTCTCTTCGACCTTCCGAACATCGCCTCAGTTATCGAATTCAAGCTTGATGATATTTACCAGGCTGATTCGGTCGCCGAAGCGATTCGCCAGGCCGCGGGCGCGGGCTTTGACACCACCACCTGGATGGAGCAGAACCGGTCGCTGTTTAGCGCCTTGAAACTCGAACGGTTGGTCACGATCCTCACCATCGGTCTGATCGTGGTCGTGGCCGCGCTCAACATTTTTATCACGCTGGCCATGATGGTGATGGACAAGAGCCGCGACATCGCGGTGCTGCGCTCGATGGGCGCCACGGAGCGGCAAATCGGCGCCGTCTTCACGCTCCACGGGTTGCTCATCGCCGCCGTGGGTACCGCGCGCGGGCTGATTTTCGGCTACGGCGTGTCCTGGCTCGGCGATACCTATCATTTGGTTCGCTTGCAGGCCGAGGTTTACGCGCTGGCGTTCGTTCCCTTCCACGCCCGCGCCTGGGACGGTGTCTGGATCGCCGCGGCCGCCCTGGCCATCAGCTTTCTGGCCACACTCTACCCCTCGCTCGCCGCCGCGCGCTTGAACCCCGCTGAAATCCTCCGCTACGAATAGAGCAGTGAAGAGTGATGAGTGAACAGTGAACAGAACAAGCGATCGGGTGATTGGGTGAAAGGGGAAAGAGCGGAAGAGAGTTCATCCTCGAATATCCTTTCGATCGGCCAATCACTCAATGGCTCGATCAATAACAGAGGCAGGCAAAAGCAGAGCGCCGCGAACGGGGGGACTACCCGAACCGTCCCACATGCCAATCTGTTGCGCGGGTGTATCTGGTGTCGGACTCCACGCGCGTCCAGGCGCGCGCCAACGCCTTTGGGACAAATGCGAACGTTCCAGGCATCGAAGTCTCGACGGAGTCCCAGACCAATGTGCGCAGAAAACCCTGAACCTGTGATCGGGGTAGGCCGCCGGCGAACTAACAGATGCGCTATCCGCTACCCGCACTTGGCCCGCCGACGGCGCGAACGTGGGCCTTATTTGCTATCTGCATTCCATTTACCCAACGTGTCGTTTTGCAAATCTTTGAGCGCCTGCCGAAGGCACGGGAACTGAAACGCGAATCCGGATTCGATGAGCCGTTGGGGCGTGACGTGGCGGCTTTTGATGACCAACTCGGTTTCCGTTCGCAGAACGAATGCCCCCACTTCCAGCATCCATCTCGCCGCTGGCAACCCTACCGGCACGCCGCAAATTTCGCGGAACGTTTCCATCATTTCCCGGTTTGTGACGGGGTGAGGTGCTGCGATGTTGACCGGCCCGTTGAAGTTTTCCTTAGCAATCAGCCACTCAACGGCGCGACAGAAGTCTGTTTGGTGAATCCATGATACGAATTGTCTACCGTCGCCCATTTTCCCGCCCAGCCCCAAACGCGCGAGCCTCCTCAGCACCGGGAATACACTGTTCTTTTCTGCTCCCAGGACCAGCGCCGAGCGCATGGCCACCTTTCGTGTCAACGGTGTTTGCGCTTCATTCAGCGTCCGTTCCCAAGCGGTCGCCACTTCGACGGAAAATTCATCCTTGGCTTCGCTTGTGCCGCGGATTTCTCCCGACTCATTCCATGGCGGACCGAAGGTGTGCTTGTAAATAGTGGCCGTGCTGGCGTTCAGCCAAACGGGCGGAGGTGTTTTGCATTTCGCGATTGCCTCTCCGATGACCCGCGTCGAATTAACGCGCGACTCCATGATCAATCGCCGGTTTCGCTCATGGTATCGGCAATCGACCGATCGCCCGGCTAAGTTGACGACCGCCACTGCACCTTCCAATTCGTGCACCCAATCACCCGGCGTGAGTCCATCCCACACAATTTCGCGGATGTCATTAGTTGTTTTCGGTGAGCGCGTGAGAATCACCGGCTGGTAGCCACGCGCAGTCAAATGGGTGGAAAGCGATCTCCCCAGGAACCCGGTCCCACCGGCAACTACGACCTTTTTCATGGTCATGTCTCCTCCCTCAAGTTTGGCGAGGATGGCTCGCCGCTAACGGCGAGGAGCAAGTTGACCACGCGCTTGCGAATCGGCCGGAGCAGTGGGAAGCTGGCGAATTTAATAAGAAGCACGAGGATAGTGAGGCTCTCTTCCACCAATCGCTTTGTCTTGACTTGTTCCTGGGAGGAGTCGTACACCCAAAACAGCATCAGGCCCATCTGGTAAAGCCACAGCAATCGAGGAAGGTGCGGTTTCAGGTCCGGCGGAACCCGGACGTTGGAGCTTTCCAGTGCCTGCACGAAGTGCTCAATATCCTTGTCGCGGATCAGCTTGGTCTCGTCACTGAAAGGGGATAACGGGTGGCTGGGATCGATGTGATACGAGAGCGCCGCGAGCAAGCTGCGGTTGGGCTGGAAATACCTAAACTTTACTTCCAGCAAAGCGGACAACCGGCGTTCAAGACTCTTCGCGCCTCGCGCTTCCGCGAGCCGCGGCGTCAATTCCTCCTGAGCCTGTTCATAGAAGGC
>QHZO01000251.1:5619-6257 GCA_003224695.1 Acidobacteriota bacterium
AGGATGCGCGTTCGGGTCTCCGCCGAATCGCCTCTTTTTGATAGTCTGTTTGAAGTCATGGCAGCTCCCATTCTCGCCTGGCGGCCGGAACCCTCGCCTCCCCAAGGTTGGCCAGCATTTGTCAAACTGCCCGTCTACTTCTCTCTCGATGAAGGGTCCAGCCATGATTGTACGCTGGGGTTCGGGGCGATGGCGCGGCTGCTGTTGGGGGCCGGGCGGCCAGCCTCCCGGGCCCGTTTTCTGACTCGGGAGAGCACGAAAAGGTTGAAGAAGTGCATCGCCCCCAAAACAAGCAGGACAATCCCAATCTTGCCGCTGACAAGCTCAATGGCCTGCCGCAGGCTCGCAAGCGTAACGTCCGATCGAAGCTTCATGGACACGTATCCGACATTGATCAGATAGAAGCCCACGACCAGGAGATGGTTTACAGAATCGGCCAGGGTGGTGTCCCCGTGGAAAGCGTCAACCAGAAAAACCCTGCCGTTCTTGTGCAGCGTGTGCGCCACCCAAACGGTGACCACGAGACTGATGACGAGGTAGGTGAAGTAGCATCCGACGATGTACATGAACTAGCCTCCTTTCGCGAGACATTTGAACACGTTCAAACACACCATAGCGCCGGTCCTAAGTGGATGTCA
>QHZO01000251.1:6322-7104 GCA_003224695.1 Acidobacteriota bacterium
ACCAGCACCGGCACTGTGCATTTTCTTTTTGAGGCAACACCATCCAAATCCAAAGGAGGATCTATTCATGTTTAATGAATTCGTGCCGCTTCTCGCCGAACGTATCGTGCGCATTGCGGTTACTCGGGCTCATTCAAGGTGTGCAGACCCCCGCTGCGCGCGATTTTGGCCCCGGCGGCTATCCATGACTCCCCACAAAGCCGCCTGCGGTTATAATGGCGGGCAGGCTGCAAACGATGCTGAGAGTGGAAAACCTCACGAAGGTTTATCGTTCCGGGGCGGAAGAGGTAGTGGTGTTCGAGGATTTGAAATTTGAAATTCAGGAAGGCGAGTTCGTGGCGCTGGTGGGCGAGTCGGGAGCGGGCAAGACCACGCTGTTGCACCTTGTCGCGGCGCTAGACACTCCGACGCGCGGTGAGGTATACTTTCAAGGTAAGCCGTTGAGCGGCTTTTCGAGGTTTCAGCAGGCTGCTTACCGGAACCGGCACGTGGGTTTTGTTTGGCAGATGCACTACCTACTGCCGGAATTCACCGCCGCGGAGAACGTCCTGCTGCCGAACCTCGTTGGCGGAGAAGATTACGCGGGGGCGAGGCGGCGGGCCGAGGAGCTGCTGGCGGAAGTCGGGCTGGCCGGCCGAGGCGACCGGCGGGCCGGCGAGCTTTCCGGCGGAGAGCAACAGCGCGTAGCGCTGGCCCGGGCGCTGGCGAATCGGCCGACGCTGCTGGTGGCCGATGAACCGACGGGCAATCTGGATGCTCGGAACGCGGAACGTGTGATGGAG
>QHZO01000251.1:7124-10371 GCA_003224695.1 Acidobacteriota bacterium
CACAATTCGCAGTTGGCGGGCCGCGCGCAACGGAAACTGCACCTGGCGGATGGCAGACTGATTGAGAGTGTAGTTCCACGAGTTCTTGAACCCCCTCCCTTCCCGATCGGAAGCGCTTGAGTGAAGTGGAGAGGCCGCACGATGAACTGAGGAGCTATGTTCGAGAGATATACGGAAAAGGCACGCCGCGTCATATTCTTTGCTCGCTACGAAGCCAGTCAATTCGGCAGCCCTTATATTGAGACGGAGCACCTGCTGCTTGGCCTGCTGCGCGAAGACAAGCAACTGACCAACCGCTTTCTCCGCTCCCACGCCTCCATCGAATCCATTCGCAAACAGATTGAAGGCCGCACAACGATCCGCGACAAGGTTTCGACGTCGGTGGACCTTCCCCTCAGCCCGGAGTGCAAGCGCGTGCTGCAGTACGCCGCCGAGGAAGCCGAGCGGCTTTCGCACAAGCACATCGGGACCGAGCACCTCTTACTCGGTTTGCTGCGGGAGGAAAAGTCGTTTGCCGCGGAAATTCTCCACGAGCGCGGGCTGCGCCTCTCCACGCTTCGCGAAGAGTTAAGCCGCCGGTCGAGCGAAAAGGCGCCTTCCAACCGGGCCAAAGAAACGTCGCTGCTCACGGAATTCAGCCGCGACTTGACGCAGGCGGCCTTGGAGAGCCAGCTCGATCCTCTGATCGGGCGCGAGCGCGAGCTCGAACGCCTGGTGCAGATCCTTTGCCGGCGGACCAAGAACAATCCCGTGCTCATCGGCGACCCGGGCGTGGGCAAAACCGCCATCGTCGAAGGGCTTGCGCAGCGCATCGCCGACGGCGACGTTCCGTCTTGCCTCTCCGACAAACGCATCCTGGCCCTTGACCTTTCGCTGATCGTGGCGGGAACGAAATACCGCGGGCAATTCGAAGAGCGGCTGAAAACCATCATGAAGGAGCTGATGGACGCGCAAAACGCCATCATCTTCATTGACGAGCTGCATACGCTGGTCGGCGCGGGCTCGGCGGAAGGTTCGCTCGATGCCGCGAACATTTTGAAACCGGCGCTTTCGCGCGGCGAAATCCAGTGCATCGGCGCCACCACGCCCGCCGAATACCGCAAGTCGATCGAGAAGGACCGCTCGCTCGAGCGGCGGTTCCAAGCCGTCAAGGTGCCCCCGCCCACCGAGCAGGAAGCCATCAAGATACTTTTTGGCATCAAGGACCGCTACGAAAAGTTCCACGCCGTCACCTACACTGACGACGCTCTGACCGGCGCGGTGTATCACTCGAACCGCTACATTCCGGACCGCTACCTTCCCGACAAGGCCGTGGACTTGATTGACGAAGCGGGCGCGCGCGTCAAGCTGCGGCAAAGCTCCTTGCCCGAGGAAATGATTGACGTGCAGAAGCGTATCAAGTTCGTGGTCCATCGCATGGAGAACGCCATCGCCAACCACGAATTTGAGAAGGCGCGATTCTACTCGGACGAAGAGCGCAAGGAGCGCGAGAACCTGCGCCTGCTGCGTGAAAAGTACAACATTGATGAGACCGCGATGGGCGTGGTCAGTAAAGAAGATATCGAAGAAGTCGTCTCGCGCTGGACGGGCGTGCCGGTGATGGCGATCAAAGAAGAGGAAATGTCAAAGCTCCTGCGCATCGAGGAGGAGCTGCACAAGCGCATCATCAGCCAGGACCGCGCCATCTCCGCGCTGGCACGCGCCATCCGCCGCTCGCGCGCAGGGCTGAAGGCTCCGGGCCGGCCCGTAGGGTCGTTCCTGTTCTTGGGCCCCACCGGTGTGGGGAAAACCGAAATGGCGCGGTCGCTCGCAGC
Source organism: Acidobacteriota bacterium (assembly GCA_003224695.1). Lineage (GTDB taxonomy): Bacteria > Acidobacteriota > Terriglobia > UBA7540 > UBA7540 > Gp13-AA74. The sequence continues at coordinate 8,939 of QHZO01000251.1, forward strand.
CTTTCTGTTCGGGAGCGAACGCGCGCTGATCCGCTTCGATATGTCGGAATTCATGGAGAAGCACTCCGTTTCGAAGCTCATCGGCTCACCGCCCGGCTACGTGGGCTATGAGGAGGGCGGGCAGATGACGGAGCGTGTGCGGCGCTCACCTTATTCCGTGATCCTGCTCGATGAAATCGAGAAGGCCCACCCCGACATCTTCAACATCCTGCTTCAGGTCTTCGAGGACGGTAGAATACGATTGTCACCATGACCTCGAACATCGGGGCGCGCTATTTGGAGCGGCGCACCAACCTGGGATTTCAATCCGCGAACGATGCGGCGTCAGACAAGAAGATCGAAGACCTGGTCATGAGCGAAGTCAAGCGCCTCTTCAATCCCGAGTTCCTGAACCGGCTCGATGAAGTCATTGTCTTCAATGCGCTCAGCGACGGCGACCTGCTGCAGATCATTGATTTGCTGGTGGGACTGACCAACCAGAATCTGGCGCAGAAGAACATTTCCATCACGCTGGCTCCGGAGGCCGGCCGCTGGATTCTCGAAAAGACCTGCAACGACCGCTCCTATGGAGCGCGGCCGCTGCGGCGCGCCCTGCAAAAATACATCGAGGATCCGCTTTCGGAGGCGCTGATCCAGGGCGAGATTCAGACGCCTTCGGTCCTGGAAGTAATCGTCACGAACGAATCTCTCTACTACCGTTCAGTCAACGATAAGCTGGTTGGAGCTTCACCGCTTTCGCATTAAATCAATCGTCTGCATTCGTCCCGCCCGACACGCCCGGCACGCCTACCCTTCGACAAGCTCAGGGCGGCCAGCGAAGTCGAACCGCGCAAGGTCGCCATGGAGGAGGGGCGTGGCTTCCGAGAGCCAGAGGCCCAATTCCCGGCGCGGCTCAGCCAACCGCTGACGCCGCGACGGCATCGCACCTTCTTAGTTCGATAAAGCAGGTTGGGGGTTGAGTGTCTCCTCGGAAGGATGAGCTTCGAAGCCGCGGGCATCGTTCTTGCCGCCTGCGATTACTCGCAGTCACGATCCTGTTCGCACTTTTCGCCGCCCAAGGCGCCCTGAGCCAGGAACCCTCTCAAGAACCGGAAAAGAAGAAGTCCGAGGAAAAGCCGGCCCCAGCCGAAAAGAAGCCCGAGGCTACGCAGCCGGCTTTGAAGCTCGAGAATCCGCCGCCTGCGCAGCAGGAAAAACCCAAGAATCCGCCGCCCGGGCCGCTTAAGCTCGAGAACCCTCAAGCCCCCCCAGCCAAGACTGAAAAACCCAAGGCCGAGGCGCCCAACGCGCCTCCGGTGATTGAGGACATTATTTTCCGCGGGAATCGGCGCATCCCCGCCTCGACCTCGCGCGCCCGCATTTTCACCCACGCGGGCGAACCCTACGACGAAAACGCGCTGGAGCGCGACTTCATGGCCTTGTGGAACACCGGA
>QHZO01000252.1:0-7093 GCA_003224695.1 Acidobacteriota bacterium
GATTGCCGAGTATCTGTGGAACTCCGGGGCCTACAAGCCCCAGGCGGCGCTCGCCCGCGCCGTCACCGAGCAATATGGCAAGAGCGGCACGAGAGACCTCGGCTTGTTCTTGAAAACGTTTGGCGACTACTGGTGGGACGAGAACATTTTCAAACCGCTCTTTGTGGAGTCCCGAGAGCCCTTCAACGTTTCAAACCAACAAAGGCGCGCGGCCGAGCTCGAGCGCGCGGCTCGATTGCTTCGCCGAAAACCTGCCGACCGCGAAATCGCTCGAGAATTCGCGCCCATCCCTGCCAAACTGCGGGAACGGATCGCCGAAGTCATGAAGGACCCGGCGTTCGAGCACCAGCCCCGCGGGATACTCAAGTGGCGGGCCGACTACGACACGCTCCGGGCCTCGCGCGTCCAGGCGGGATTCCAGCTTGACGGCGATTTCGGCAAATGGGCGACTGGCGCAGTCTATGAAATGCGCAATCGAAACCAGATTTTCGCGGGAGGAGGGCTGTGGCGCGGTCCCGAGCAATTCTCCGTGCGCTACGCTCTGGGCTGGGATGCCGATAATTTTTACGTCGGCGTGGATGCAAGTGATTCCGACCCCAACACGCCCTTCACCGGCAGAGATATCGCCAAGGGGGACGCCGTGATTCTGCTTCTGGAGACGGCTTTCCGCAAGAATTTCAACCGCCACGAAGCCGACGGCGACGAGTACCGGCTGCTCGTCAGCCCCGGCGATTTTGGCCACGTTCCGCCGAGCGTCTTCTCCGAGCAGGACTATCTGCCGCCTCGGCCCCTCCCGCGGGACTTCAATAAAGAGATTCGCAGCGCATGGAAAAAGACTGCGAAAGGTTTCTCAGGAGACATCGCGTTTCCGGCAGCGTGGTTCGACGGCGGGCCCTTTCGCCCTGGATACGAGGTCGGTGTCGGCGTGGCGGCGCAAAAAGCCTTTCCCGTCCCGGCCGCGGCGCAGGGCGAGGAAGAAGAAATCTCGCGCATCATCTTCCGGTCAAAGGCCGACCACCTGTTCCAATTGAATTTCGGGAACCCAGCGAGTTACCAGCGGTTGATTTTCGAGCCGCTAAGCCCGAGGTAAGGAAGGAACGCCGAGGCTGGTAGTCCCAAATGAAAAGCATCCATTGGCAATGTTTTGGTATAATAGAAGTATGGGGCCTGTCCGAATCGTCGCGCAGGGTGGCGCGCCCGGCGCACCCCGGGAGCGAGACCGAACACTGAGAAAAAAATATGACCATTGAACGGCAAGAAGTCCACTCCCTTGTGGATCGGCTTGCGCCGAGCCAGTTGGCCGCCGTTCGAAGTCTTCTCAAAGTAATGCTCGATCCGGTTTCCCGCGCGATTGCCAATGCGCCGGCCGATGACGAGCCGGAGACACAGACGGAGCGCGAAGCTGTAGCTGAAGCCACCGAATGGCTGAAGCACCACAAGCCAATTCCTTTCGAAGATGTGTTAGCCGACCGCGGCCTTACCCCTAAGGATGTGAAGGACTTCAAGGATTCGGAGTGAGGCTCAGCCGGTGAAGAGAATCGCCTTCACCGCACAGGCCCGCGCTGACGTACGCCGTCTGGACGTTCCTACCGCTCTGCGCATTTTTGCGGGTCTTCACCGCTTCGCCGAAACGGGCGTCGGCGATGTCAAGAAACTGGAGGGAGAGAAGGGTGAGCTGCGCCTCCGCGGGCGGCGCAGACATCGCCTTTGGATGTCTGCGATTCACCCTCGTCGCCTGCAGACATTTGAAAAACGATGTCTGCTCCACCCACGGGATTATTTTGAGTTCAGCAGTTGCTGAATGTCGTTTGCGCTGGCGCCTCTGGCCACACGCAACTTCCACCCATTCTTCTGATTGAAAGCAGCGAACCAGCATTCAACTCTATCAGCCGCAACGCTGTACACCATCACGCTTCCCCGGCCGTTCGCTAGAGTGTTCCCGCTATACCACACGAAACAGGCAGAGTGGCTAAACTCCTGAACGCGCCGATGGAGATTCAGCCTGCTCGGTTGTCGCTCGGTGGGATGAGGCAGAACCGGAAGAGCTGCCTCTGTGTAGTGATCGCCAGCTCGCAAGTACGACCGCTGGCCCACGACTCTTTTCGGACTGAAAGGGGGGAAGATGACCTTGGATTGCCAATCTCCCAGTTTTACGCCTTTACCAAACGATATCGTGCCGGAAAATCTAAGCCACTTGTGGTCGAAGCAATTGTCGATTTGGATGATCCAGAGTTGATCAGGTGCGTGACGGCTAATCAGTCCTCGCACCAGAGCATTGAGCAGTTCGATGAAGCGCGGATCGTCGGTTCTTCCGGCTTTGACTTCTGCCATCATGAAGGCCTTATGCGACAACTTGAACGCCCAGGCTGCGTAACGGGCGACACCCCTTCTCAGCAGTTTGCCCCGCGGGTGGCGCGGACATCGCGTTTCGATGTCTGCGATTCAGCCTCGTCGCTCGCAGACATCTGGAAAACGCTTTCTGGGACATGCACGACCTCGTTCAATATAGCAGGTAGCGCTCCCGAATCTTTCGGAACTTTTCAAGCGGCGCTTCCCAATGGAGCGCCAGCGTCCGCGGGTCGTTTCCGGCGCGAATGCCTTCCACGACCTGGCGGGAGCCGAACAAGGCGTTTTCGAGGCTCAAGCCAATAGCATGATAGTAAGATATTATTTTGAAGAGGTGATTCGAATGCGGAATTATGCCGGCAGAATTCTCATCCGCGTGCCGTCCGAACTCCACAAGGACCTGGCGCGTGAAGCGTATGAAAGCGGCCGTTCCATCAACCAGCTCTGCCTGGAAGCGATCCTGGCGCGCAAAGCCCTGAGGAAGTACGATCCCTGGAAAGCCATTGAGGAGATTTGGAAGCAGAATCGGAAGGTCAAACCCAGGCAAGTGCAAACTGACATCTTAAGGGCTATTTCCGAGGCCCGCCGTGGCCGCTAAGCCACGGGCCGTGCTTGACACCAACGTGTTTGTGTCCGGACTAATCAGCCCCAGGGGCCTGCCCGCCGCCATTCTCCGAGCCCTCCGGTCAGAGCGGTTTACTCTGGTATCCAGCCCGCCGATCAACGAGGAGATCATCGGGGTTATAAACCGCCCAACCATCCGCGACCGGTATGGGTTAGGAGATCGCATTTTCGATGTGTCTTTTATACTGTGGGATATTGCAGAGCTAGTGATCGCCCTTCCGGACGTGCGCGTGCCGAGCGATCCCGATGACAACAAGTTTCTTGCGACGGCGGATGCTGGCCGGGCCGATTACCTGGTAACTGGAGATGTCGGTGATCTGCTTCGGCTTCATAATTACAAGGACGTAGCGATCGTTTCTCCCAGAGAGTTCGCATCGGTCTTGAAGCTTTGAAACTATCGGCGGGTTGGAGGAGGGGCGCGCGAAGGAGCGCCCACCGCATAAACTGCGGGTTCAGTAAAGCAGGTAATGCTCTCGAACCCTGCGAAACTTTTCAAGCTCCACTTCCCAGTGAAGCGCCAGGGTTCGAGGATCGGCGCCGGCGCGAATGCCTTCGAGGACTTGGCGCGAGCCCACCAGCGCGAGGGTCTTATCGAGCTCGAAATCTTTTGGAAAAAGTTTGTGGAGGGCGGCGGCGAGCTCCGCGCCCATTTCCGGTGAGTCGAGCGCCTGCCGGTCGAGGAGAATCATGTTCACGCCGTGGCAGACCTGACCCTCGAATTTGTTGCTGGCGGGCGTGAAATCGAGCGCGACAAAGCGCACGCCCTGAATCTCGCGCGAGTTGAGATAATCCGCGAGCTTCCGTGCGTCTATCCATGGAGCCCCGAGGATCTCGAAGGGCGTGTCCGTGCCACGGCCCACGCTCAAGTTCGTGCCCTCGATCATGCCCACGCCGGGATAGAGCGCGGCCTCAGTCAAATTTCGCAAGTTGGGCGAGGGATTGACCCACTCCATGCCCGTCTCGTCAAACCAGTCGCTTCGTTCCCAGCCGCTCATCTTGATGACGTGAAGCTTCAGGCCGAGGCGCTCTTGCTGATTGAACATTTCCGCGAGCTCCCCCACCGTCATCCCGTGCCGCACGGGCAAGGGGAAATAGGCGACGAAAGAAACCAGGTCAGGGTCGAGCATGGGTCCTTCCACGCTCAGCCCGGTGATGGGATTGGGGCGGTCGAGAACAAAAAATTGCATTCCCTTTTTCGCCGCCGCTTCCATCGTGTAGCCAAGCGTCGTTACAAAGGTGTAAAAGCGCACCCCGGCATCCTGGATGTCGTAGACCAGCGCGTCAAGACCCGAAAGCATCGCGTCAGTGGGCCGCTGCGTTTCTCCAAACAAACTGTAAACGGGCAGCCCGCTTGCGGGATCCCTCGTAGAAGGCACGCTCTCGTCGGCCTTGCCGAAGAGGCCGTGTTCAGGGCTGAAAATGGCCGCGAGATGGACACCTGCGGCTTTGCGCAATAAATCAATCGTGCGCTGACCCTGGGAGTCCCGGCCCGAATAGTTCGTGATGAGCCCGACGCGGAGGCCCGAGAGCGGCCGAAAGTTTTCGGCCTCCAGAACATCAATTCCGGTTTGTACTTTGCCGTTGCGCGCCGGCGGGACTCGGTAACTGCGCTCGAGCTCGGCATTGCCGGTCAGCGGGCCGATTTCCGAGGACGCGTTTTTTTTGTGCTCGGCGCCGACCGCGGCAGCGACAATGGTTGCGATCTTCGACCGCAGCGCGACGACCTTCCCCTTTCCTGCGGGATGGACCGCATTGGTCAAAATGATGACGTAAGTTTCGGAGGCGGGGTCAATCCAAATCGAAGTGCCCGTGAAACCCGTGTGGCCGAACGAGCCCACAGGAAAGAGCTCGCCGCGATTGGAAGAAAACGGCGAGTCAATGTCCCATCCGAGGCCGCGCACGGCGATTTTCCCCGGGGGCGAAGCGGGCGAAGTCATCTTCTCCACTGAAAGCGGACTGAGAATTCGGACGCCCCGATACGCGCCCTGACCCAGAATCATCTGCGCGAAGATCGAGAAGTCGTCGGCCGTGGAGAACAAGCCGGCGTGCCCCGAGACGCCGCCCATGTTATAGGCTGTTGGGTCGTGGACTTCGCCCCACAGCATTTTTCCGCTCGTGCCATTTTGATATTGCGTCGGCGCGATTCGCGGACGAAGCGAAGCGGGCGGCTTGAACATCGTATCTTTCATCCCAAGCGGCTGAAAAATGTGCTCCGTCGCGTAAACATCCAGCGGCTCTCCAGAGACGCGATGGACGATTTCCCCAAGCGTCTCAAAATTGATGTCGCTATAGATGAAGCGCGTGCCGGGCGGGGCGACGGGTTTTTGTTCGGCGATCAGCCGCATGGCCGTCTCGTATCCGGACCACGAAGGCTCGAGCGGCAAGTCGGGCGCGAGCCCCGAGTAGTGCGTCATCAATTCGCGGATCGTGATCTCTTCCTTTCCATTCGCCCTGAACTCCGGCCAGTATTCCCCCGCCGTGTCCTCCAGCCGAATCCGTCCTTGCTCGACCAATTGCATGACGGCCGTGGTGGTGGCGATGACTTTGGTGAGCGAAGCCATATCGAAGATCGTATCCACTTCCATCGGCAGTTTTTCCGGAACCAGCGCGCGGTGGCCGAACGCCCGGCGATAGATCACTTTACCCTGGTGCCCGACCATCACGACCGCGCCCGGGCATTTCCCCTCGCGAATAGCCTCTTCAACCAGCGGCGCAATCGCTTCCAGGCCGCTTTGAGTTCCCTTCTGTGGGGCTGAATGTGGGAAAACAGCCCAAGGAGCAAAGGGCATGCAGGAAATCAAAATCAATAAGGGGAGAGCGAAGGTCCAAAGCCGAAATCGAATCGTCACACCTCCATCTGCGGGCGGGTAGTGGTTTGACGTAGAGGCGACTTTAAGCCGCCACGTGGCGAGTTAAACTCGCCGCTACTTCCGCAAGCTTTTGCTATATACTGGCGCTCCTTGTCTGTCAATCCGTCAGCGGACGTCGGCGGACGGACAGGCGCCGAGGATGCGGCCGAATTCGCCATGAAGATCACCTTCACAGACTGGCTCGTGGTCGGGGCCTATTTCCTCGTCAACCTGCTCATCGGCCTTTATTTTCGCAAGAAGGCCAGCGCTTCAACCAGCGACTTTTTCGTTTCCGGGCGGCAAGTGACCTGGTGGCTTGCCGGCACCTCGATGGTCGCCACCACGTTTGCAGCCGACACGCCGCTTTGGGTCACGGGCCAAGTGGCGAAGTACGGCATCGCGGCCAACTGGTTCTGGTGGAGCTTCCTGTTCAGCGGCATGATGACGGTTTTCTTTTTCGCCCGCCTGTGGCGCCGCGCCGAGATCATTACGGACGTGGAGCTGGTGGAGCTCCGCTACGCCGGCAAGCCTGCCGCCTTCCTGCGGGGCTTTCGCGCGCTCTACTTCGGCATCATGATGAACTGCATCATCCTGGGCTGGGTAAACCTGGCCATGGAAAAAATCTTGGGCACGGCGTTGAACGTCCCAAAATTCTGGACGGTCATCATCTGCATGGCCATCACGGCCGCCTACACCTCGATCTCGGGCCTCTGGGGAGTTCTGTGGACTGACTTGATCCAGTTTGTCCTGAAGATGACCATGGTGATTATCCTGGCTTACTACGGGGTTCAAGCCGTGGGCGGGATGGAGAGCCTCAAGCAAAAGCTTTTGTTGGTAGACCAGGCCCGCCGGGCCGCGCATGGCGGCTCCGGGTCCATCCTTTCTTTTATTCCCGACCTCCACTCGCCTTGGATGCCCCTGACGACATTTCTCATTTACATCGGTGTGTATTGGTGGGCGGTGTGGTATCCGGGAGCCGAGCCGGGCGGCGGCGGCTATGTCGCGCAGCGTATCTTTTGCGCCAAAGACGAGAAACATTCGCTCGGCGCCACGCTGTGGTTCAACATCGCGCATTACGCGCTGCGTCCCTGGCCATGGATCCTGACGGCGCTCGCGGCGGTGGTCCTCTATCCGGAGCTTTCCCGGCCGGGCGCCGACGCTGAAATCGGGTACATCAAGGTCTGGGTGGACTACTTGCCACCGGCTCTGCGCGGGTTGATGCTCGCGGGGTTTGCGGCGGCCTACATGTCCACCATCGCCACGCAGCTCGATTG
>QHZO01000252.1:7100-10785 GCA_003224695.1 Acidobacteriota bacterium
CCAAAAGCCCGAAAAGCATTACGTCTCGGTTTCCAAATGGATGACGCTGGCGCTGATGGTCTTTGGGGCGGCCGTCTCCTACATCATGCACACGGTTTCGGGAGGCTGGAGCTTGCTGGTGAACATCGGCGCCGGCACGGGGGCCGTCTACCTGCTGCGCTGGTTCTGGTGGCGCATCAACGCCTGGTCGGAAATCGTCGCCATGGGCGTGGCCGCGGCGACTTCCATTTCGCTCAATGCCGTCGTACGCCTTTCCGGAAACGAAGCGGAAGTCTTCTCGAAGTCCATGCTTATTACCGTCGGGCTGACGACGGTGGCGTGGGTCGTGGCAACCCTCCTAACCCAGCCCGAGCCGGATTCGAAACTTCTGGAGTTTTACCGGCGCGTTCGCCCGGCGGCTGCGGGATGGAGGCACATTGCGGCCTTGGCTCCCGAAGTCGCTCCCGTCCACGACGGTTGGTATCATCTGATGGATTGGCTGCTCGGATGCGTGATGGTATACATGGCCCTGTTCGGAATCGGCAAGCTGCTTCTAGGGCCCGCCTCACTCGGCTTCGTCTTCCTGCTGGGACCTCTCCCGGCGCGGCTGGCAAACGCTTTCTGGACAGCAGCCTGTCCGGCCAAGTGTAAAGGGTAATGGGTGAAGGGTGAAGGGTAAAGGATGAAGGAAAAACAAAGAACAGCCCCCTCAGGAGGCGATAGTAGGCTAGATCTGTGTTGCTCAGGATTGTCGTCGCTCGCCCAGGACACCACAATTTCAGAGGGATTATCAATATACCTGAACTGACCGCAAAAACGTTCTGTGAGAGCTTCCTGCGGGCGCACGACAAGGCTCGTGCCGCCTTCACGAAGGATAGGTGGAAAGAGATCTGGAACTCTCATCGGAAGGAATTGTGGAATGCCTTGATGCTCTGGCAGCCTACGCCGACTTTCCGCCCGCCCGAAGAAATCGAAAGGTCGGTGCTGGCAGAAACAGCCTCTGACCTGGGCCTCGAATATGGGAACGGGGAGCCGCTGAGGCTTGATGCGGTCTTCGTCTCGAAGCAACAAGAGACTTGGTCTCCCATGCTGGTAGCCATAGAGCATGAGAACGACTGTAGAGAATTTGAGTTGGAAGTCAGGAAGCTGCTATCAGTGCGATGTCAACTGAAGGTCGGAATAACCTACATTTTTAAGAGCACCGCAAAACGACTTAGGAATCCTGAATATATTCGCCACATAATCGGAGAAGAGTGGGCCTAAATATCAAGCGTCATCGGTGAGGATCAAAAGACTGAGTACCTCTTCCTAGTCGGAATCGAAGTGCCCGAGAGGCAGGTGGAGCTTTCCTGGTATGCAATTACTTTTCGGGGCTGCGAAGGAACTCAGAAGCGAACATTTGAGGGAGCAACTCAGATTTAGCTCACTACGCGGAGCTGGCTCTGCTTTATCCGGTGCTGGTGTCATCCGAATGCGACCCTTTCGAAGCGCCGGTCATTCCCGCGAAGGCGGAATCCATATTGCAAGTCTTTGAAAATGCGCTTTGGACGCACTGGATTCCCGCATTCGCGGGAATGACTTTGCCTTGGAGCGCCCATGTCCGGCAAATGACACCAGTACCCGGAGCTGGCTCTGCTTTAGCCTTTAACCTTTATACTTTATACTTTAACCTTTAACCCTTCTTTCCAGACCATGCATATCACGGAACGGGCCCATCCCGCCTCGACGAACCTTGAGACGCACCCGACGCTCGAAATCCTGAAAGTCATCAACCGGGAAGACCATCGCGTCGCGCTAGCCGTCAAGAAGGTCTTGCCGCAAATCGCCCGCGCCGTCGAGCTGGCTTCAGCGGCTCTGGCGGGCGGTGGCCGCATGGTTTATCTCGGAGCTGGGACCAGCGGGCGCCTGGGAGTTCTCGACGCCGCCGAGTGTATCCCGACGTTTGGCACCACCCGAGTCGTCGGCGTTTTGGCCGGTGGCCGGCGGGCGATGGTCCGGCCAGTCGAAGAGGTGGAGGACAAGCCCGAGCTCGCCGTCAAGGACTTGAAGCGCCTAAGATTCAACCGGCGGGACCTGCTGGTGGGGATTTCAGCCGGCGGCACCACCCCTTACGCGCTGGGCGGACTTCGCTATGCCAAGCGAATCGGATCTAAGCGCGTTGCCCTGACGTCGAATCCTCGCGCTCCTCTCAGTGCATTCGCGAATGTGGCGATTGTGCCCGTGGTGGGGCCGGAAGTCGTCGCAGGCTCGACGCGCATGAAGGCGGGGACGGCGGCCAAGCTCGTGCTGAACATGCTTTCCACCGCCGCGATGATTCGCCTCGGCCGGACTTTTTCCCACTGGATGATCAACCTTCGCATGACCAACCAGAAGCTGCGCCGGCGGGGCGTCGAGATTCTCGAAAGCGCCGCGGGCGTCAGCCGAGCGGAGGCCCGAACCAGGCTCCGGCAATCCGGCGGACGTCTTCCCGTGGCGCTCCTCATGTTGTGGAAGCAGGTCCCGAAAGAAAAAGCCGTGCGGCTCCTGGGCAAGAGCCATAACATCGCGGCAGTACTCAGAGGGGCTCAGGCCGAATACACACGGCGCTCCGGCCGGGGCGGGAGGGCCCCTAAGCGCGCGAGACGTCCAAGCTTGCCCTGAGCAACGCGAAGGGATGGTTGCGCCATGATCGCCGCGACAGTCATTCTCGCCGGAAAGATCTTCACGCCAAACGAGGAAATCTCCGACGGCGCCATTCTCATCCAAGGGCACCGCATCGCGAGCGTCGGGCCGCGGAGCGAGATCAAGACCCCAACCGGTGTGACGGTTCTGGACTATCGCGACCGCATGCTGGTCCCGGGCTTCATTGACATCCACATTCACGGAGCGGCGGGCCACGACCTGATGGAGGGAACGGCGGAGTCGGTATCAGCCGTTGCCGCGTACCTGGCTCGCCAAGGCACCACGGCGTTCCTGGCCACGACGGTTACCGCGAAGATGGACCGCACTCTCCGCGCGATCGAAGGACTGGCAAAAATCATTACAACCGCCCAGAGCTCGCGAGGCCGGTCCGGGCAGCCCGTCGGCGCCGAACTGCTGGGCTTGCATTTCGAGGGCCCCTTTCTGAGCGGCAAGGCTCGCGGAGCGCACCCCGCCGCGCATCTCCGGAAACCGTCCGTCGAGGTATTCGCCCACATGCTCGATCAAGCTCAGGGAACGGCGCGAATCCTCACCCTCGCCCCCGAGCTGGAAGGCGCTCTTGACTTGGATGCCGGCGCGACGCACGCCGTCCACTGCTTCAACGCCATGCGGCCGTTTTCGCACCATGATCCCGGCATCCTCGGTGCGGCGCTGACCGACGACCGGCTGAGCGCGGAGTTGATCGCCGACGGCATTCACGTTGAGCCGCCCGCCGTCCGCCTTCTGGTGCGCTCCAAAGGGTTGGAGCGAATCATACTGGTAAGCGATGGCGTCAGCGGCGCCAGCATGCCGGATGGAATTTACCGCGTTGGAACCTCGACGGTGCGCGTGGCGGGCGGTGTGTGTCGAACCAAAGAAGGCAAGCTTGCGGGCGGCACAACGCCGCTTCGCGAGGCCATCCACAACCTGGCACAACCCACCGGGGCGAGCTTCGCCGCCTGCCTCCCTTGCGCAACCCTCAATCCCGCGCGGATTCTGGGCCTGGAAGGGCGCAAGGGCGTGATTGCCCCGGGGGCCGATGCCGACT
>QHZO01000254.1:0-776 GCA_003224695.1 Acidobacteriota bacterium
CCTTCGGAGGCGATGCGCGCACCGGCGACGCCGACAGAGACGCTTCCGGGCCGCGGCGGACAGCAGCACAAGTATCTCCAGCAGCTAATCAAGAATTGGGCGGAGAGCAAAGGCTATCGAGCCGAGATTGAGCGCCGAATTCTGGACGGGCTCGGTAGCGTGGATGTGGCCTTGGAGAAAGGCGGTCGGTCGATTGCCTGCGAAATCTCGGTCACGTCCACGACGGAACAGGAAGTTGGGAACATCGAGAAGTGTTTGGCGGCAGGGTTCGAGAGCATCGTTCTGGTATCCTCGGACAAAAAAGTGCTGGCGAGGATGAGCAAGGCGGCTTCGGTCGTGCTGAACCAGGAGCAGATCAAGCGGGTCCGGTTCCTGACCCCGGAGCAATTGTTCACGTTCGTCGAAACATTGGAGGCAAAAGCCGCCCGCGGCGAGGAGGCGGCCCAAGGCTCCAAGGAAGTCCTCACCGCAAAGGAAGTGGAGAACATGCTACAGATCGACGTGAAGACGATATATGGCTATGTGCAGCGGGGACTTCTTCCTTACGTCCGCATCCAGTCGAATCTGCGCTTTGTGAGGTCTGAGATTTTGAAGTGGATCGAGGAGCACCGTTTCCGTCCGAGACCGCCGAGTTCTCGAAAATGAATCTTGGGCCCGTTTGCGTCTCTTTCCGACGATCTGCCGGGGCACCGATGTAGACCTGATCTCCCTCGAAGGCGGCTTCAGCTTGGCGGACGCGTCACGCACACGGGAGCGTCATGTGCTATACTCCGTGG
>QHZO01000254.1:810-4610 GCA_003224695.1 Acidobacteriota bacterium
CCCGCCGTCGGGAAGCGCGGCGCTTGTTGGCGGTTCTGGAATTTGCTAAAGTGAAGGGGCGTCAAGAGGGCGGGAGTAATTCAGCGGTAGAATGCCAGCTTCCCAAGCTGGACGTCGCGGGTTCGATTCCCGTCTCCCGCTCCATCTTTGGCCTCATAAAATGGTCGGTTTATTCGCGGCGGAGCCTAAAGGATGGCGGGCTGTATATCGGGATGGAGCGAATCTGCGGTTTGCGTTGCCTGAACTCTATTTTCTCGAACTGGGAAGCTGAGACCGAAAGGTTCTGCAGGCGAACAAGGTCAGGAGAAGGTTACTCTTCGCATTATGGAAAAAGGGCAATTAAAGAGTCAGGGACTAGCGTTCGGTCGAAGCCTTCAAATGACTTTCAAAAGTGTAATCATGTACACGCCGGACCACCCCGCGGCGGAGAAAGCCCTCCAGCAGACGTTCAGCTTACTGAACAACCTGGTCAAGCAAATGCCCCAGTTCACATTTGGGTTTTTGAATGAGCGCGTTCTTATCAATAACATCCTTACGGAAGACGTTGCTCTGGGCCAATTGGAGGTTGAGTTTGGCAAGCGAGGCATTGCAACCGTTACCTTTTCGACGGGGACCAGCTTAAGAGACTTCAAGCGGGCCTTGTCGCTTCTGGCTACAAAACCGAAGCTCATTGAAGAAAAGGGCGGCATCAAGAAATTCGTCGAGCATAATGTCATTCCGGGTGTGCGCGTGCTGCCGGCGAGAACCCTAGCCGGCGAAGACAAGATGTTGGCCATGGATGCGGAATCTTACCTGATGGCCGAAGGGATTCTGGGCCCTCAAGCGGGGAGCGGAGCGCAGGGCTTCGAAGACTTCTTGCAAACCGTGGGAATCGAAAAGCCCACGGGCTACAGCGGCAGTCCAAAGGAGACCCTTGAACTCGCTAATCGGGCCGCTCGGAACGCGCTAACAGATGCAAACGCCAATCCCCGGGAAGCGGTCATGGCCCTTGCCCAAATGCTTGAAAAGCTGGGGCCGGAGGTCCTGCTCGCGTCACTGCCCGCCGGGCGGAATCGGAAATTAGCCGGGCATTCTGCGAACGATGTCGCGACAGAGCTCGTCGAGGATGCGGCCGCCAGCTGGGCGGCCGAGCGTCTGGCTACGTCCGCACGTGCACCGGAAGCTCCCACTGTGGAAGAAGACGTGGTCCGAGTCTTGGTGCGCGGCCTGCAAACGACGCGCATGGCCGATCGTCGGATGAACAAGCTCGCAAAGTGCCTCGAGGAGACAGACCTCCCGCCCGACGTTTATGACCGCCTTCGCCAGGGACTGATGTGGTCAGGTGAATTACCTCAAAGAGATCGTAGGCGAAGGTAAGGTTGAAGAGGCGTTCGAACTTGCTTCCCACTATTTCGACTCGCTGGAACGGGCCCCGGAAGTAATGTGCGGCGGGCTCGAAAAGGCTCCTGAACTCTTAAATGCCATGGCCGGGCTGCAGACGTTGCCGTTCCTGCGGAAACTTGCGGAACGGTTCTCAGCGATCCTGTTCGATTCCTCGCGCGTTCGCCAAGAGTGCCACCCACAAATTGTTAACTGTCTGGCTGTCACGTCGCAAATTGCCTCAACTTACGAAGATTTTGATCAGGCCCAATGGATTGGCGCGATTCTCGGCCGCTCCATGGCCGGAAGAGAAGCGGAGCACACGGATTGCTGCGGGAACGCCCTGGGCCGCCTGCTCACCCCGGCCGCCGGCGAACGGCTGATCGAGCTCTACATTGAAAAACGCAATGACTCCGCCTGGGCGAGGACTGTTTTGACCCTTTTGAAATGCCTGGGCCCGGCGGCGGGAGAGAAAGTTTTCAGGCGCCTGGAAGAAGAAACTTCGGCCTCCAATCGCATGCGACTGATGCGCCTGCTTTCGCAGTTGGGTCCGGAAGCGACCGAGCTGGCTCGCTCGAGACTTTCCGACGAGCGCTGGTACGTCGTGCGCAACGCTTGTATGGTAGTGGGAGAACTCGGTGAGCCCGACTTGCCTCGCTTGTTGAGCGGACCCCTTCGCCATCCGGACAGCCGGGTCCAGCAGGCGGCCATAACGGCGATCATTAAAAGCCATGCTCCGGACAGCGCCAAAGTGCTCGCCGAAGCCCTGCCCTACTTGCATCCGCACATCTTAGAACTGGCGCTCGACGAACTTTCGTTCCTCAAAGAGCAGAGCTCGGTTGGAGGGGTGGAGCAATTTATTCTCCAGAACAAAGGACAAAAGTCAGCCGCTTTGGACAAAGCCGTTCGAGTGCTTGCGGGGGTGAATACGGACCGTGCAACGGAGGCGCTCGGCCGCGTGGTGTCGGACGCGGGCCACGCACTCCCGATCCGTAAGACCGCTTTGGAGGCTCTGAGCCGCAGCCCGTTGGCAATTGCGCAGGAGTTTCTGACGGGGTTTGCGCGCGGGTCGCCAAACGATCCGCTCGCCGCCGAGTGTCGGAAAATTCTGGGAACGTCCCAAGGCTGAGATCCCCTAGGCCACATTCAGGGTCAAGTAATCCGGTTGAAGGGCGCCGGATTTCGGCGCCCGAGACCCAATATTTCTTTTGCATGGTGGGTCAATTCCCCGTGCTGGACGTGGCGGCTTGCCTCCCCTGACTTTGGCAGGTAGGCGCGGGCAGGGTCCGATTTCCGTCTCCCGCTCCAAAAATTCAGTGGCGAGTGAAAAGTGACGAGTGGCAAGCAAGAGTCGGGCTCATTTGACTTGCCTCGCCTCTACTTACGAGTCTCCGCTCGAAATTCCCGGTTCTCGCTCGAACTTTCCATGTAAATATGAATGTAAAGACCCGCTAAGGGAGGACCCACGGCGGGCGTTTCCGGCGCACGCGAGTTGGGGTACACTGTTTCGCATCAACTTGCAAGCTTGGCGCTGTCATTCCCGCGAAAGCGGGAATCCATCTCGCCGGTTGCATGGGCGCGACGTATGGATTCCCGCTTTCGCGTGAAAGACGGGAAGGCGAACTTCGGTCATGGCGAATCCTCGCGACGTGATTGTGGGCGTTGACCTCGGCGGCACGAGCATGCGCGCCCTGCTGGTGGGGCCGGACTATCAAGTGCTCGGGGAGGACAAGCAGCCGACGAATCCGAAGGAAAAACCCGACAAACTAATTGCCGAGATCGCGAACGTGGTGGAGCAGGCGGTGGAGCGGGCGGGAGTCAAAATGCGAGCGGTGCGCGCGGTGAGCATCGGCGCGCCCGGCGCGGTGGACTCGGAGCGCGGCATCGTCTTCGAGGCTCCGAACCTCCGCTGGCGCGACGTGCCGCTCGGCGCCAAGCTCCGTAAGACCCTGCAGGTTCCCGTGCTGGTTGAAAACGACGTGAACGTGGGCGTGGTTGGCGAGCACGCGCTCGGCGCGGGCCGGGGGACGAAAGAGCTCGTGGGGATTTTTGTTGGAACGGGAATCGGCGGGGGCATCATTTCTCGCGGGCGGCTTTACGAGGGCAACCGGGGAAGCGCCGGAGAAATCGGTCACGTGGTCATTCAGGCGGACGGGCCGCGCTGCGCCTGCGGAAAACGCGGCTGCGCGGAAGCTCTGGCCAGCCGCACGGCCATGGAGCGCGACGTCCGCGCCGCCATCAAGGCGGGCCGCAAGAGCGATGTGCTGGAGATCATGAAGGCTCGAAACCGCGAGCGCATGACCTCGAGCATCGTGGTGAGGGCGCTCAAGAAAAAAGACCACGTCATGCGCGAGGTGATGGCGCAGGCTCAATACTACCTGGGGATTCTGGTCGCCAATATCGTGAACGTCCTCGACCCCGAGTGCGTGGTCATTGGCGGC
>QHZO01000037.1:0-2092 GCA_003224695.1 Acidobacteriota bacterium
GGGAGGAGCGCAAATCCACCACGACCAGAGCCTCGCCCTTCTCCATCAGTTCTTTTAATTCCGCCGCGGTGACGCGCGAGCGCTCGAGCAACTGATAGAACCGCCGCCGCTCAACCCATTTGAGCGCAATCCAACCGAGAAACACACAGACCAGAATCAGCCCGCCCATCTGCCCAAACGCCAGAAGCCAGGCGGTTAGCCAATCCAGCTCAGAGCGAAACGCCACGCCCAACGCCAGGGCCGCGCCGGCCCAAAGCCCCGCCCCGCCGATGTCGAACAAGCCGAACCGAACCGGAGAAAGTTTCAGCATACCCGCCAGCGGCGCGCCGATGGTGTTCAGCCCCGGGAGGAACTTCGCCACCAGAAGCGATTTCAGACCGTGACGTTCAAAAAGGCTTTCCGTGCGGCTCACGCAGGAGTCCGCGTTGAGCGAAAGCGAGCAAAGGGTCCTCAGGATGGGCCGCCCTCGAACTCTTCCGAGGCCGTACCATACAAAGTCACCTATGAGCGCGGCTGTAAGGCTGACTGCCAGCAAGCCCGGAATGGTAAATCGGTCCTGGGCGCCCATCGCCGCGGCAAAAAGCACCACAAAGAAACTCGGGACGGGCAAGCCGAGGTTTTCGGCAAGCACCGCCGCGAACACTAACGGATAGCCGTAGGTATGCAGGATGTGGTACATCGCTTTGGCACGCAGGCCGTAGGGGCGGGTCTTGTGCCCGCCCTGGAGCGGGGGCGACCACAAGGGCCGCCCCTACATCTCACATCGCCAAAACCTTAAGGGTTCCCTAGCGCGCGCGGCGGCGGTTCTTCAGCCGCATCTGGCGCAACTTCCTCCTACTGCGCTTGGGTTTTGAAATGGCGAACGTCGCGCTCCCAACGCGGCGCACTTTCCAGCCCTTAGTTTGCCCGGCCGCCTTTGCGGCAGTTGTTTCTTCAGCCATACCCACCTTCCCGAAAATGGATTCCTTAGGCAAGCCGCGCGCGCGGCTTGCCACGCGTGCCGGCTTATTTCGCCGCTTCGATGGAATCCACGGTAATGGTATCGCCTTTCAGCGAGCCAGTGATTTTTACTTTCTCGCCGGCGAAGGACTTGGGTTTAGTCTGGTCGCTCAGTTGATAGACCATTTGACGAGCCGTATCCGCCAGAACGTATTTTGAGCCCTCTTTGATGCAGGCCTCCGTACACGCCTTGTCTCCCCCGGGCATCATATGTTTGAGCCCGCACATCGAATCGCTGATGGTTCCCGTAAACGTTCGAAGATTGGTTTTGGATTTTTGCGCGGAGAAGCCCAACCCTGCCGTCACCACTAACAAAAGTCCGACGTAACCTATTCTGCGCATGCCACTCTCCTTCCCCTCTTAAGTTCGCTTCAGATTCGGCGGCCTCGCCGTCTCTTCAACCCCCGTGGGCTGGCAAGCTCAAGTTATTCGATGACGCCAAGCGTCGCGCGTTGCGCGTCATTGGTTCAAAGGCGGGTGCTAAAGCACCGACCAGAGGCTGAGCGTTAGCTGAAATCCCTTTCGAGAGAAAAAAAGGCCGCCCTCTTCGGACGGCCTCAGTTGACTCTGCCCATTGTAGATCAAGCGCTCAGGAGCCCTTCGTCGTCATCTTCCCGCCGGCCGCTTCCACGGACTCGACGGTAATGGCGTCGCCGCTGACCGCGCCGGTCACCTTAACCTTCTTGCCGGCAAAATCAGCAAACTTGTCCTGAGCATCCAATTGGTAAACTTTACCCTTGGACACCAGGACATATTTCCCGCCGCCTGTGACGCACTTGGCGACGCAAGCCTCTGCATCCGCGCTCGCCATGGCGTGCTTGGCGCCGCAATTGCTGTCGCTTACAGTTCCGACCATAGCCTTGCCGGCCCCGAACGCCATCGAAGTGCAGGCCAACAGGCTGATCACCAGTGTCAACAGTTTTTTGCTCATCGAATCTCCTCCTTTGAGTTTTGAGCTTCAGATCAGAATCGGAAGATAGCCTTCCGGCAAGCCAGTTCCAGGTTCGTGGCGGCCGCGGCTTCCTGACCGCCACGCACCCATGACCAAGCTTCCCTCACACCCCAGAACAATACTTCCAGCCTTGCCCCGGAG
>QHZO01000037.1:2101-5237 GCA_003224695.1 Acidobacteriota bacterium
AAGGGCTTCCTTGGGGACATGTCGGCGACACGACGGTTTTGAAAATTGATCCGTTGCCTTGATCGAAAGCGTCGGCACCCGCCATCGCACACCCCGACAAGTTGGGGTATGCGCCACCCGCACCGGCAAACGGCGCGTTAACGCTGGCGGGGGCTCCACATACCGGCGAACGGCGCCGGTAGGACCATGGCGACGAGGTTCACAATGGAGTCCAGCACGATGATGCGAATCGAGAGCGAATCCAGCCAGCCCCAGGTTGCCATTCCCACCGTCATCACCAGCCACGATGTTATGCCGGCATAGAGGGCAGCTTGGGGGACAGAGACGGTGCGCGCGGGGCTGGCAGCATACGCCACGATGACCGCGCCGATCGGCAAAGTTAGCGATATCCATATGATCCAGACGTCCGCAGTCAAAAGCAACGGGCGATGGATGGCTCGGAATGCATCGCGCCATTCCCTGCGCATGAATAGGAACCAAGCCACGCCCCAAACCAGGTTGTAGACCGCCGCCCAAAGCGCTCCCCCTGCAATCACACGCAACCAACTGACGCGCCAAGGGTCGGCAGCATCGATGTTACGCGTGTGGAAAACCCCTCAGTGCTGAGCCAGCGGCGGGCCTCTCGCTCTTATCGCACACATCGAAAAGTGCTCGGCGCATGTGCCACAGGCGGTCGCGCCCCATGTTACGATAAACCTCGCGAAGGAGGCGAATAGCCTGAGCTTAGGAATGAGATTCGAGAAGGGGCTCAGGCAAAAGTTGACGCGCCGACGCTTCCTCGAAGCACTCGCGACATCTGGCCTTGCAACCAGTTTCCAACGCAATTTGTTTGGCCAGGGCATTGCCAGCCGCGGCGTGCGGCCCGCTCCGCGTCCAAAATTTTCCGGGCGGCCGTGGAATGTCCAATTCGCGGACATTGCCGCGCGCGCCGGCCTGACCCATCCGGTCATCTACGGCCAAAACAACGCCAAGCGCTATATTGTGGAAGCGAACGGCCCTGGGATCGCCTTCTACGACTACGACCACGACGGCTGGCTTGACATCTTCCTGGTGAACGGCACGCGCCTGGAGGGCTTCCCCAAAGGCCAGGAGCCAACCAACCACCTTTACCGCAATAATCGCGATGGGACGTTCACCGACGTGACGGCCGACGCCGGCCTCGTCCGCACCGGATGGGGATACGGCGTGTGCGTGGGCGACTACGACAACGACGGCCACGACGACCTTTTCCTCACCGCCTACGGCCAGAACGCCCTTTACCACAACAACGGCAACGGGACGTTTACCGACGTCACCGCGCGCGCCGGCCTCTTGAGCCGTGCGACTCGATTCAACACCGGCTGCACCTTCGTGGATTACGACCGCGACGGATACTTGGATTTGTTTGTCTCGCGCTACTTGCAGATTGACATCGCGAAGACGGCGGGCGGGCCGGACCGATACTGCACCTTCCGCGGCATCCCGGTGAACTGCGGGCCACGCGGCCTCGCGCAGGAAACCTGCTCGCTTTACCACAACAACCGCGACGGAACTTTTGCGGATGTAACCGAGAAGTCCGGAATTTCGAAAGCTGGCACACGCTACGGCCTGACGGCGGCGGCGTTCGATTACAACAACGACGGATGGCCGGACCTCTTCGTTGCCGACGATTCCTCGCCGAACCTGCTGCTCCGCAACAACCGCGATGGAACATTTACCGAGGTGGCGATGGAGGCGGGCGCGGCCGTCAATGGCGATGGCCAGGAGCAAGCGAACATGGGCGTGGCGGTCGGCGACTACGACGGCGACGGTTTTCTCGATATCTTTGCCACGCACTTCAGCGACGACACACCCATTCTCTACCACAACGTGAAGGGGGAATTTTTTGACGATGTAACCACTGCCGCAGGATTGGCCGTCGAGACGCGCTTCGTGGGTTGGGGCTCGGGATTCGCCGATTTCGACAACGACGGCTGGCTCGACCTGTTGGAAGTCAACGGGACGGTATATCCCGAAGTCGAAAAAACGATTCCCGATTACCGCTTCAAAATGCCGCGCGAGGTCTTTCGCAACCTCGGCGATGGGAGTTTCGAGGAGGTCTCCGAGCGCTCGGGCGCTGCCCTGCTCGAACCTCATTCCAGCCGCGGCTGCGCGTTCGGCGATTTCGACAACGATGGAAAGGTGGAAATCCTGGTGGTCAACCTGGGCGAGCCGCCGTCATTGCTTAAAAACACAGCCGCGAATTCAAACCATTGGCTTGCGGTGAAACTGCTGGGCACGAAGTCGAACAGGTCGGCGATCGGCGCGCGCGTAACGCTCGATGCCGGGGGAAGGAAACAAATTCGCGAAGTGATGAGCGGCGGAAGCTACATTTCCCAAAGCGACCTTCGCCAACATTTTGGGCTGGGGGCATACCAGAAGGTTGAGAGGCTGGAAATTCGTTGGCCGAACGGCCTGACGGAACAAATCAAGAACTTGGACTGCGATCAGTTTATGACCGTTCAGGAAGGAAAAGGGGTGGTGCAAGCCGTGAAGCGACCTTAAAAACAGTGGCAAGTGGCATGTGGCAAGTGGGAAGTGGCAAGTGGCAAGTGGTCAGCGGTGAGTTGGGACTGGTTCCTTAATAATTCTGCAACATCGAAGACTGAAGCTTCTGCCTTCTGCCTTCTGCCTTCTGCCTTCTGCTTTCTGCTTTCTGCTTTCTGCTTTCTGCTTTATTCAATCTGAATATTTCCCGACGCCGTCTGCAGGTCCACGAGCACGCCGCCTTTTCCCACCTTGCCGCGCATTTGTCCACGTCCGACTGTGCCATGCACCGCGATGGCATGCGCACTGGTAATGTGCCCGGAGCTCGTGCGACAAAAACCATCGAAGGATGCGGCGGAGGGAAGCCTCACGGTTATTCGCCCCGAACCAGTATGCACGCTCCAGTCTCCGCCGGCTTCGCCTTCGGCTTTGATGTCGCCGCTTCCCGTATGCACCGAAAGCGAGCCGTTCACGCCCTGGACGTCGACATCGCCCGAGCCGGTCCCAACCCGCACTGGTCCCCAGCCCGAAAGGCGCAGGCGAATGTCACCGCTCCCCGTGCCGCCCTCCACGCCTCCACCAAGGTCTTCTCCGTGGATCGTGCCGCTTCCCGTTTCGGCGAAGACGTGGC
>QHZO01000037.1:5268-8490 GCA_003224695.1 Acidobacteriota bacterium
TCCGAAACTTGCATGTTTCCCGATCCGGTCGTCGCTGAGACGGGCCCCTGTATTCCCGAAATCCCCAACGTGCCCGAGCCCGTACTCGATTTCAGTTCCGTCTCGGCCGGGGTCTCGATCGCGTAGCTGATGGATACGTTGCGAGCCAGTTCCCTGTCCTCGACCCTTCCAATGCGAATAAGGTTTCCGACTTGGGAGATGGGGGGATTGGATTCGAGAGCGCGCACTTTGCTTTCCGGGTCACCCTCGAACCACCCACTCGACATCTTGATTCTCCCAACCACCCGCACGGTCCCGGCGGCGCCTGCCCGCACCTCGATGTTTCCCGAGCCTGTCATGACCTCAAGCTGGACTGGCCCGGACACCTTGAGTGTCCTTTCAAACGAACCCTCCGCCCCCAAGAGCGCAACCGGGACGAACAGCAGAGCGAGCGATGGTATCCAAAGAATTCGTTTCAATCTCATCTTCCGCCTTCAGTTGATCTCGATGTCGCCGGAGCCGGCGCGAACCTCCACCAGCACGCCGCCGCCACGCACCTTGCCGCGAATGCTCCCGTGACCGACTGTTCCTGTAACCGTCACCGGCAAGTCGGTTGAAATTTCGCCCGAGCTGGTATGCGCGTCGAGATCAAATCCCAAGTCGGAGGGCACGCGCACGTGAATTTCTCCCGACCCGGTTTCGACACGCCACTCGCCCGTGGGCTTGCCTTCGGCCCGAATGTTCCCTGAGCCGGTGCGAAGCCCCAGCGAACCATGGACGTCGCGAACCTCGAAATCACCCGAGCCCGTCGTAAGCTCGATGCGCCCGCCGGAAACATTCCGAACCTTGCCGTCGCCGCTCCCCGTTCGGACGCGAAGGTCGCCCTGGAGGGAGTCAACGGTCATGTTGCCGGAGCCGCTTTCAAGCCGCGCGCTCCCGTCGAGGCCCTCCACCGTCACGTCGCCCGAGCCCGTGGCGGTGGTTAGGGAGGTTTCCGCCGGCACCTCGATTTCATAGTCAATGGAGACATTGCGCGTCATTTCGTGGTCCTCGACACGGCCAATGTGGATATGGTTGCCGTCCTGTTCGATGGGCGGATGGTCTTCAAAGTACTTCACCTTCTGCTCGGCGCTCGAGCCATCGTTGTGAGCCTGGATTTTGCCATGAATCGTGACTTGGCGCGAAGGCCCGGCGTGAACTTTGATATCGCCCGCGCCAGTACGGACTTCCAGGTCCACCGCTCCGGTGACGGTCAGAGTACGGTCGAACGAGCCTTTGACGGCGTCCCAATCGCGAGCCACGGCCGCCGGCACCGCTATCAACACAGCAAGGAACATAAGCGTGCCCCATCGAACAGACTTCATAACGCCTCCTTGTGCCACCTGCATTTTGGGAAATCGTGGGTCACCGAAATGTATGACGGATGAAAGCTGTTTTAGTGAGCGGAAGCTACTTTCAAAGATCTATATATGTGGCCGGAGAAAGGTAAAGGGTAAATGTTTAACGCTAAAGGATGGCAGCTAGGATCAAGCCCGACTCCGGGTCTTCATCCTTTACCCTTAACCCTTTTCACTTTAGCCTTCCTTCTTTGCCGTTCACACTTCAGCCTACCTACTCGTAACGCAGGGCCACCATCGCATCCACTTTCATCGCCCGGCGCGCGGGAATGTAGCTGGCGATGAGCGCGACAGCAACGAGGACAAGCGCAACAGAAACGAAAGTAAGCGGGTCAGTCGTCTTCACGCCGTAAAGGAATCCCGAAAGGAATCGCGTCAAGCCGAGCGCGCCGCCAATCCCAATGGCCACGCCGATCAAAGCCATCATCATTCCCTGCCCCACTACGAGGCCGAGCACGTCCTTCGCTTGCGCCCCGAGCGCCACTCGGATGCCGATTTCGTGCGTGCGCTGCGACACCGAGTAAGCAATCACACCGTAGAGCCCTACGATGCCGAGCACGAGCGCCATGCCGCCAGCGACAGCCAGCATGACGAGCGTGAAAGACGTCCGTGCCATGGACCGTGTGGAGTAATAGTCTAGCGTGTGGACATTCGCAAGCGGGAGATTCGCGTCCACCGACCAGACGGCCGACTGAATTTCTTTCATCAGGCTCGACGAGCCGGCGCGCGGCGTGCGAACAGCGAATGCCACTCCGCGGCGCACTTCCGCGCCGGGGAGATCGCTTTCGAAATGTTCGGTCAGGATTGGCCAATACACGATGGAGGGCGCTTCGGAGCTCAGACCGTCGTCATGAACGTCCCCGACCACGCCCACGACTTCCCGCCAATCGTCCTTCGTGCTGACGCGAACTCGCTTCCCGAGCGCTCTCGAGGGTTCATTCCAATAATCGCGCGCCATTTTTTCCGAAACAATCGCCACGGGATGCTTGTCGTAGATGTCGCTCCAGGTGAAGTCGCGGCCGGCGAGGAGCGGCGTGCCCATGGTCTTGAAGAATCCGGGCACCACGAACTTGAACCGGCGCAGCGGAAGCTGCCCGGTGGTATAAGGGCGATCCTCCGCGAACACTGGATCGTTCCAATTGCTTCCATCCATCGGGACTCCGTTGGCCAGCGCAACTGCGCTCACCCCCGGTATGCCTTCGATTTTGTTCATCAGGTTTTCCTGCATGTGGACCACGGCCAGGGGGTCCTTCACGTCTGATTCCGGAATAAAGATACGGAACGATTGGACCTCCGCCGGCGCCACGAAGCCCGGCTGGACTTTTGTCAGGGCGCGGAAGGTGCGGATCATGAGCCCGGAGCTGACTAACAAGACGATTGCCAAGGCGACCTGTACGATCACTAGCGCGCCTCGCGCGCGGTGCCGATGCCGGCCTTCGCTCATGGAACGCCCGCTTTCGCGCAAGGCGCCGACTAGCCGCGCGCCGGCGAATTTTAATACGGGCGCGGAACCGAAAAGCAGGCTCACGACCATTGATAAAACGAGTGTGAAGAAGATGATGGGGCCGTTGATGGCAATTTCTTGGAGACGCGGAAGGCCCGTCGGAGCGAAGGCCACAAGAATTCGCAAGGAGGCATACGCGAGAGCCAGACCCAGGGCGCTTCCGATGATCGCCAGCAGGAAACTTTCGATGAGCAATCCCGCGGCAAGGCGGCCCCGGCTTGCGCCAAGGGCGGCGCGGATGGCGAGCTCCTGCTGTCGCCCCTCGGCGCGCACTAGAAGCAAATTCGCGACGTTCGCGCACGCGATGAGCAGCACCAGGCCGATCCCGCCCATCAGCACCCA
>QHZO01000037.1:8788-12087 GCA_003224695.1 Acidobacteriota bacterium
ACTCGAACTTCAGCGGCAGAATCAGGGCCAGGTCCGCCCAATCGAGGAAGCGGAAATCTTTGGGCAGCACCCCAATGATCTGTCGCGGCTTTCCCTCCACATTGAGCGTCCGCCCGATCACAGATCGATCGCCCCCGAACTTGCGTTGCCAATAACCGTACGTCAGCAAAACCGTGTCCGGGCTGTCGGGCGCATCGTCGGCCCGTGTAAACAGGCGCCCGATTATCGGCGAAGCTCCGAGAACGGAAAGCAGGCCATCGGTCACATCCACTGTGCTCACACGTTCTGGCTCCGCAAGGCCGGTGACGCTGTCGGAGTCTCCTTGATAGAGACCGATGTCTTCGAACGTGCGGCTCTGTTCGCGATAGATGAAGTAGGTGGACGGCGACGCGTCAAGGTCCTTAATGTTGAGGCCGGGTGCGGTGTGCCAAACCGCGACGAGATCCTCGGGATGCGGATATGGCAGAGGCTTCAGCAGAATGCCGTCAACCACGCTGAAGATCGCCGTGTTCGCGCCGATGCCGAGCGCCAGCGTCACGACCGCGACGATCGTGAAACCGGGATTCTTCGCCAGCATCCGAATTCCGTATCGCAAGTCTCGGAACATTGTCGGCATCGTTCTTCCTCCGGGTCGAAAAGTGGCAAGTGGTTAGTGGCAAGTGGCAAGGGATCCAGTCGCAAGTGGCGAGTGGTAATTGAGAAGACGAAACCCCACTCTCTGCGAACTGATTCGCGGCTCGATTTTGCCCGTCACTTGTCACTCATCACTTGTCACGGTTCGCTTGCCACTTGCCACTTGCCACTTGCCACTATTCATAACGAAGTGCCTCGACCGGATTGAGATTTGACGCGCGGACGGCCGGGACCATGCCGCTCACGACACCCACCAGAATCAGGATCACGGCCGATACCGCGAGCGTCGAAAGCGAAATCGTCAGGTGGATATCGCCCTTGCCGGAACTGTCTTGGTACATCGGCCCGAGGAGCGGCAGGTTCCCGACGGCCGCGCTGAGGCCGAAGGAGACCAGCATCCCGAGAGCGCCGCCGAGGAGCGTAATAACCAAAGCTTCGGCGAGGAATTGCGCCCGGATGTGCCGCTTCCGCGCGCCGAGCGCGCGCCGCAGGCCGATTTCGCGGATGCGCTCGTCCACCGACACCAGCATGATGTTCATCAGCCCCACGCCGCCGATGCCGAGCGTGAGCGCGCCGATAAACGCCAGTAAGACTTCGAGACCGATCGTGATGCCGTCAATGACGGGTTTGAATTCCTGCCGGCCAAACATCTGGATGGCGCGCTTATCGGTGGGGAGAAAGCGCTGGCGCTTGGCGATGGCGGCGCGGACCTGGTCCATGGCCTGGGGCTCGAAGCGCGGCGCGATGGCCTCAAAAACTATAACGCTCGCGTAGCGCGTGTTCCAAAGGTCCGCAGCCGCGGAATAAGGAATCCACGCGCACTCGTCGTCGCTCGTGAAGTAGTTGCTCATTTGCATCTTGCGGTCCATCGTGCCGATCACCGTGAAGCGCAAACCGTTGATGGCCACGGTCTCCCCCACCACCGGGCGTTCTCCAAACAATTTCTTGCGCAGCTCGCTGCCGATGAAGACCACGCGGCGGCGCTCGCCCTGGTCTTCCGCGCTGATCCACCGGCCGTCGCTCGGAAGTTCATGCCGCATCTCGCCGTATTCCGGACATACGCCGCGGATGGCCGTGGTGGTCATGCGCTCGCCGTAAGCAATGGGCATCCAGCGGACGGTTTCGAGGCACGCCGTGCGCACGAGCGCCGCGTCGGCCTGGATCTGCTCGATATCTTCTTTTTCAAAAACCACGCGCTTGCCGGCGCGTTCGCCGCCTGCCTGCTCGCTGGTGGTGGCCGGCCAGGCGATGACCGCGCCCTTGCCAAAGGCGTCAAACGCCGTCACCAGGATGCCCCGAAACGATTCGCCGTAAGCAATCAGCAGTGTAACGGCCACAATGCCCCAGACCATTCCGAGCATGGTCAGGAAACTGCGCGTGGGCTGACGGCGAAGGGAGTTCCAGGCTTGATGTAATATTTCTCGAAACATGGCGATAGTGTGTCAGTCTGTCAGTTTTTCAGTAAGTCAGTTAACCAAGCCTCAGAATTCCGATCGAAACACACCGGAACCCACCCAACAGGCTTTCCCCACACAAGATTGCGTACGGCCCGATGATTACCCTCGTAGGCCGACGATGAATGAACTGAGCATTCGCTTCAATTCGATGGTGAGCGCGTCAAGCCTTCTGTATTCGGAGTCGCTCAGCAACTCCAAGTCGCGCGACAGCAGAAGGTGGTATTCAAGTTCGCTCGCCGAGCCCATGGAAATTTGAAGGAAGCGGCCCAGTTCGGGTTTACCCGCTCTCCCGCATCCTTCTGCCACATTGGACGGAATCGAGGCAGAAGCTCGGCGCATTTGGCTAGTAATCCCATAGAGCTCTTGTTTAGGAAATTTCGCCGTAGCTTTATAAACTGCGATTGTCAGTTCGTGCCCCTTTTGCCAAACTTTCAGAGACCTGAAATCCTGCATTTCGAATCCTCCGTGATTTAGGGTGACTTGCTCGAAGGATTCTAACTTAGTACCAGCAGCGCCTCAGCTCGAACTGACTTACTGACAAACTGAGACACGGAATGACGCCTCAGCCGCCCGGCTCATACCGCAGCGCTTCAATCGGGTCCACGGTGGCCGCGCGGCGGGCCGGGTATAAAGCCGACAAGACGGCAATGGACTGCCAGGTCGCCAGCAGGCCGGCGAAAAACGGCGGCATGGGAATCAGGTTCACGAGCGCGCAGATGCCGTAGGCGAGGCCCATCCCCAGGCCTCCGCTCAGGAAAACGATGATCATCGTTTCGACGAAGAACTGACCGAGGATCGAGCGCGCCGTTGCGCCCACGGCCTTGCGGACGCCGATTTCTTTCGTCCGCTCGCGCACCGCGACCAGCATGACGTTCATCACGCCGATGCCGCCGAGAAAGAGCGTCACCAAACCCACCGCGCCGAGGAAGACTTTCATGCCGTCGGTCATGGTGCGAAAACTCTGAGCCTCCTCGACCGTGTCCCAAATCGGCGTGGCGTCTTTATCCTGCGGGTCAAAGCCGTGGATGCGCGCCAGCGCGGCGCGCACCTGCCACTTGCACGCCTCGTGGTCAGCCACCGAGAGCGGCGTCACCAATAGATGGTCGAGCGAGTCGGGAAGGGAGGGAGGCTTGTTGGGGAAATCTTCCAGCATCACACTGAAGGGCACGTAAACCTTGTTGATGTCGAAGCCGTCGTAACTCGAGTCTT
>QHZO01000253.1:0-6380 GCA_003224695.1 Acidobacteriota bacterium
TTACGCGATCGAGCTCCTTCACCACGGTCGGTCCTTCGACCGACGGATAGGTGGCTTCGAACGCCAGGTCTTTCGGCAGCGAGCCGCCCTGCGTGACCTTCAAAGCCGCTTCCGCCAGCCCCAGCGCCGCTTTGGCTGCGTACTCGCGGTAGTCGGTGCGCACACGTTCGAAGTCGGACCTGGCGCCCGGGCTTTTGGCGGCTTGAATGCCCTTGGTGTAGGCATCCTCGAGCTCTTTGTACGCTTTGACTTCCCCGGCATAAATGACGGCGCGCAGGACCAGCGCTTTGTCCGTATAAGCGTTCGTGGGGCTCGTGGAAACAATAGGATCGGAAAACGTGAGCGCCCGGTCAAAATCACTCTTAATGAAAGTGTCTGTAACATCCTGATACGCCCGCGCCCAGCCCGTCGGCCGCTCGACAGGAGGCGAGCAGGCGGCGAGAATCACGAGGCCTGACACGAGCATCCACCGGGAAGCGGTCTGGTGATGAAAAAGATGGTTGAGCATAACAACCTCCGGGACCGCCCAATCCGCGCTCGCACCCGAGAAGAAAGGCAAAGCGTCAAGCCCGGCTGCCCCGGTCGAGATGGGGGCGAGATCAGCGGATCGGCAGCAGAGTGTTGCGCTGAGGCGCTCAATATATTTCAACGCCTCGCCGAGTTCAACAGGGGGAGGCAAGAATTATTTACTGCGCTTTGATCTCGGTCCAGTAGCGGTCGTAGAGCGCCGTGACGGGGCCGAGGTCGCGCATGAACTCGCAATGGATGAGGGAGGCGGGCGCGGGGAAAATGGCCGGCTCGTCGCGAATCCATGGCTCGACTTGCGAGGCGGAAAATCGGTTCGGCGAATTGAAGCCGCAATCGTTGATGAATTTCGCGTTGACTTCCGGGCGGTGAAAGTAATTCAAGAACTCGAGCGCCAGGGCTTTGTGCGGAGCGTTTCTGGGGATCGCGGCGGAGTCCACCGAAATCGTGCAACCTTCCTTGGGGATGACGTAGCGGATGCGCGGCTCGTCCCGAATGGCGAACGTCAGGTTGCCGTTGTAGGCTTGCGCGATCCAGGCGTCGGCGGCCATCAGGTCTTCTTCAAAGTTCGAGCTGTTGTAACCCTTCACGAGGGGCTTCTGGCGGAGCAGCAAATCGCGCGCGCGCCGGATTTCCTCCGGGTTCGTGGAATTGAGCGAGTACCCAAGCTTCTTGAGCGCCATGCCGAAGGCCTCGCGCATATCGTCGAGCAACAGGATGTGGCCGGAGTAGCGGGGGTCGAAGAAAACATCCCAA
Organism: Acidobacteriota bacterium; assembly: GCA_003224695.1. Classification (GTDB taxonomy): domain Bacteria; phylum Acidobacteriota; class Terriglobia; order UBA7540; family UBA7540; genus Gp13-AA74. The sequence goes on from QHZO01000253.1 coordinate 1,282, forward strand.
CTGTCCACCGGGCCTCGGACGAGATCGGAGCGATAGGCCACGCCCGTCGTCCCCCAGGCGTAGGGGACGGAATACTCGTTCGCAGGGTCGAACGGCAAGCCCAGGAACCGGCGGTCCGCGTTCGCCCAGACGTTCGGCAACTTTCGCTTGTCGAGCGGGGCGAGAAGCTGCTGCTGGCTGAGGATCTGGACCATGTAGTCGCTCGGAACGACGATGTCATAGTCCACGTTCCCGCCCTGAAGTTTGGCGAGCAGCGCTTCGTTTGAGTCGTAGAGGTCGTAGTTGACCTTGCAATGGTATTCCTGCTCGAAGCCGTGAATGACCCGCGGAGAAATGTAGGTGGACCAACAATAAATATTCAACTGAGGAACGCCGGATCCGGCCCGCCATCCTCGCCCGGCGAGCGGGACCGCCATCAGCAGGAAAACCGCGCCCGCTATTCCCAATCCGGTGCGCACGCGCATGGCGCCGCGTTCCAGCCGCTCGGCAATGTAAACGAGCGGAATCGTGGCGAGCAGAATGGCGGCGGAAACGGCGTTGATTTCCGGCGTGATACCGCGCTTCAACATGGAATAGATTTCGAGCGGAAGCGTCGTGGACTTCACACCTGCCACAAACGAGGTGATGAGGTAATCGTCGAAGGAAGTGGTAAAAACCAGCAGCGCCGCCGACAGCACGGCCGGGGCGGCGATGGGAAGCGTCACGCGCAGGAAGGCTTGGCGCTCGTTCGCGCCCAAGTCGAGCGCCGCCTCTTCCATCGAAGGATCGGCTGAGGCCAAGCGCGCCCCGACCACGATGATCGCGTAAGAAATGCAAAATGTGACGTGCGCGATGACGATGGTTGTGAGGCTCAACCGAATTCGGACCAGGCTGAAAAAGATAACCAGAGCCACCGCAACCACGATTTCCGGAATGACGAGCGGCAAATAAATCAGCCCGTCCACGAGCGCCCGTCCCTTCACTCGCCCGCGCGCGAGCCCGAGCGCTGTCAGGGTCCCGAAAACCACTGAGATGAGCGTCACGATTACCGCCACGGCGAGGCTGTTGGACAGGGAATTGAAGATCAGCTCGTTGTGCCAAAGCGAGCGGTACCACTCCGTGGTGAAACCGAGCCAACGCGCCGAGAGCCGCGAGCGGTTGAACGAAAACGCCACCAGCACCGCGATGGGGGCGTAGAGAAACACGTACACGAGAAGCGTGGTCGCGCGGAGGGCCGGACTTCTCCCGCCTCGCGCGCCCACTACGGCATCTCCTTAGTCAGTCGGGCGGCGCTTCGCAGACTGGCCATGAGCAGCGCCAGAACCACGAACGTCAGCGCAAACGCCACCGCCGACCCGAAGGGCTGGTCGCGCACCGCGGCAAACTGGTTTTGAATGAGATTTCCGACCATGATGGTCTTTACTCCGCCGAGCAGGTCCGGCGTGATGAACGACCCGATCGAAGGGATGAAAACCAGAACGCACCCGGCCACCAGGCCCGGCACGGAAAGAGGCAAGGTTACTCGCCAGAACGCGCGCCAGCGGCCCGCCCCCAGGTCTGCCGCCGCTTCCAGGAGCGATCGGTCGAGCTTCTGGAGCACCGCGTAAAGCGGGAGGATCATGTAAGGCAGCTCGCCGTAAACCAGCCCGATGAAAACCGCAAACGGCGTGTAGAGCAACCGCAGCGGCTCGTGAATCAGATGGAGAGCCACGAGCACATTGTTCACGAGCCCCTCGGTGCGCAGAATGACCATCCAGGCGTAGGTGCGGATGAGGAAGCTTGTCCAGAAGGGGATGATCACCAAGAGCAGCAAGGCCGAGCGCCAGCGCGCAGAAACCACCAGCGCGATCGTATAAGCGACCGGGTAGGCGAGCACGGCTGTGGCCACGGTCACCAGCGCCGCCATCCAAAATGAGCGCCAATAAATTTCAAGATAGAGCCGTTGAAACGCCCGAACGTAGTTCCCGATTCCCAGAACCCATTGAATGGTTCCGTAGGGTGAGCGCTCGGCGAAGCTGACCGCCAGAAGGTAAATCAGCGGAAGGAGGAAGAACCCGACCAGCCAGAAAAGACTTCCGCCGACGAGCGCCCGCCAGGGCGGGCCTCGGCGACCGCGTCTCGAGCGGCTGTCGGGAGGGGCGGATTGGACGCGAGCAGCAGGAACCAAAGCGCCAAGGCGGCCCTCGCCGCCTGCGCATTCGAGCCTAGCGAATCGGTGCCGCGCTTGTCAAACTTCGCCGCCCCTCTGCCTTCACACTCTCGGCATGTAAACGTCCAATCAGGGCGGGCCGGCCAACCGCGCGGTGCTAAGAATCATCCACGCCTTGGGTGTATGCTGGTTTGCTGGGAGCTCGAAATGGTCTCACGCCGAGCGAAGGAGCAAACCGTCGCTGCGGCCGTCACTCTGACGTTCGCGGCGGTTTTGTGTCCCAAGGTTTCGCTCGCATACATCGCAAGGGGTGAAGCAGCGAAAGAATTAAGAATCTCTCGCAGAGTCGCCAAGGCGCAAGGGCCTGCCTGCGCAGGCAGGCTCGCGAAGGGGAACTCGTTTACTTTCTTTGACCGCTTTGCGGCTTTGCGCCTTTGGGTGAAACGTTCTTGCCCTTCGAGCAAATATTCCACAGCTTCAAGAGCCTCGATGCTTGCGCCACGCGTGGCCACATCGGCGCAGGCGGCACCTTCGGAAAAAACGCCGACCAACGCGGAAGACTATCTGAAGCAAGGCAACGCCTTGGCCAAGGCGAGCAACTGGAAGCAGGCGATTGTGGCCTACCGCCGCGCGCTCGAGCTCAACCCTCGCTCAATTGCCGCACATTACGGCCTCGGGAACGCTTACGGCGCGGAACACCAGTTCCCTGAAGCCATACGCGAATACAAGGCGGTTCTTGCGGCCATGCCCGAAATGCGGGGCGTTCACATGAAGATCGGCTCGCTTGAAGAAGCCGGAGGAAAAATCACCGACGCGGTCGCCGAGTATCGTGCTGAAGTCGAGCTCAACCCTTCCGACGCCCAGGCGCATTTGACATTGGCGCGAGCCTTGTCGCTGGCACGGGATTTTCCCGCGGCCGATAAGGAATTTCATCGGGCGCTTGAGCTGAAGCCCGGCGATGCGAAGATTCTCGCTGGTCTCGCCACCTCCCTCCAGCAGTCGGGTGACGTTGCCGGAGCCGTGGCGGAATTCCGGCGGGCGGCGAAACTTGCGCCGAGCGACGCCGGCCTTGAAGTGCAACTGGCCGGCGCGCTCATTCAAGACGGGAAGATGGAAGACGGCATCGCCGCCTACCAGCGTGCCATCGAGCTTCGTCCCAAGGATCCGGAGCTCCACCTCGCACTCGGGAACGCCTGGCGCGACAATCAGGACCTGATTCACGCCATCGGCGAGTATCGCCGCGCCGTGGAACTCAAGCCCACCGAGACGGATTACCGCTTGGCGCTGGCCTTGGCGTTACATCAAGCGGGCGACTATGGTGGCGCCATCGAAGAATTGCGCCGAGTCATCCGCGCGAAGCCCGATCTGGCGCTCGCGCACGAGGAACTGGCCTCGGCCTACCTGTCCACCGGAAATCATCCCGCCGCCATCGCCTCTTACCAGGAAGCGTTGCACTACGAACCCAAGAACCCGGCCGTGCACGAAAATCTGGGGCTGGTCCTGCGAAAGACGGGCGATTTGCACGCGGCGGTATCCGAGCTTCAGCGCGCCGCGAACTTGGCGCCCGACGACGCCAACTACCATCGAAACCTCGGCGAAGCGCTCGAAGCCGAAGGCGATATCCCCGGCTACATCCAGGAGTGCAAGGAAGAAGTGCGGCTAAAACCGGACGACCCCGACGCGCACTTGCATCTGGCGAACGCCTTTCAGACCGGAGGGCAATTGGACCCGGCTCTCGCCGAATACCGCTCGGCGCTGAAGCTTGGGCCCGACAGCCCGGACCTCCATTTCCGCCTGGCGATGGCGCTCAAGTCGCGGCCCGAAGGAGTTGTGGAGGCGCTCGCGGAGCTGGACCGCGCTGTTAAGCTGCGGCCGGATTTCCCGGAGGCCGTCGTCGCCTTGGCCGACTTGCTTCGAGCACGGGGTGATTACGTGCGCGCGATTCCAACCTTGCGCGACGCCATTCGGATGCGGCCGGAAGATGCCAGCCTCCATGCGCGCCTGGCCGAGGCGCTCGAGGCGAGCGGCGACCAGGCCGGCGCCATCCAAGAATTCCGCGAAGCCTCCAACATGGCGCCGGAAAACCCCGAATATGCCCGCCGGCTTGGCGAAGCGCTCTCGCGCCAGGGCGACACCAAGACGGCGGCGGAGGTTTTTCGCGCGGCCCTGGCTCGCCGGCCGAACGACGCCACGCTTGAAATGGACCTCGGCATCGCTCTCAGCCGGCAGGACGACTGGCCGGGAGCCGCCCAAACATTTCAAGAGGCGCTGAAGAGCCAGCCGAATTCCCCGGATATCCACGTGCACCTTGCCCGGGTCTTCCTGGAAATGCAGAACGCCGCAGCCTCGGAAGCGGAAGCGCGCGCGGCGCTGGCGATGACTCCCAATTCCGCCGACGCGCACTACGCGCTCGGGGCTGCACTCTTGGCGGAAGGGAAAACGGCCGAAGCGGAGCAGGAGCTCGGCGAGGCGTTGCGCGCCAAGCCGGAATTCCCCGAGGCGAGGCACGCGCTCGCTAAGGCGCTCCAGGCTGAGAACAAACTTGACGACGCCATCGCCAATGCGAAGGAATACATTCGCTTGCGGCCGGCCGACCCGGAAGGCCACGCGCTCCTCGCCCACTTGCTGCAGGCGAAGGGCGACGCCGAGGGAGCCCGCCGCGAGTCCGAGCAAGCCGCGCGGCTCCGGACGCCCGCATCCTCGCCGAAAGGAATCCAGCAGCCTTGAGTCCAAAAGACCAGGGGCTAGGGACTAGGGATCGGGGACTAGGGACGAGGGACAAGGGACTAGCGACCCTTGCACAGGCGCATTCGGTGGACCCATGAAAGATTACAAAGAGCTACAGGTTTGGCAAAAGGCAGTCGCCTTGGTGACGGAGGTCTATGTGATGACCCGAGGTTTCCCTGCGGATGAGAGGTTCGGACTCACAGCGCAGATCCGACGGGCGGTCACTTCAGTGCCAGCAAACACC
>QHZO01000253.1:6410-8791 GCA_003224695.1 Acidobacteriota bacterium
CCTTCTCGAACTTGAAACGCATCTCATCGTGTCGCGAAACTTGGGCTATCTCAAGCAGCCCGATCTTGAGACGGCGCAAAGGAACGTCGGTCAGATAGGGAAAATGCTGAACAGCCTAATTCAGTCATTGCGATCCCGACAATCGTCTTTCACCCTTCCCCTCTTCGAAATCCCTAGCCCCTAGCCCCCAGTCCCTAGTCCCAGAACCTATCGGCCGAGAAGGACTTTGGCTATGGTTTGAAGCTGCATGAAGGACGTGCCTTCGTAGATTTTTCCGATCTTGGAGTCGCGCAGATATTTTTCGGCGGGGTAATCCTTCGTAAAGCCGTAGCCTCCGTAGATTTCGACGCACTCGGAAGCCACGCGCTCGGCGACTTCGGAGGTAAAGTACTTCGCCATGGCGGCTTCCTTCAGGAATGGCTGTCGGGCGTCCTTCAGCCGCGCCGCGTTATAAGCCATCAAGCGCGCGGCTTCGACTTCGGTCGCCAGGCGAGCCAGTTGGAACTGCACGGCCTGAAAATCGGCGATGGGTTTGCCGAACTGCTTCCGTTCCTGGGCGTACCGGAGAGCGTGGTCGAGCGCGCCCCGGGCGATCCCAACCATTTGCGCTGAGATGCCGATGCGGCCTTCGTTCAGCGTTTCGATGGCCACCTTGTAGCCTTTTCCGACCTCGCCCAAAACGCTCGCGCGCGGCACGCGGCAATCCTCGAGAATCAATTCACACGTCGAAGAGGCGCGGATGCCAAGCTTATCTTCTTTTTTCCCGATGGCGAAGCCAGGCGCTGAGCGCTCGATCAAAAACCCCGTTATGCCCTTGTGGCCGAGCTCGCGGTTGACCGTGGCGAAGACGATGAACAGCCCCGCCTCTTTGGCGTTGGTGATCCAGAGCTTGCGGCCGTTCAATACAAATTCGCCGCCGTCCTCGCGCGCCCGGGTTTCAAGTGCAAAGGCGTCGCTGCCGGAGTTGGGCTCCGAAAGCGCGTAGGCGCCCACCGTGTCGCGCGCCAGGCGCGGCAAAAAATTCGCCTTCTGCTCCTCCGTTCCCCAGCGCACGAGAGCGTTATTGACCAGGGTATTTTGGACGTCAATCACCACGCCCGCGGAGGCGTCCACGCGTGAGAATTCCTCGATGGCGAGAATGGACATGAAGAAGCTGCCGCCGCTGCCGCCCCATCGCTCCGGCACTTCAATCGCCATGAAGCCCTGCGCAAAGAATTTTTCGATGAGGTCGCGGCGGAAAACGCTTTCGCGGTCCATCGCGGCGGCGTGCGGGCCGATTTCGTTTTCCGCAAACTCACGCGCCGCCGCTTGGAACATCCGCTCTTCTTCGGTCAGCGCGGTAAGCGGCGTCACCGTGCCGGTCTGTGCGGCAAGTTCAGCCATGGGAACCTCCGGCTAAGAGTTTATCAGTTCGGAGTTCGGCGCTCGGTTTCAACTCCGAACTTCGAACTCCGAACTGAACAACTCCTAACTTCGAATTTAGTTCAGGTCGCATCTTCGGCACGATCGAGCGCCTGGTTGGCCAAACGATCCGACTCGCGGTTCTGCTCGCGCGGCACGTGGCGGATGGACCAGCTTTCAAACGCCGCAGCCGCCCGACGCGCGCGCTCCCAGAGCGGCTTCAGGCCGTCGCTTTTCACTTTGTACTCTCCGCGCATTTGCCGGACGAGCAGCTCGGAATCCGAAAGCACCAGCAGGCGCCGGTAGCCGTTCGAGCGCGCGAAGTCGAGCGCGGCGACGAGCGCCTGGTACTCGGCTCGGTTGTTGGTGGCTTCTCCCAGATATTTCGAGAAGGCCGCGACAGGTTTGCCGTCTTCGCTTTCCGCCACCACGCCGTAGGCCGCAGGGCCGGGGTTGCCGCGCGAGGCGCCATCAATGTGAATCACGATTCCCTGCTTGGCGGTTTCGGAGGGATTCGGCATGGAGAAGGGACTTCGGCTGGGCGAACCGCGTTAGGCGGAGGCGTGGCGTCCGTCAGCTGATGGTTTGGCTTGCGCTTCGGGGTTCGGCTCGTTCCGCTCTCGGGGCTCGACGTAATAGAGGATGCGGCTGCAATTCTCGCAAGTGACCAGCATTTTGTTCGTCCGAACCTCGTTGTAGGCCTGCGGAGGGAGCCGGACGTGGCAGCCCGTGCAGAAGCCGTCGCGGGCTTCGGCCACGGCCACGCCGTTCCGTCCCGCGCGGACGCGTTCATAGGTCGAGCGCATGGCTTCGCCAAGCGCCGCGTCAAGCTGTTGACGCTCGGCGAGGAGACCCCCGCGCTCCCTGATGTCCGCCTCGCGCCGGGCATCGAGGGCGCGGGTCTCGCCCTCGACACGCGCTTTTTCGCCATCCAGCCGCGCCGCGGCGTCCGAAATCTGTTTCTGGAGCTCCTCGGCCTC
>QHZO01000253.1:9064-12018 GCA_003224695.1 Acidobacteriota bacterium
ATCCTGCCCGCGCCGGCCGGCAGGTCTACAACCATCATGGCACAAAGCTCGAAGGACAACAAGGCACCCTGTAGCGGCGATCCGTCAGCCGACGGACTCGGCGCTAAAAAACCCGAGGGTTTGAACCACTTCGCGCGCCGGGGTATAATCCAATTTGAACCCCGCAGCGTGAGGCGACCCGGTGGAAATCGACGAGGAAATTGCCAAGCTCGACGAGAACCTTCGGCGCCTGAAGATTGAATACGAGGCGTATTTTAACGGCGGCAAACCGCGCCCACCGAACGACACCATTTATCGCGTCGAGACCACCCTCAAGAAATACAGCGACGGATCGAAGCTCAGCTTCGGCCAACGATTCAGATTCAATCAACTCGCGCAGAAATATGCCGTTCATAACGACCTCTGGCGGAAGAGGCTGAAGGACAAGGAAGAAGGGCGGGGCCGGTTTGGCGCTGTCAAGCACCAAGAAAAGGGAGTGAAGGCGGGCGGCCCAGTGCGCGTGGTGTGTTCCGACCCGGAGAAAGAAAAGGACAAAGTCGAGCAACTGATGAAGGCCTGGATCGAGGCCAAACGCCAAGTGGGCGAGCGTGTGGACGGCCTTGACCCCAATGCCTTTGCGCGCTTTGTCTCCGAAAAGACCAAACAGGCCAAAGCCTCGCTGGGCTGCCATAAGGTGCAGTTCTCAGTTTCCGTCGAAGATGGGAAGTTCAAATTCAAGGCGGAGAAAGCTGACTGACGGGCGGGCCGAACTTATCCCTTCTTTCAACCTGAGGAGACCGCGTGAAACAGGTTCGCAGGGCTTTGCTTAGCGTCAGCGACAAGACGGGGGTGGCGGAATTTGCCGCGGGGCTCGCCGAGCTGGGCGCCGAGATTCTTTCGACCGGCGGCACAGCGAAGCTCTTGCGCGAGCGGGGCGTTAAGGTCCGCGACGTTTCTGACCTAACGGGCTTTCCCGAAATGCTCGATGGGCGCGTGAAAACGCTCCACCCGAAGGTTCACGGCGGGATTCTCGCCGTCCGCTCGAACCCTGAACACCAGAGGCAAGCGCAGTCGCACGGGATTGAGCTCATTGACCTGGTGGCCGTGAATCTCTACCCGTTCGAAAAGACCGCCACCACGCCCGGCGTTCGGTTCGAAGAAATCATCGAGAACATTGATATTGGCGGGCCGGCGATGATCCGCTCGGCGGCGAAGAATTTTGCCGATGTGGCGGTGGCCGTGGATCCCGCCGACTATTCGGCGATCCTCGACGAAATGCGCGCGAACGGCGGAGCGCTCGCGGATGAGACGCGTGCGCGCCTGGCCCGCAAAGCCTTCGCCTCAACCGCCGCCTACGACGGCGCCATTTCCATGACCCTCCAAAAACGCGCCTCGACCGAATTGCTTCTGGTCGCCAACCTCCACCTCGACTACGCGAAGGTCATGGACCTGCGGTACGGCGAAAACCCTCACCAGAAAGCCGCGCTCTACCGCGACCGCTCGGGGAGGACTGCCGGGCTTGCCCAGTCGCGCCAGTTGCAGGGCAAGGCGCTCTCCTTCAACAATTTCGTGGACCTCGAAGCCGCCTGGGGCCTGGCGCGGGAATTCACGGAGCCGGCCACGGTCATCATCAAGCACACAAACCCTTGCGGTGTCGCGACCGGCGCGACGCAGCTCGAAAGCTATACGCGCGCGCTCGACGTGGACCCGGTCTCGGCCTTTGGCTCGGTCATCGCGTTCAACCGGCCACTCGACGCGGCCACGGCCGAGGCCATGTCGAAACTGTTTGTCGAAGCCGTCGTCGCGCCGGGCTTCGCGCCGGAGGTGATAGAGCGCCTGTCGGCCAAGAAAAATCTTCGGTTACTGGAATTCCCGGCAAACGCCTCCGAGGAAGGCCGGCTGGACTTGAAGACGGTCGGCGGCGGGCTGCTCGTTCAATCGCCCGATTGCCTGCCCGCCGAACCCGGAAACTGGAAATGCGTCACCGAGCGCGCGCCCACAGATGAGGAAACGCGCGCGCTGGTTTTCGCCTGGCGGGTCACGAAACACGTCAAATCGAACGCCATCGTCTTCGCGCGAGAGGGCGTGGCGGTGGGCGTGGGCGCCGGGCAGATGAGCCGCGTGGATTCGGTCAAGCTCGCCATCGCCAAGGCGCGCGAGTTGAAGCACGCGCTCGAAGGCACGGTGGTCGGCTCGGACGCCTTCTTTCCGTTCCCCGACGGCGTCGAAGAGGCCGGGCGAGCCGGCGCCACGGCCATCGTCCAGCCGGGCGGCTCCGTACGTGATGCGGAAGTCGTCGCCGCCTCAAATCGCCTCGGCCTCGCCATGATGTTCACCGCCATCCGCCACTTCCGGCATTAACGCCCTGCCCGCCTCCTAACGGAGGGATAAAAGGCCCCCGGCCTGTCATCCTGAGGAGTCCCGCATTGTGGGACGACGAAGGATCTCCGCATTTGCTCGATACAACAAATGCCGAGATTCTTCGCGGAGTTTACCCTGAGCGAAATACCGAGGTCCTTCGCTTCGCTCAGGACGACAAGCGAAGCGCTCAGAATGAAAGTGCCTGGGCGTTATCTGCCAGCTCTGCCGAGCTACGCGCTATGACTTGGGCGCGTAATAGCCGTCGCGGGAGACGAGCTTGTATTTGACCTGTTTGCCCTTCTGGTTGGTGATGCGGAGGGGATTCCCCTGCTCGTCCACCAGGTCCACCTTGAGCTTGTGAAACTTGCCGTCGTGCACGGGATTGCTGGGCACGAAACCGATGCTATATTCGGTGCGAAGCTGCCCGGCGATTTGCTGGTAAACGGATGGCACCTCCTGCGCGAAGCGCGGGAAATACGCCTGGCCTCCGGAATACTGTGCGATGTATTGTAGCTGGCTCTTGGCGACTTCGGCGCTGAAACTCCCCCCCATGCGAACGTCGAGCCATTCCAAAACGCTCAAAGGATAAATCGGTGTGTCGGAGGTCTTTACAA
>QHZO01000253.1:12043-26871 GCA_003224695.1 Acidobacteriota bacterium
AATGGTGAAGGCCAGGGCGTCGTAAATACAAATCTCGGAGAATCCCGGAATGCGCTCCTGGTCGAGCGTGCCCTCAACCTCCGTACGGTCGTGGGTAAAATCCAGGAGGATGTGAGGCTTCAGGTCAAAGTCAATCACCGCCACCCAGTCGTTCGGTTGGATGTAGTTGAGGAATGCGTAGGAATATCGGAGCGCGTTGTAAACGTTGTACCAGTACCGGCCCTCGTTCGCGAATTCGATCAGCAGCACCACGGTCATGGGAGCTTCGCCGGTTCCGAAGTTGGTCACGGCCTGCTCGACGCCGTCGTCATAAACTTTGAAGTTTTTCTTGCCCAGCCGCGGAATGGGGTTTCCATCCTTGTCCACCACCAGCACGTCCACGTTGACCAGACTGGTGGTTGTCTTGATGGTGGGGATGTCGGCCGGGTTGATTCTTTCGGGCTTCTTTTCCGCAGGACTTGTGGTGGTGGGCGCCTTCTTTGGAGCCAGGACCCCTTCACCCGTGCTCTTCTTGGGCCCTTCTTCGGTCTGGCCCGTCTCTTGAGACTGGCCGGCCCCTTGAGACCGCGCCACTCGGGCATTCGCAAAGATGAAAGAGCTGATTAGCGCTACAACTGCGACGGGCACGGCCACGTGCACTCGCATCGTCCTAATTTTCATGGCTCCCACTCCGTTGCGCAAACGATCCGATACAACTTTATGATGGCACTCACCCCCCTTAAGGTCAACTGCGGGCCACGGAATTTCTTTGCATCCGGGATTTGGCGCTCGGCTAATTGCGGGGCGTTACATCGGACGCGGGCGCAATTTTTTGCGCTGAGCTCGCTTGGACACGGGGAGTACTAAAGTGCTATGTCGGCTTGAGGGTAGATGCGGCTGGGATGGGATTTGGCTGTAACGTGTTTCAATCAAGTATGTTATCTCACTTTCAGCACGCGGGAATAGTTCCTCCGGCCGCGGTCTGAAGCCCCCCCGAAACGTCCGAATTCGCTTGACAAGGATTTCCCCTATGGCAAAATAGATAAGTACCCAGGGGTCGAAATAATTATTGACTCTTTGGGAATATTTTGCTAGATTTTCCTTACCGACCTCGGTTGTGTTAACGCCAAATCTGGTTGGAGGAGAATCTAGTGAAAAACTATTTTCTAGCGTTTGTATTTGCAGTGCTGGTGGCTTTGGCAGGGTTTTCCCTGCGGACACTGACGGCTGGCTTCGGCCCAAATGCGGTGCCGAGCCATAACGTGGCGATTGGGACTTCTCCAGTTCCGCCACCGCCGCCGACTCTGGCAATTGGCACTTCGCCAATTCCGCCACCGCCGCCGACTGCGACGAGAAATTAACTGATCGGACCTGCAAGGCTTCAAGTCCAGCAAGTTGCGACTGGGCGGCTTTGGAAGGCGGGTTCGATGGTTGGGTGACCAGACCATGAGCGGCGCTTTTCTTGGTTCCGTCCTGCGGTACGGTGGATACTGTCTCGAACTAGGGCTCATTCTGTACGTGATCGGGCGTGGGCGCTTCAAACGTTACGCTGCCCCAGTTGCCTACGTTGCATCAGTTCTCGCCGCCGAATGCGTGCGGTCGTATGTCTTGTCCCACTTCGGCCTCTCCTCCAAACAATATTTTTACAGTTACTGACTGACCGACTTTTGCCTGGCTCTAGGGGCATTCTCTCTGGTTTGCGCCTTCTTCCGCCGAGCCTGCCGAGAGGAAGAAAAGATTTGGGGAATCGTGCGCCCCATGTTGCCCATGACCTTCGTGCTGGTGTTGGGGATCTCGGTCCTCTCGCTGTCGCGAAACTACAAGGAAATCTATTCCGCGCGATTCATCTATGAGTTCGAGCAGAACCTCTATTTCACCTGCCTGGTATTGGTCACGTTGCTTTACATCCTCATCCAGCAAACGCAAAGCGCCGATGATCAATTGGGATTGCTGGTGACCGGCATGGGAATCCAGTTCGCCGGCCCGGCGGCCATTTTCGCCCTGACGTCCTTGATGCCCGGCTCGAAGTTTGGCCCGTCGTTATTGGCCTATTTTTCGCCGCTGTGTAGCCTGCTGATGCTGCTGACTTGGTCGTACGCAATGGTTCGAGCGCCGAAGCATGCCAAGGTTGCCGTCATAGGACAATCCCCGGCTTGGGCGGAATCGGCTCTGAGTCCCCGATCGAGTGTGATATGATTCTGGCTGCCTTAATTCTGATCGTTTCGACCGCGCTCTTCTTCTTCTATCTCCAAGCGACGTGCCAGCAAATTCTCCGCACCGGCTTCGAGCAGGAGTATTTCCGGGCCATTGTTAACGCCAACCGGCTGGAGTTTCCGGAGTTGCGAAGAGAGTTTGAGGAATACGGCCGCGCGGTGGATTACTCGCGCCTGCACATGACGCTCAAGTGTGATTTTCTGGCTCTGACTTATCTGCTGAAAAACGCCTCGAACGTCCATCAGCACTATTCGCACAACGAGTTCCTGCTGATGCTCTACTTCCGCTCCCTGTTTGCGACGGTGGCGGCAAGGCGGATCCTGCGTCTGGGTGAAAGGAAGACCGTCTTAAAGCTTACCGCCATCCTCGAATACTTCGCCAACGTCGTGGGCCGCCGCGTCAGCCAAGTCCGCGTCGGCAACCTTACCCCGTCCGACTTTTTGCTGGAACTCTAAATTCCGAATCTGCAAAAGCTGACGAACAGTCCCGCGCCCTTATTCACCGCATATCTCCCTTTGAGATCTTTGCCTCTTTGCGCCTCTCGGTGAAACAGCGCGTTTATAATTCCCGCGCATGTCCGCCGATGGGCTGAAGTCCCGAGTGGGAGCAGAGCGCCGCGCCAAGATTGTCGCGACACTCGGCCCGGCAGCCGATAGGCCGTTGGTGCTCCGCGCGCTGCTCGACGCCGGGCTCGACGTGGCGCGGCTGAACTTCTCGCACGGCACCCCCCGCGAGCACACGGCGCGCTTGAGGATGCTCCGGCGCCTCGCGCGCGAGCGTGGCCGGACCGTGGCGGTTCTTCAGGACCTCCAGGGGCCGAAGATCCGCACCGGGGCGCTTGTCGGCGGCCGCCCTTTGGAACTCGCGCCAAACTCGCTCATCACGCTCACGCCGCGCCGGGTGGCGGGAAACAACCAACTGCTTCCAACAAACTACCCGCAACTTTCGAGCGAAGTCCGGCCAGGCAATCGCGTCCTTCTCGCCGACGGTCTGATCGAGCTGCGCGTTGAGCTGGTGAAGCATTCTGAAATCCTTTGCCGGGTCGCGAACGGCGGGGAACTCGCCGAGCATCAAGGCATCAACCTGCCCGGCGTGCGGCTGGGCATTTCCGCGCTCACCGCCAAGGACCGCCGCGACGTCGCCTTCGGCGTTGCGGCAGGCGTGGATTACGTGGCGCTTTCTTTTGTGCGCCGGCCCGAAGACGTGTTGGAGCTCAAACGCCTCTTGAAGCGCGCCGGGCGGCGGACTCCGGTAGTGGCCAAGCTTGAAAAACCCGAAGCCATCGAGCGGCTGGAGGAAATCCTCCGCGTCGCGGACGCCGTGATGGTGGCGCGCGGCGACTTGGGCGCGGAGATGCCTCCCGAACAGGTCCCGGTCATCCAGAAGCGCGTGATCGAGCGAGCGAACAGCCTGAAGGTTCCGGTGATCACCGCGACGCAGATGCTCGAATCCATGACCGTGCACCCGCGGCCCACGCGCGCCGAAGCTTCCGACGTGGCCAACGCGGTCTTCGACGGCACCGACGCCCTGATGCTCTCCGCCGAAACCGCTACGGGCCATTATCCCGTCGAGGCCGTGCGCATGATGGCGCGCATCATCGCCGCCGCCGAAGCCAGCCCCCGATATGGCGTGCCTGGCCGCGTTCGCCGCTCGACCGACGAGAGCCTCGACGTCCCGGAGTCCATCTGCGAAAGCGCGGCGCATATGGCCGAGACGCTGAATTTGATAGCTATCGCGGTTTTCACGCAGTCGGGCTCGAGCGCCCGCCTGATTTCCAAATTCCGGCCTCGCGCCCCGGTGTTTGCGTTTTCGCCCGTGCCGGAAATTTTGCGCCAGATGGCGCTCTACTGGGGCGTACGCCCGGTCTTTATGCCGCGCGTCGAATCCACCGAGCGCATGGTCGTGGGCGCAGCGCGGCGGCTCACCGAAATGGGCGCCGCCCGCCACGGCGACCTCATCGCCGTCATCGCTGGCACGCCCATCGCGCGGCGCGGCACCACCAACCTGCTCAAAGTCCACCGGGTCGAGAAATAAGCGAGGTTCTCGGTAGCTGGCAGAGGTCGTGTTATTGAGGATTGCAAAATAGAGTGACGTTCATTTTCTGTAGCGGCGTCTCGGCGCCTGCCCCGCTCAGCGGGGAGCGCCGCAAATGCCGACCAATCAAGGACGGCGGTCCCCGATAGAAGCGGGGTAAACTCCGACCGCCGCTGCAAAACAATCAAGCTGACCCACTCCCTTTTGTTAAGGGACTTGAAGTGAGAAGCGCCGTGGAGTTAGGATTGGGATTACTGCGGGGCGACACCCACTTGTTCGAACGGGCTTCCCCTGCACCCCGTCATGGCGATTGCATTTAAGAAAGCGGTCACGTCGGACACTCAGTCGCTGAGAGATTCTATCGATTTGTCTGAACAGGAGCTTGAGGAAATTCCCTGCGGGCGATGTGATGCGGTTTACGTTCTGGTTTACCCAAAGTCTTTAACGGCTGACCAGAAACTCCAATACGGCCGGACAGTTCAAGAAGGCATGGCAGGCTGCGGCCACCACCCGGCTTGGATAAAGTTGCCTTTCTGAGAGGGTCGGCAAAGTTCGACGCAAGAATACGGACGGCCCAGCCGCCGGTTCAGAGCCTGGCAGGTTGCTGAAAAATCCCCGAAACTGCCGTCCTGAGGAGTCCCGATGCATCGGGAGGACGAAGAGCCTGCCCTGAGCGAAGCGAACGGGATCTCTGTATTTGCTTGATTCTATCCGTCAGCTGACGGACCGGGATTCTTCGGTCGCCGCGGCGACCAAAGAATGACACCGCCGAAGTGTTTTTCAGCAACAACTCAGGGCTCTGCCGCCGCGGCTCAACACGAAAATGCCGGCATAATCGGGATAAATGGAAATGGGATTGAAGCCGGTTACAAAGTTGAGGCCGGCACGCCCATCGCGCGCCGCGGCACGACCAACCTGCTCAAAGTCCACCGTGTCGAAAGTTAGATCGTGGGCAGGGCTTCGCCCCGTCGGGTCTTGCTGGATGACACGAGAGCATCAGCTCCTAAAAGCTGAATTGCAGCGTTGCGGGAGCGGGCTCGGAGGCCTGGAACCAAAGGTTTCGGAGGTTATTATATCGCCATCCCTTTCTTGTCAGCAGTTCCGCAAAATCCTGGCGGGTAATGTCGAGAGATTGAAGTGCGCCCCTCTGCCAAGCCTTGAGTATCATTCGGTTGAACAGCAGTTCCCCCGCGAACGGTCTTCCGTCGGGCGACACTTCACTCAAGGTTTCATACATGAGCTGGTCACTGGTGAGGATGGGTGTGCTGGAGCGAACCACTGGGAAAGCCGCGCCCATCTTGCAAAAGGTAAAAATCATTTCGCCAGCAAGAACCCTTTCCCTGTTCTTTTTCTTATGCATGGACCAAATTGTATCGCCCGTTTGCGTGACCGCAGCCCTGAGGTCGGCACCTGAACGTGCTGCCTCCTCCAAGATGGCCTCGAAGTAACGCACGTTCCAATGCTGAAAAACGACGGAGAACCACCGATTCCGTTTCAACATTCCAAGGCATGCGCGGATGCTCTCGCGCAACCGATCAATATAATGTTCCTCGGTTAACCGTAATTCCCCGCCCACAATGATTTCTTTTTCCCGGATGTTATCCGGAACGTGAAGACCCAGCCAGTGATTCCACAGAATGGATAGGTCCAGGTAAGCAATGTGCCCCCCATAGGGAGGGTCCGTAAAGATGCAGTCTGCTTTGCGACCGAGGGCGCCGGGGAGCTCAGCGACATCAACGCAGTAGCATTCGAAGTTGCCCTGCCAGCCTTGCGTACGGGCCCAAAGGCGCTTCTGCCGGAGGACTCCTTCCTTTCCTGCGATAACATTCATGACTCTGTCGCGAAACACCTCCCAAGGGGGCAGTTCGACGGCTTTTTCCGCCAATTTATACCGGTAGATGCTGAAGATGCCGCTGCCGCCGCGCGACTCGAGCCTGCCCCGCGCCGATAGAAAGGTTTTGTTTAGCTTGCCGAGCGTCGCCGACCAAGCGAGCAGCAAGGCCCCGCGAGCGGCCGGGTCAGATATTTCCTCTATGCTCGACTTGAGCCAAGCAAGGGCAAGCAATTGTCGAGAAGTGAAAAGATCGAAGTATCTACCAACATCGGAACTCTTGGGCAGCGCAATGTTTTCCGGAAGCTCCGTGTTGGACAGAAAGTTTGCAATCTCCGTTTCGGGGATGGCCGAGAGCCTTTTGACCCTCGACATGCACCGGTTTTCAACCTGCAGGAGGGCTCGCCGAATATAAGTCACGTCGTCGTAAGTTGTATCCGCTATCTGAGAGGCAATGAAATTCGCCAATGGGTTGATATCGTTGCGGATACCCCGACGGTTCGCCAACATCGCCTCGATTGCGGTAACGCCCGAACCGCCGAAAGGGTCGAGCACAACATCGCCGGGTTGCGTGAAGTGCTTTATATAAGCCCGAACGACGTTGGCTGGTCGGCGTGTGAAATAGGGGTGTACGCCATAGTGTCGCTTCGCAGCCTGTCTTTCAGCAGGGATACGCCGTGTTATCGGTTCATGTTGAATCGCCGGTCTCATGGATCAGTGAGCCATCACAGAGCAAAGTGATTCGAGTTGTATGACGTCTACGTTCGGCGGAACGTTCGGGAGATCGTGCTGGGCACACAGGATCACGACCCGTGACAGCTCCAGTGGAGAATACCGTTTTTGCTGGTACTCGAACCCTCTGCTCGCCTTCTTGATCTCGATCGGGGCTGTGTAGGGCTCATAATTCAGAAATTGAAACAATGCCTGGCAGTCAAATCCTTTGCCTACGTAGGGACCGAGTTCGACCCCTAACGCCTTGAGCGGTCCCGACGCCCTCAACAAATCCTCTTCCTTCACGTAGGGCGTCTTTGTATCGGGGCGGTGATCTTTGGCAACGCGGCAAATTTCCTCCAGAGACCATCTCCACAAGTCAGGCTGTGTCTTTCGAACGTGCTGCAATTGCCGTCCCCAAAGCTCGCTTTGTTCTTGATCATTGAACGAAAGCGGATACCGGGGTCGTTGTATCGTCCGCGTCTGCCGCATGCCAGCGTATTTGTATCCGGTGGGAGCCAGGTAGAACTTGTCGTCCTGAACTTGGATGTCCACATCAATACGCTCGAAGTCGCCGGGCCTCAACTTGTACCAGTACCTGATAGCCTCTCCGATTGACTGACCGGCTTCAGACTGTTGAATCCGATCATGGCCGACGCTTCCCTCAACGGCTTCCCCAATGGGGGAGATTTTAGCGTCGCTCGCAACAGCGATGAAGCTGGAGGGAGTTGCCCCGTATGGCGTAACCAGAGCCACAGGCACCGTCTTCTCACTACGCAGATATCCTTTCACGTGTTTGGTGAGGTCGTGAAACTAATATTGCGGGCCACCTGTCGCCCTGCTGCGCCGTTTCGTCTGCTGAAGATGCATCGCTAGGAATATTATAATCGTTTCTAAGGCGGACAGCGCGGCCCAGATCCACAACGCCGTAATACCCCAATGCTCCAAGGTGGTGCTAAACTAACGGCGATGCGAATTTGCTCGTTCCTGCCTTCGGCCACGGAGATGGTCTGCGCGTTGGGCCTGGCCGACTCGCTGGTCGGCATCACCTACGAGTGCGACTTTCCGCCCGAGGCGCTGGCGAAAACCGTGGTGGTTACTTCGCGGCTCGCCCACGCCTCGAGCGCTGGCGAGATTGACCGGCAGGTGAGCGAATTCATGGCACGCGGCGAGAGCCTTTACCAGATTGACGCCGATACGCTGCGGCGGGTCAAGCCGGATTTGATCCTCACGCAGGACCTCTGCCACGTCTGCGCGGCCTCGCCCGGTGATTTGAAAGAGGCGCTTGGGCGCTTCGATTACGCGCCTCAGGTTTTGTCGCTCAATCCCAATCGCCTGGCGGACGTTTGGCAGGACATCCTGACGGTGGGCAAAGCCGCCGGCCGAGCAACGGAGGCGGCGGCGATGGTCGCGTCGCTCGATGCACGCGTCAGAGAAGTCGAGCGCGCGACGGCCAAGGTCTCGACGCGCCCGCGCGTCGCGTGCCTCGAGTGGCTCGACCCGCCGTATATCGCCGGCCACTGGGTTCCGGAGATGCTCTCCATCGCGGGCGGGGAGGATGTGCTCGGCAAAGTTGCGGAGCCGGGATTCCGCAGCGAGTGGGCGAAGGTTTACGAAGCGCAGCCGGAGATCATCGTCGTCGCGCCCTGCGGATATCACCTGGCAGAAACGGTGAAGGAGTTTCGCGGCATGAAATTCCCCGCTGGATGGGAGGAGCTGCCGGCGGTCGAGAGCCGAAGAGTTTTTGCCGTGGACGCCTCGAGCTATTTTTCGCGGCCGGGACCGCGGCTCGCGGCCGGCGTCGAAATCCTGGCCGAGTTAATTCATCCCGGCCTCATCCGCGTCGAGCTGCCGCCCGCAAGCTTCGCGTCCCTGGCTTGATGGCATCTACCGCTACCGCCCAGGAGGCTGAATGCCCGTCGGCTGACGGGCATAACGGCTTCCGGCGTTGTCATTCCCGCGGAAGCCGTCGGAGAGGCTCAGGGCCCTTCCCCAAAGCGAAGGGCGGGAATCCATTACCGCCGGAAGATCCGGTAGGGCAATTAACGCGAGTTAGCGGCCAGCAACTCGCTCTTGCGTGCGGCGTGTCTCCTACGCCAGACTTCCCAGGCGCCGAACAACAAGCCGCCATAAAGCAAGCTTGCGGCGAGAGAGTTGCCAAAGAACGGCAACGCGGCGATGTAGCAAGCGGCAAGACCCGCGAGGTTCCGCGGATAAATCTGGTCTCCCAGCCACACCCCGAAGTTGCTGATCAGGAAAAATAGCGCCGGGCCTCCTAGCGCCGCGCCCAAAAGGTTTCGCACAGAAACACGGTTGCGGAGCCAGAGTCCTAGCCAACCAATGGCGGCAAATCCCAGCCAATCCACGGGCTCCGACCAGCTCACGCGCATGCCGTAGACCCAGGTGGTCAGCACCAGGTCGCTCGCCGCGAGCAACACAACCGGGAGCCACACCGCGTCCCGTTTCTTAAGATACGCTCCGCCAAACAGTAGCGCTCCAAACACCGGAGTGAAGTTCGGCGGATGGGGCGCAAACCGCGCCAGCACTGCGAGTATTACAATAAGGTAGGTCATAGCATCCTCCTTTTTAACAGAACTCAAGGCTCATCTCAAGACTGCTGTTCGACCTGGTGCGGCGAGCTGCCCCTCGCCGCAACTTTTCTGGCGATTGCGCTGCGAGTCCGTCGGCTGACGGATCGCCGCCACAGCGCAACGAGGCTCATTCCACGGGAAAATTAAACCTCACCCCAGACAGGAAGTTCAGATGAAGGGCCGGAAATCCAAATGACTCCTCGTATTTCTGATTGAGCAGATTGTTCAACCGTCCATAAATCTCCAGCCGGCGAACCAGGCGATAAGAGAATCCGGCGCCGACAAGCTGATACCCGTGGTCATCGAAAAAGCATGGAAGCCCGGGGCCACCGGCGGTAGGCGGGACACAGGCAAAGGTCCCCAGGTTCGGCTCGATGTCGAGCGTATGGCCGCGGAAGGCCGCCGTGGAGTTGAGCGCCAGCCGTCCGCGCGCATAGGTTACGCCGACAAATCCGGAGTTCCTACACCGCGAGCGTGCTGCCGTTCACCGCAAGAAGGTCCGTTGCGAGCAAGGTATATTCGCCGACGAAATGCAGGGAGCGCGTCGGCTGGGCTTGGATCGAAAATTCCAGCCCTTCGGTGCGCGAATTGCCGAGGTTCGCGGAGGTGAACGTGCTCAGGTTCGTGAATGAGCCGCCGAGCACCACGATCTGGTCCTCGAAGCGGTTGTAGAAATATGTGGCGTCGAGCACGGCGCGCGAGCGGAAAAGCCGCTGCTCGAGGCCGGCGTCGAAACTGAGGCTGCGTTCCGGCTTCAATTGCGGGTTGTTCGTGAACGCGAGCTCGAAGCCGTTCGGCGCGCGAATGCCCGTGCCGAAGCTCGAATGGAGCCGCGTTTCATCGAGCCAGGCTCCGCCGCCCGATTGCCGCAGCATTGCAGCCACCGAAATCCTGGGGTCAACTTGCGTGACGGTGGTCGCCGGAAGCAGTGGCCGCGCGCCAAACTCGTCCGGGGGGAGCGCGTGAGTCTGAATATGGTCGGCGCGCACACCGGCCGTCACAAACAAACGCGCTGCGGGGTTCCAGCGGTTTTCAGCGAAGTACGCCCAAGTGGTGCGCGGCAACAAAAACGGCGTACCGGTTGCGTCGGCAAAGAAGGTGTCGCGGACTTGTTCGCGGTTCCACTCGAGACCCGCAACGAAAAAATCCTTTGGCGAAATCGTCGCCTGGCTCTGCTCGTTCACCGTGGTCCGCTTGTTGTTCGAAAACGAATCACCGAAGGGCGAGATGAAATAATAGTCGTTCGTCGAGAGCGTTCCCGTCACGACTTCGCGGAAGCGAGGGGAAAATTCCTCGGAGTAATTCCAGCCGTACCCGAACAGGTTCCGCTTGGCCCGCGATACGGTGTCAAGGCCGGCGAAGAGATGATCGGGGTCGGAGCCGAAAGGGCCGGGCGCGCCCGCGCTCTCGGCGTTTCCGAAAAAGTGGAAATTAAATTCGCGGTGCGGGTTCCGTCCAAAGGAGAGCGTCAGCAAGGCGGACTGGTCGCGGTAGTTGTCGTTTGTGACCACGCCATCGGAATCGAGACGCGATAAATCGTACGACCAGCCGAGCCCGTTCGTGAGGCCGCTCCCGCCCGCCGCGGCGCGCCAGGTCGTAAAGCTTCCGCCCTCGCCGAGCGCGGAAAAATGGGGCGAGCCCTCGGCGGGCCGGCTGATGATGCTGACGACGCCCGAGACGGCGTTTGAGCCGTAGAGCGCGCTGAGCGGACCGCGCGCCACCTCGACTTCTTCCACCCCGTCCGCGGGGAGAGAAGATATGTCGAAGTCGATACCAAACTCGTTCAACGGGATCCCGTCCAAGAGCACCAGGTTGTAGTTCGTATTGCCGCCGCGAATGAAAAGTCCGGTGAAAGGGCCCCGCCGGCCGGTTTGATTGACTTCCACACCCGGAACCCCGCGCATGGCTTCACCCAAGCTCTGCGCGTCGCGGCTTTCGATGTCCCGCCGGTCAACGACACTTACCGACGAGCCCACTTGCGGCGCCAGCGATCCTCCGAGCGACGCCGAGACCACCACCCGTTCTTCCACGGCGCTCAGCGCGAGATGCAAGTCCACTCGCGCGCCCGCGTCGGCGCGCAGTTCAATCGGAGTCTTCAAGGCGGAGAATCCGGGCGCGTTGGCCGCCAAGCTGTAGGTGCCGGCAGCGAGATGGATGAATTGAAATCGTCCCTGCGCGTCCGCTTCCGCCTCGGCGAGTGGAGTGAGCGCCCGGAGCAGGCTGACGCGCGCACCGGCCACCGGGCGGCCGCTCGGATCGAGCACCGTTCCTTCAAGAGTGGCAGCATGCGCGGATGCGGTCAGAACCAACGTGCAAAGGAACGCAAGGAGGTAACTTCCGGTTCGGCATGACCGGCTGGAGTGGGATCTTCCACTTATGGAAAAAAGGGTTGATCTATCTTCTGCCTTCTTACTTCTGGCTTCTGACTTCTGGCTTCTGACTTCTGACTTCTTCATACGGCTCCTTCCCCCGTTGTCGCGACGGAGTGCGGCGGAAGGGCCCGAGAGGCAGGTGAAAAAGAAAAAGCCTTCCAAAACTTCGAAGGAAGCTGGAAGGCCGCTTGCCCCGTCCAAGTCGGGGCCTGCCCCAAAGCTCTTTCCGCCGAAGAGTTGAGTCGAAGTTCCCGGGCAGGCTTCCTGGCTCTCGGGTCGTCGCAAGGTCCCGGCCTTCCCATTCCGACTCGTCGGAACAGTGGCTGGCTTTAGAGCCGGTTGGGACCTCACTCGCCGATTACAGTGGCGGGACCGCGGCCGATTCTCACGGCCTTTCCTATTATCCCCAACTCGGTCGGGGCGCCACGGGAACGATTCGGTTGTCAAAGACCGCAAACAGTTTTGACCCTATCACTCAGTCGGGGGACTGTCAACAGGCACAAGGCTGGATTTTTTCGTGGAAAAGCCTATATTGGATTTTCTTGAAAGCTTCGGGGGCAACCGATGGCTGAGGTCATCACATTCGGCGAAGCGATGCTGCGGTTGGCGCCGCCGAATTTCCAGCGACTCGAGCAGACGGCGACGCTGGACGTCCAGGTGGGCGGCGGCGAACTGAACGTGGCGGTGGGCGCGGCACGACTGGGGTTGACGAGCGCTTGGGTTTCGCGCCTCCCGAAAAACGCGCTGGGGCGGCTTGCCGCGGGCCGGGTGCGCCAGGCGGGCGTGGACGCCTCCGCCATCATCTGGGCCGATGACGGCCGCATGGGGCTCTACTTCGTGGAATTCGGCGCGGCGCCGCGCCCGAGCTCGGTGCTCTACGACCGCTCGGACTCTTCCCTCAGCCGGATTCAACCCGCGGAAGTTGATTGGAAGAAAGTCTTCACCACCGCGCGCTGGTTCCATACCAGCGGCATCACTCCCGCCCTGTCGGAAGGGGCGGCGAAAGTGACACGCCAGGCGCTTGAAGCGGCGCGCGCCGCCGGCGTCACCGTGAGCTACGACTTGAATTACCGCAGCAAGCTTTGGACGCCCGACCGCGCGCAAGCGGTCCAAGAGCCGCTCATGGAGTTCGTGGACGTGCTCATCACCACCGAAGAGGATTCCGGCGTGGTCTTCAAAATCCGCGCGGAAGGCAAGACCGACGCCGAAGGGTTCCGCCAAGTTTCCGCCGAGGCTTACAAGGACGTGGCGCGGCGCTTACAGGAGCGGTTCAAGTTCCAGGCGGTGGCCATCACGCTGCGCGAAAATCCGCTGGTTTGGCGGAACACCTGGACGGCCGTCGCTTACGCGGAAGGGAAATTTTACGACGACGTGAAATACGAGCTCGAGATTGTGGACCGCGTGGGCGGCGGCGATTCCTTCAGCGCGGGGTTCATCTACGGCCGCCTGACGAAAAATTCCTGGGAAGCGGCCGTCCGCTACGGCAACGCGTCGAGCGCTTTGAAACATACGAACCCGGGCGACTTCAACTGGGCGACACTCCAGGAAGTCGAGAGCCTGCTCAAGGGCGCCAGCCTGCGCGTGGTGCGGTGAGGGCAGGTGCCCGGCGTCAGGTGCGGGGTGTTAGGGATAGGCGGCGCGAGAGCGAGGACTGGGTTGACGAAGTGGAGCAAAGAAAAGGCGCTGGGGCAAATCCGCGAGGTCGGCCTGATCCCCATCGTGCGCGCGCCTTCGGCGGAAGTGGCCATGGCCGCGGCGGAAGCCATCGTCGAGAGCGGCGTGGGCATCCTGGAAATAACCATGACCGTGCCGAGCGCGCTCAGCGTGCTCCGCGAAGTGGCGCGGCGCTTCGATGGCCGTGCCCTGATCGGCGCAGGGACGGTGCTCGACGCCAAGACTTGCCGGCGCGCCATCGCGCGTGGCGCGGAGTTCATCGTTACGCCTGCGCTCGTGTTGCCGGTCATCCGCCAAGCGCGCCGCTTGAAAAGGGCGTGTATTCCGGGGGCGCTCACGCCCACCGAAATCCTTATGGCTTGGCGCGCCGGGGCGGACTTGGTGAAAGTTTTTCCCTGCGGCCCCGTCGGCGGGCCGGCCTACATCAAGGCCATTCGGGGCCCTTTGCCGGATATTCCCCTGGTGCCAACCGGCGGCGTTACGGTCGAGACCGTGCCCGCATTCATGCGCGCCGGGGCGGCGGCAGTGGCCGTGGGGGGAGAGCTTGTGGACGTGAAAGCGCTCGCCGCAGGGCGCGTGGAAACGGTCACCGAAAACGCCCGCAAATTCCTGGAAGCCGTTCGGACGGGCCGGCTGTAGCGGCGAGCTGTGTCTCGCCGCCATAGGGTTGTTCCAAGCGCCGAGGCACCATTCGCCGCGATCTACCTGCTCCAAGCGGCGAGACACAGCTCGCCGCTACAGGTGACGCTTGAACGAGACTGTGGAGCAGATTCTACTCGTGGCGGCGATCTTGGGTGGGAGCGCCCTGGTGACTCAGGCCTTTGCCCGCGCGATGTACATTGTCTGCGGGCGCTGCCGAACGCTCAACGCCCGGAGGCGGCAAGAGTGCCGGCGCTGCGGAGCGCTATTGCGGACCGTGAACGCGAAAAAGTAATCACACGGATTCTGTTCCCCCACAAACCTTTCAGCCGAAACAAACCGGACGAAAATTCAGAAAAATTCTGAAACCCTTGCCAAACGTCAGAGCTTCGAGTGAAATTCGCATGAGAGAAACCCTTGGAGGTGTCGCCATGCGGGCACTTGTCACCGGGGCTACGGGATTTATCGGCAGAAGGCTCCTCCGCGAGCTCGACCGCCCCGTGGTTTTGTCGCGGCGGCCGGAGGAGGCGCGAAAGGTTCTGGGCGCGGCCGAAGTTCACAAGTGGAATCCGGAACAAGGGCCGCCCGGGGAGGAAGCTTTTGGCGGGGTCGAAGCGATTTTTCATCTCGCGGGTGATTCCGTGGCCTCCGGCCGCTGGACGGCTGCCAAGAAAGCGCGCATCCGCGGGAGCCGCATTGTCGGCACCGCGAATCTGATTGAAGGGCTGAGACCGTTGAGGCAACGGCCGCGCGTATTGGTGTCGGCCTCCGCCGTCGGGTATT
>QHZO01000253.1:26904-34645 GCA_003224695.1 Acidobacteriota bacterium
CGCGCGCGAGCTGGGCGTGCGGGTGGTGACCGCCCGCACAGGCGTGGTGCTTGGAGCGGGCGGCGGCGCGCTGGCACGGATGCTCTTGCCGTTCAAGCTCGGCCTCGGCGGGCGGCTCGGCGACGGCCGCCACTGGATGCCTTGGGTGCACCTGGATGACGTCGCGGGCCTGCTGCTCCACGCGGCGCAAAGCGGCATTGACGGTCCCATGAACGTGGTAGCCCCCGAGCCCGTCACCAACCGCGAATTCACTCAAACGCTCGCTCGCGTGCTCCGCCGGCCCGCAATCTTTCCCGTGCCACGCCTCGCCCTGACGCTCCTTTTCGGCGAACTCTCAACCCTGCTCCTGGCCTCACAGCGCGTCGTACCGCGCGTGGCCGAAAGAACCGGCTATCATTTCCATTACACTTCGCTCGAAGAGGCGTTGCGCAACGCTACATCGTAGGGGCGACCCTCGTGGTCGCCCGAGGGCGGGCACAAGACCCGCACCTACAAAGGCATGACCGGAGCCGAGCCGGCGGAGCCTTCTCAGGAATGATTGAGCAGGTAAAGAAAAAGAGTCAAGGCGCGCTTGGCGGTGCCGGTGATCAAGAACTGCTCGCGGACGTGCTCGTGACCCTGCTCGCCGAGTTTTTCCGCGATGGCAGGATTCGAGAGCAGAAAGCGGATCTGATACGCGGTGCCTTCGACGGAATGCGCCAGCAGGCCCGTATGTTTGTGAATGACCTGGCTCGGGATGCCGCCCACGGCCGAGGCGACGACGGGCTTTTTTTTCCAGAGCGCTTCGGTGACCGTCAGGCCGAAGCCCTCGCGCAAACTTTTCTGAATGATGATCGTGGAGGCACGCTGGAGCGCGTTAATCTCCAGGGCGCTCCAGGGCGGCAGATCGAGGATGTGGACGTCGGGGTCGTCGGCGGCGGTTTTGCGGATCTCGTCGAGCACCACGCCGCCTTCCGGGTCGTCGGCAGCGCCGCCTCCCGCCAGGACCAGTTGGCAGTCGAAGTAACGGCGGACGATTTGATAGGCGCGGAGGACACCCACCGGGTCTTTGAGCCGGTCGAACCGCGAGATTTGCGTCAAAATGGGGCGCTTGGGGTCCAGCGAAAAGCGCTCCAGCGTGCTGCGGATATATTCCTCGTCGAGCTCGCGGTTCTTTTCCGAGAGCGGGTCAATGCTGGGATAGAAAAGGTATTGCGGGATGGGAAGCTGGCGGGAAAACTCCGGCGAGGAAAACAGCGCGCAATCATAGCGGCGGACAAAGGGCTCGAGAAATTTCCAGACGGTTTCGTTCGGATGCGACAGGTCAATGTGGCAGCGCCAGATCCAGTGGCCGGACTGCGCCTCGCGGGCGTTAATGAGCGCGATGGGCTGCGGGTCGTGGATGATGACCACCTCGGAATCGAAGCGCATTCTCGCGCGGTTCTGCTCGTTATAAGCCAGGAAGACGTTGAAACTTTCGGGCGGCATCTCCCAGGCGCCGCCGTGCAAGGCGTTGTGGAAACCCTTGGTCACAGCGAAGAAGTCGTCGCCGCCGGTGATGACATCCCAGCGAACCGCGAGGCCCAGCTCCTCGAGCAGAGGGATGACGCGGTTGAGTATCTCGGCCACGCCGCCGCCGACGGAAGTCGAGTTGACCATCTGGACGGTGCGGCCGGTCAGGCGCTCCCCGAGCGCGCGGATTTCGGCCACCTCGGCTTCGCCCACCACGGGAATGTAGTTATCAAGCCGGACGAGTTTCGCCGGGGCGGCTGCTGCGACGCTCATGAGGCCATCTCCTGGTCAATCAATGCGATCAGCTTCTTCTGCATAGACTGAATGGTGTTCGTGTAAATGTCAATCCTGTTGACGCGCCGGGCCAGGGAATCCAAGCCGAGATCCTTGGCGAGCCAATTTGAAAAGTCGTTCGTTCCCAGGTGCAAGCGCAGCCGCGACGCGATGAAGTGGTAATTGAGGGCCGAGTGGCTGAGGCGCGCCACGCCGTCACGAAACTCCGCCAGGCTCTCCGCTTGAAAGCTCAAAGGGACGGTCACCTCGACGCTCTCGCAGAAATAGAAAGGCTCGAAGGCGCTGAGGCGCGATTCCGCCGGATGGAGCTGAGCGTATTCGCCCATGACGCGCAGCAGGTCGGCGCGCAGGTCCTTAAGCGACGGGTAATCGCGAATATCGAGCGAGGCCAACCGCTCCGCCAATCCCGGCTGGTTGCAGGAGGCAAGCGCCCACTGCGCGAAGTCGTTCGAAAAGCCTTCGGTCAGGAAGTGGTGGCGGCCCAAGCTCTGAAAAGTGTGGTGGAAGACGGAGCCATCGCTGCATTCTTCCAGGCCCTGCAGCAATTCCGCGAGGTTGCGCGCTTGTTGGTTCAGGATGCGGGTGAGATAAGTGGCGGTAGCGAACTGAAACGGACTTTGCGGCTCAGTCATCCAACCTCCAATTCCAGGCGCTCGAGGAACTCGCGAACTTCCTCCGGGCCGCGCAGCCGGTAGCGGGCCGCGGTTCGGCGGCGGCGCCCGACCAAGACGGTCACAGCTTCCGGCAAGTTTCGAAAAGCCGGCTCATCGCTCGTATCGTCGCCGAGATAAAACGCCAAGGTCGAAGCAGTCCATCCTCGGGCCAGGGAGGTTACAGCCGCTCCCTTTCCCGGGTTCTCGCTAGGTAGGACCTCCCGGACTTTCTTCCCATCAATGACGCGCAGGCAGCCATTGAAGCCGCGGAGCGCCTGCCGCAAGGCGGCTCGCGCGAGCGCGGCGGTGTGGGGCGCCGCAAGCCGGTAATGGAGGCCGAGCCCCAAACCTTTGTCCTCGAGCTCAATGCCCCGCAAGTTTCGCAGCCTCGGGGCCAGGCGGCGCTTCAGTTTCCGGATCATTCGATAGGCTCGCGACGGTGGAGGCAAGCCGCGAGCGCTTTCGCATCCATGCAGGCCCAGGAACCGCGCCCCCGCTATGCGCGCGTGGCGGCGGAGGTCGGCAAGCCGCCGGCCGCTGATCAAGTAGACGGCGGTGTTGGGCCTGCGGGCAAAACTTTCCAGCAATCGCCGGACGCCGCTTCCCAAACGCGCTTGACTGCGCCGGGCGCGAAGCGGCGCCAGCGTGCCGTCAAAATCCAGCATCAATACCAGGCGCCGCGTTCTCCTCAGGCGCCGGCGGATCAGCTCCCAGCGCGCAAATAGGTGAAGTGGTCCGCCGCGTCTCAAAACCTTTCTGCCTCCTGAATCACCGTGCGGAAATTTCTTCCGCCAATGGCGCTTCCGCCGGTTTTCCCGTTTCTGTGCGGATTTCCACCAACTCATCGAGGAGATTAGCCGCCCAGCGGTAAATGT
Source organism: Acidobacteriota bacterium (assembly GCA_003224695.1). Taxonomy (GTDB): domain Bacteria; phylum Acidobacteriota; class Terriglobia; order UBA7540; family UBA7540; genus Gp13-AA74. Next base: position 30,218 of record QHZO01000253.1, read on the forward strand.
TATTATCGCGAACCGTCCGGCGCATGCGTTTCATCCGGGCGGCGCGCTCTTCCGGCTCCATTTCAAGGGCGGCTTGGATCGCCGCGGCCATCTGGTCGCTGTCGTAGGGGTTCACCAGCAAGGCGTCGCGCAATTCCCTGGCGGCGCCCGTGAATTGGCTCAGGATGAGCGCGCCCTGAAGGTCGCTGCGGGCCGCCACAAATTCCTTGGCGACGAGATTCATGCCGTCGTGGAGAGAGGTCACCATGCAGAGGTCGGCGGCGCGGTAATAAGGTGCGATCTCCTCGTGGCTATGGTGCCGCTTCAGGAGAACGATCGGCCTCCAATCCGCGGTCTGAAAGCGCCAATTAATCCGGTCCGCCTCGGCCTCAACCTCGGCCTGAAGCTCGTTGTACCGCCTGATGTGGGTGCGGCTGGGCGCCCCAATCTGGACGAACACGAATTCGCCCCGGCGGTTCGGCCAGCGATCGAGGAAGCGTTCGACGCCCCGGAAGCGCTCGACAATACCCTTGGTGTAGTCCACGCGGTCCACGCCCACGCCCAAGTACTTGCCCGTGACGCCCAGTTTGCGGAAAAGTTCTCCGCGCTCGAGGTACGAGGGGCTCGGCTCCTGCGCCATGTCGGGTTCGTCCAGCGCCACGCTGATTGGAAACGGCCGCACGAGCGTCAAATGGCCCCCTCGGCTCACGCCGAATCGCTCCCATTCGATTCGGCATTCGAGCGTCCGATCCACGGTCTCGAGGAAGTTCGTGCAGTGCGCCTGAATGTGAAACCCCGCCAGGTCGGCTCCCAGCAGGCCGTCCAGCAGTTCCCGTTGCCAGGGGCAGATGCGGAAGGCTTCGACATTTGGCCAGGGAATGTGCCAAAAGATGGCCACGCGCGCATCCGGCCGCGCCTCCTTGATCAGCCGGGGAAGAAGCGCAAAGTGATAATCCTGCACCAGCACAACCGGAGACTGGGAGGATTTCATCTCTTCCAGCACGGCTCGCGCGAAATGCTGGTTCACTTCCAGGTAGTCCTTCCAATCGGAGCTGCGGAAGGTCGGGCGGGTATGCGCGATGTGGCACAGCGGCCACAGCCCTTCGTTCGAAAATCCAAAATAATAACCTTCCTCTTCCCGCTTGGTAAGCCACACCCGGCGCAAGTTGTATTGCGGTTCGTCGGGCGGGACCCGCAGGCGGCCGCGAGTATCGGACGTTTCTCGGTCCGCATCGCCGGAGCCGTGCGCGATCCAGGTGCCGTGGCAGGCGCGCAGGATGGGCTCGAGGGCGGTCACCAGGCCGCTCGCGGGGACGATAAGCTCCGCCGTTCCGCCGCGATGGACGTGCATGTAAGGCTCGCGGTTGGAGACGACGAAAAGGGGACTTTGCCTGAGCTTTTCGCGGACGTGTACGCGCAGCCGCTCCGCGGTCCAGAGGTTCTCCGCGGCCTGGCGCAGGGAGGCTTCTTTCTCGGCCGCCGCTCGCGCCGCCGAAAGGCTGTGCGCCATGTGGGTCACTTCGTCGGCCAACGGCTTGAATAAGTCCGTCCCGAGAGGGGCAGGGCGCGCGCTGCCGCCCCGCGTTCGAAGTTCCTTCATCCATCGAGCGGTGAGGGCGATGGGCCCCGTCACGCTCCAGCGGACTATGAGCAGCGTCAATAAGGCAATGAGCAAAACTTCCACCAGCACGCCGGCAAACTGCTGCCACCAGAGCCAGCTGGTCTGTTTGTCAATGTAGCTCGCGTCGTGATAGACGGCCAGGAAAGCTTCCGGCCGGCCGCCGTTTTCTAGCGGCGCCGCATAAACGTGGAGCGTCATGTCGCCCAGATCGAAAAACCCACCGGCCTCGCGTTTCTGCGTGATGGCCGCCTGGACAGCAGACGGCGGAACCTTCAGCGACGGATCGAGCCCCGGCGTTATCGAGAGCAGATCCCCCGCGTCGGTATAAACGGCGATGCCGGCTAGACGTTCCCGTTGACCGAATTGTTCGACCAGCCTTTTGAGCTCCTGGTCCGCCCCTCTTCGGACCAGAGGTCCCACGGTCTCCTCCAGGCTCTCGGCCAAGACCTCTGCCCGGCGCTGGAGTTCGTCGCGCATTCCGCGTTTCTCTTCCTTGACCTCGATGTACGTGAACAAGAACGCTACCAGCGTCACGCCCGAAATCAAAGAAACCATAAGACGAAACGTTATCCGCATAGGTAAATTGTTCCCCTCGCGGGCAGGTCCTGCCTTCTGAAAGGAGTTTCGCAACCGGGAATACCATTTGTTTTCTAAGGGCATCCTCTAGTCCCCAGACCGAGGGAGGAATCTATTCTAGCAACTCATAGACTTAAGTGCAATCCAATTGGCCCCCGCGTCGGAGAAGTTCTATGATCTCAAAAGGTGGTTCGGCCAAGGAGGGAGAATGGACTTTTCAAGCCGAGTGGCGATGGTAACGGGAGGGACGGGGGCGCTGGGGAGCGCCGTGGTGCTCGAGCTGGCCAAAGCGGGTGCGCGGGTGGCTGTGCCTTATCGCCGCAAGAACGAATGGGAAGCAATGGAAGCGCGAGCCGCCGACGCAAGCTCGCGCTTGAGCGGGAGCGAACTGGATCTGACCCAGGGCGAAGCCGTCCAGCGGTTTACTGAGGACGTGGTCGGTCGCTTCAGCCGGCTGGACTTCCTCTTTGCCGCGGCGGGCGGATTTGCCGCCGGTCGAAGTTACGAGACGGAGGATGCGGCTTGGGATCAAATGCTGGCCACTAATTTGCGCTCACTTGTCACTGCGCTCCGGGCGGTCGTGCCGGTGATGGTTCGGCAAAACTTCGGCCGCATTGTGACGGTCTCAAGCGGCGCTATCCTTCGTGGCGGAGGCGGGGGCATCGCCGCCTATGCCGTTTCGAAAGGCGCGGTGCGACAGTTAAGCGAGATCCTGGCCGACGAGCTCAAAGAGTATGATATCCGCGTCCATTGCGTGATGCCGGGCACGATGGATACTCCCGCCAACCGCCAGGCCATGCCCAAGGCGGATTTTTCAAAGTGGGTGAAAACCGAGGATGTGGCGCGCGTCATGTTGGCGCTTGCAGGAGATAACTTTCGCGCTGCGCGCTCCGTGGTTGTGCCCGTGCTGGGATAATCGGTAGGGGCGCAAGGCCTTGCGCCCCCTCAAGTGCCAAACCGCGGACCTCAGAAACGGAGGTCCGCGCTACGGAACGGGCGTCAACTTCACGGTGTGCAGATTCATCGCCGCGCCGGGCCCGAGTCTTTGGACGCGCACCTCGAAGTGACGAAGACCGGCGGGCACCGTTAGCTCGCCGAGCGTATCCATCCGAAAATCGCGCTCGCCTTTCGTCGCCTGGGTGAGTCCCGAGAGGCTTGCTCCGCCTTCCACGCCCACCTTAAAGCCGCTCCCTTCGCTTCCGGCCGGACAAGCATAAGAAATTTCCACGCGGAATTTCCTGGGTGCCGCCAGATTGAGCGTCCAGGTGACATAGTCATCCGGATTGCTCCACGACCCGATGTAGTCTTCCCGCTCGACGCCTTGCCAGTCGTATTGAATCGCCTTGCCGTGCACCTCCGCCAGTCCGGCGTCAAGGTGATAAGAATCGTCCTTCGCGGGCGGCACGGCGAGATTGGTACTGGCGACGCGGGGCGGGCCCGCCAGGTCGAGCTCGATTACGGTCGCAATCGGGTCGAGTTTTCGCGGCTTTGATATCGTCGCCTGGTCTGCATGTCCCATGCTCTCAGCAGTAAGCCCAAGTGTCTCGCCACCATCGAGCGCCCGCGCGCGGGTGACAGGAGTTTCAAGGTCCCGCACCTTCAAGCCGCCATCGGGCCAGTTGAACACCTCAAGGTAGAGCTTCGACCCCTTCGCCGTGCAGCGGCCGTCGAAAGGAAGATTGCGGAACGGGCACTGCGTCGTCCCGTAGATGCTTTCGCCATTCGCTTTCATCCACTCGCCCATCCGCGCCAGGCGCTCCATGATGGCGTCGGGAAAAACGCCCTCGGCCGTGGGGCCGACGTTGAGCAGGAAATTCCCGCCCTTGCTCGCGATATCAATCAGCTTCCGCGTCAAGTCTTCGGCGGACTTCCAATTCGTGTCGTTCTTCGCGTAGCCCCAGGTGTCATTGATGGTCATGCAGGTTTCCCAGAGCCGCCCGCCTGGCATGGCGCTGGCCGGGATATCCTGCTCGGGCGTGGAATAATCTTCGGGCAGCTTGTTGCGGTCGTTGATGATGATTTGGGGTTGGAGCGAGCGGACGTAGGAGTTCACCTCGGCGGAGTGAATCTCGGCGGCGGTGTGCTCCCATCCGCCGTCCCACCAGAGAATGCCGATGGGGCCGTAATTCGTCAGCAGTTCCTTGAGCTCGCCCTTCATGTATTCGATGTAGCGGTCGAGGCTGGCGCCGTCGGCGGGGCGCGCGTCCCATTTCCGGCGCGGCAGGTAGTCGGGATGGTGCCAGTCCATAATG
>QHZO01000253.1:34676-43385 GCA_003224695.1 Acidobacteriota bacterium
GCACTCGGCCGCCAGGTCTTTCATCGGATCGTGACGCCAAGGTGTGGCTTGAACAACGTTGTAGCCGGTCATCTTCGTGTCGAACATCGAGAAGCCGTCGTGGTGCTTGCTCGTGATGACGATGTACTTCATCCCGGCATTTTTCGCCGTCGCGACCCACCGGCGCGCGTCGAATTGGACAGGATTGAACTCAGAGGCGAACTTTTCGTAATCTTTCACCTGCAATTGCTTGTTTGAGAAATACCACTCCGCGATCCTCTTGTGGCCCTCGAGGTCGGTCGAGTCGGCGGGCACGGCGTAAATTCCCCAATGAATGAACATGCCGAATTTCGCCGCACGCCACCACTTGGTCCGCGCCTGAAATTGTTCCGGCGTCTCGTGGGCGGTCTGCGCAACCGCGGAGGAAACGGACAGAAAAAGCATCAGCGCCGAGCAACATGAGATTTTTCGCATCGGGTGAATCCTTTCGACTCCGTCTCAAATCGTGCGCGGGTTCCTGCGTCCCGCTGCCCCAGGGTGAAACTGTTTGACGGCGCCCCAGTGGGCGAGTTGGTCACTCGCTGCCGAGAAGGCCGCGGAAAAAGAATCCGGAAAAAGCCTCGGCGAGTTCGGTCTGCTTGATCCGGCCTTCGCCGTGGTACCACTGATAGAGCCAGTTGATCATCCCCAGGGCCGCAAAGGCGGCCAAGCGCGGCTCGATGAGCGCTGGCCGGCCCGACTGCTGCTCGACTTGGCGGACGGTCTCCTCGAGGAAATGAATATACGCCCGCTTGCGCGCGTTGATCTTCTTTTGCAGCGCGCCTTTAAGCGACCGGTTCTCGTGCAGGATGACGGTCAATTCCCAATCGCGCGCGCGGACGATCAGATCAATGTGCCCGGCGATCGTCTGCTCCAATCGTTTGCGAGGGTCGGCGATGGCGCGGACTTTGCGAATCACCGTCTCTTCCAGGATGTCCATCCCATAATTCTGGATCTCGTAAAGCAGCCGTTCCTTGCTGCCGATGTGGTGGTAAAGCCCGGCTTTGGTGAGGCTAACGGCTTTGGCAATATCCTGCATGGAAGCGCCGGCGAATCCCTTTTCGTAGAACACCCGCGCCGCAATGCGGCAAATCTCGCGGCGTCTTTCGTGGGCGTCTGCGGGTTGCTTCATAAGCAAGTTGGCCGTTCCCCGCTGGGAGCGGCGAGAGTCTACCATAAGGAACAGTGGCGAGTGACTTGTGGCTTGTGGCGAGCAGCCACCATAGCTCGCGAAACCTGACTCCTCACTCATCGCCCGTGACTGGCTTCAGGAGGAACACTCATGGCTGCCGGCCCAAGCCAACCCTACACCGTGGCTGCGGGATACAACTATTGCGGTCTTTGCGTCTTTGCGTGAAACAATAGTGTCTCAATTTGATCATTCTGTAGCGGCGAGCTGCGCCTCGCCGCTCGCCTGAGCGAGAATGCTGCGGCGAGGCGCCGCTCGCTGCTACAGCAAACCGAGACACTAGCCGTGAAACAGGCTTCTGGACATTCCACCGTGCCTCTCCTATCATCGTTCCCCCCATGTCGCTCCAAGTCATCAAGCAGCGCAAGCGCGGATTCATTTGCGTCAACGCGCACCCCGAGGGCTGCCGGAGAAATATCGGACGCCAAGTCGAGGCCATTCGTCAGGCGGTCCCGAAGCCCTTCGAGGGCGTGAAGAACGCGCTCATCATCGGCGCCTCGACCGGTTACGGCCTGGCTTCACGCATCGCCGCGGCTTGGGCGTTCGGCGCTAAAACGTTGGGCGTCTTCTTCGAGCGCGCGCCGAAAGAAGGCTCGACGGCCACGGCGGGCTACTACAACACCATGGCTTTCCACGAGCAGGCCAGGGAAGCCGCTCTCTATGCCGCGAGCCTCAACGGCGACGCCTTTTCGGACGACCTCAAGCGCCAGGCGGCCGAAATCATCCGCAAAGACCTTGCCCCCTTGGACCTGGTCATCTACAGCCTCGCCTCGCCGCGGCGCATTCATCCGCGCACCGGCCAGACTCACAACGCCGTCCTCAAACCCATCGGGCGGGAATTCACGAGCAAGACGATTGATCTGAACACGGAAAAAGTCGTCCCCGTGACGCTCGAACCGGCGGCAGAGAATGAAATCGAGGATACGGTCGCCGTGATGGGCGGCGACGACTGGCAGTTGTGGATGGAAATGCTGGCGAGCGAGAACCTGCTCGCCTGCGGCGCACGCACTGTCGCCTACTCCTACATCGGACCCGAGGTCACCTGGCCGATCTATCGCGACGGCACGATTGGCCGGGCGAAGCTCGACTTGGAAAAAACCGCGCGCCGGCTCAACACGACATTCGGCTCGAAGCTTGGCCTGGAAGCCTTCGTCTCCGTCAACAAAGCGGTCGTCACGCAAGCCTCCGCCGCCATCCCGGTCGTGCCGCTTTACTTGAGCGTGCTGCCCCGCGTCTTGAAGAACAACGAGCAGCCAATTGGCCAGATGCGGCGCTTGTTTGTGGACTTTCTCGCCGGAGGCGACCAGAGCCTGCTCGTCGAGCCTTGGCGCGTCCGGCTCGACACGGCCGAGCTCAGCTCCGACGTTCAGGCCGGGATCGCGCGCATCTGGCCGGTGGTTACGACGGAAAACCTTTACCAGCAAACCGACTTCACGGGCTTTAAGCGCGCCTTCGACAATTTATTTGGCTTTGACGTCGAAGGCGTGGACTACAGCCAATCGTCAGAGACTGAATCAAGTTGGTAGTCGTCAGTCCGGCGCCGAAGGGGCGCGTTCGGAGAGAATAGAGATTTTGGTGCGGAAGGGGGGATTCGAACCCCCACGCTCTTGCGAGCGTCAGCCCCTCAAGCTGGTGCGTCTGCCAGTTCCGCCACTTCCGCGTAAGAACAGGGGCTTGGGACTAGTGGCTAGGGTCTAGGTGAAAGACATCCTCCCCTGTGTCCATTCTCGGGCTACAAGGTTTCTTGGTTGCGCTCAACTTTCTTCTGGCTTGTCACTGGTCACTCGCCACTTGCCACTTGCCACTACTTCTTCGAAGGCGTCGGCTTCGGCGGTGGAGCATTCGCCGGGGCCTTTGGCGCAGAGGTCGGGTTTGACGGCGCATTCGCCGGAGCCTTCTGCGGCGCGGGAGTCGTCGGCGCGGGCACGGGGTTTGCCGGCGTAGTTGCCGGAGCGGTTTGCGACGCCGGCGCCGAGCGCGTGCGCAAGGGCGAGCCGCCCGGGGTTTTGGTTGCCCACACCGCGAGCGTCACCGCTGTAATCATAAAAATCGCGCCCAGCACCCATGTGGCTTTTTGCAGCGTGGTGACCGTGCCGCGAGGGCCAAAGGCCGCCTGGCTCACGCCGCCGAAGGCCGCGGTGATATCCACGTTCTCGCCGCCCTGTATCATCACGATGAGAATCAGCAGAATGCTGACCAGGATGTGAATCGCCAGAACCGCAGTAAACATTTCCGTCCCTTCGATGCCCTACCGATAGTGAACGATCGCGGCGAAAGACTCCGCCATGAGACTTGCGCCGCCCACGAGCGCCCCGTCAATTTCCGGCTGGGCCATCAGGCCGCGAATATTTTCCGGCTTGACGCTTCCGCCGTAAAGGATTCTCAACCCCTCGGCGTTCTCGGAGCCGAAACCTTCGCGCGCCAACGAACGGAGCTTCGCGTGGCTTTCCGCAGCCATCTCGGGAGTCGCCGTGCGGCCCGTTCCGATCGCCCAAACCGGCTCGTAAGCAATGATGATACGGGAAAAATCGGGCGAGGTCAAACCGCGAAACCCGTTCGTGAACTGGCGCTCAAGGACGGCCGCGGCGCGGCCCGTTTCGCGCTCTTCAAACGTTTCGCCGACGCACACGATGGGCTCGAGCCCCGCGGCGAGCGCCGCGCGGAGTTTGCGATTCACTTGCTCGTCGGTTTCATTGTGATCGTGCCGGCGCTCGGAGTGGCCGATGATCGCGAGCGTCGCGCCGGCATCCAAAATCATGCGCGGTGAAACGTCGCCGGTGTGCGCGCCCTCGGCGTCCCAGTGGACGTCCTGCGCGCTGACGCGGACGTTCGAACCGCGCGCCGTCGCCGCAACCGCCGCGAGCGCAGTGAAGGGCGGCGCGACCACCAATTCACAATGGCTGGCGTCGGCGACCAGCGGCTTCAGCCGCGCGACGAAATCCATGGCCTCGCCGATCGTTTTGTACATCTTCCAGTTTCCGGCAATCAGCGGCCTTCTCACGTTTTCCGTCCTGTGTTAGAAGTAGGCAGTAGGCAGCAAGCAGTAGGCAGGAAAAAAGCAAAGGCCTAGGATGGCGCAAACTTTCCCGGGCTTGCCAATATTCCGTTGATGATTCTGCCCAATTCCTCGTAGCCCGACATGAGCTGCCGGTGATTCTCGGCAGAAAGATAACTACAATCGCGCGCAAAGTCCAACCAGACCTGCGTTTCTGTGGCTTCCGCGTCAGCGTCAGCCAGTTTGCTTGAAAACATTGCCGGGTACTGCTGCTTCCGATATCCCTCCGCAATATTGGCGGCCACACTCCGCGAGGAACGGCGAATCTGACTGGTCAAGGAAAAACGTTCGCCTTCGGGAAACGTCTTCGTGCGATTGAAAATCTCCATGGCTAATTTATAAGCAAGATCAAAGGCCTTCAAGTCCCTGTGCCCGCGAGACCTGGAGGGAGCGTTCGGGCTACGCGGCTTGTTTCTTTCATCCATCAGCTCTTTCCGTCACGAGGCGGACCGCTTCGGCAACCCAGCCGGATTCTGGCTTTCCTTCAAACCCTCAATTGCTTACTGCCTTCTGCCCACTGCTTTCTGCCTACTGCCTACTACCTTCTTTTGTCCGTCAGTGCCTCCACGCCAGGAAGTTTCAGCCCGGACAAAAATTCCAGCGTTGCTCCGCCGCCCGTCGAGACGTGAGTGATTCTCGCCGCCACACCCGCCTGGTGGACGGCCGCGGCGGAATCCCCGCCGCCGACAATGGAAACGGCCGAGGACCGCGCCACGGCCTGAGCGACCGCGAGCGTTCCTTCGGCGAACTGAGGGATTTCAAAAACCCCCATGGGGCCGTTCCAGACGATGGTTTTCGATTGGGCGATGATGGCGGCAAATTCCGCGCGCGTGGCCGGGCCGATGTCCGCTCCCAGCCGGCCGGCGGGAACGCGCCCTTCAGAGATTTCGGCGGGCGAGCTCGCGTCGAGCCTTGCGGCCACCACGTGGTCCACGGGCAGCCAAATATGGATGCTGCGCCGATCGCCAAAGCTAAACAGAGTCCGATCGCCTTCAAAAACGTGTACGCCATCGCGCCGCCGATGAGGACATTGTCGGCGAACCTCATCAGGTTTTCGACCAACTCGATTTTGTCGGAAACCTTCACGCCGCCCACGATGGCCGTGTAAGGGCGTGCCGGGTTTTCGATGGCCTTCGAGAGGTAGCTGATTTCGCGCTCCATGAGGAGCCCCGCCACGGCCGGAGCAAGGAATTTCGTGATGCCCACCGTCGAAGCGTGCGCGCGGTGCGCGGAACCGAAAGCGTCGTTGACATACAGATCGGCGAGCGCGGCGAGCTGGCGAGAAAACTCTTCGTCGTTTTTTTCTTCCTCGGCATGAAAGCGCAGGTTTTCGAGCAGCAGGACTCCGCCCGCCCCGAGCGCCCGCGCCTGGGATTCGACTTCCGCGCCGACACAATCGTTCGCGAAGCTGACCGGGGTCGCCAGGAGCTCCGCCTGCCGGGCCGCCGCCGGACGGAGACTCATGGCGGGATTGGGCTTGCCCTTCGGCCGACCCAGGTGGGAAGCCAGAATCAGCTTCGCGCCGCGCTCGGCGCCGTAACGAATGGTTGGGACGGAGGCTTGGATCCGCGTGTCGTCTGTGATGGCGCCTCGGGGGTCAAGGGGCACGTTAAAGTCCACGCGCACAAAGACTCGCCGGCCCGCGGGGTCCACTTCGCGGATAGTCAACTTGTTCATGGCGGGCTCAACTGGGCCCTCCGCGAGACCAGAGCGGAAAGCAGTACGCAGAAGGCAGAAAGCACAAACCAGGACTAACGCTGCACGAACTTTTGCGGATTCTCGATCATGCCGCCGAGCATTCTCCCCAATTCCTCGTACTGCGGAAGAAGTCGCTGGCGTCGCTCTGGCACTGTTTTGGCCGAGTGTTGCGCGCCGGCCTCTGACCGTTGCCTCGGGTCGCCTGCCTACTGCCCACTGCCTTCTTCCGTCGTTCTAAAGACGGCTTGCGACGTACTTGATCAAGTCTCGCACGCGGCAGGAATAGCCCCATTCGTTGTCGTACCACGCCGTCACTTTGACGCAGTTGCCGTCAATCACTTTCGTGAAGCCCGCATCCACAATCGAGGAATTGGGGTTGCCGCGGAAATCTATAGAGACCAGTTCCTCGGTTGTGTAAGCCAGAATCCCTTTGAGCGGTCCTTCGGCGGCCAGCCGCAGCGCCGCGTTCACTTCCTCCGTGGTCGTGGCTTTCTCGACGAACACCACCAAGTCCACGAGCGACACGTTGGGCGTGGGGACGCGCATCGCGTAGCCGTCGAGCTTGCCTTTCATTTCCGGAATCACCAAGCCGACCGCTTTGGCCGCGCCGGTCGTCGTCGGGATGATCGAGAGCGCCGCGGCGCGCGCCCGCCGCAGGTCGCTGTGCGGAAGGTCGAGAATCTTCTGGTCGTTCGTGTAAGCGTGAATGGTGGTCATTGAACCCTTCATGATCTTGAAGGTCTCGTGGATCACTTTCACCACCGGCGCCAGACAGTTGGTGGTGCACGAAGCGTTCGAGATGACGTGGTGCTTCGCCGGATCGTAATTCTTTTCGTTGACGCCGAGGACCAGCGTGATGTCCTCGTTTTTGGCCGGCGCGCTGATGATCACTTTCTTGACCGTGCCCTTCAAATGCTTGCGGGCGTCCTCGCCCTTGGTAAACAAGCCCGTGGATTCGACCACGATCTGGGCGCCGAGCGAAGTCCAATCGAGGGCGGCCGGGTCCCTGACTTTAAAGACGCGGAGCGAGCGGCCGTTCACCCGAATGCAATCCTCGCCGTAAGTAATGTCGGCGTCGAGATTGCCGAGGACGGAGTCGTATTTCAATAAGTGCGCAAGGGTTTTCGGGTCGGTGATGTCGTTGACGGCGACGTAATCTATGGCCGAATCGCCGAGCGAGGCGCGCAGAATGTTTCGGCCGATCCGCCCAAACCCGTTGATGCCGACTTTCACTGCCATGAGGCCCACCCCCAATAATTCTTAGAGTGAAATGGTGAGTAAAGGATGTTAAAGGCGGGCGGAATTGATGTCAAACCAAAACTCCCGCGAGAAGTACAAGGGCGCCAGTTGACCGAAGGGGCGTTACGCCGCCGAGTAGGAGACGCCTTCCCAGGCCATTCGCCTCACTCAGGGTAGGCTCTTCGCTTGGCATCCTGAACCCTTCGCTTGTCATCCTGAGCGGAGCGAAGGAACTCGGCATTTCGATCAGGGTAAACTCCGCGAAGGATCTCGCTCTGTGCGCTCCTGATATGATATGGAAAATAGAGCCATGAATTCACGAAAAGCAAGGCCTAAAACTATTGGCGAATATTTTCAAGCCGCTCCCAAAGAGGCTCGGGAGAAGATGCGTGAAATGCGCGCGTCTATTCGGGCGGCGCCGGGAGCAAAGGAAAGTTTGAAGTGGGGAATGCCTGCATTCTCTTATCGGAGAATATTGGTCATGTTTGCCGCATTCAAGCATCATATTGGTTTCTATCCCACGCCGTCTGCGGTAAAAACCTTTGCAAAAAGCCTTTCGAGATTTAAGACCGCTAAGGGATCGATTCAGTTTCCGCTTGAGAAGCCGCTGCCGCTGTCTCTAGTTAGAAAGATAACTGCGTTTCGTGTTCGAGAAAGTAACGAGGAAGATAAAAAGTGGAGACCCTAGCAAGCGGTGCCAGTTGCTTGCTTCGCCAAACCGCAGACATGGTAGAGAGCACCACGTAAGCGCCACCCGCGGAGCGGCTTGCTCGACGGCGCAGCTTTTCTAGGGAAGATGCCTCTCGATAAACGCGCGCACGGCGAGAACCATTGTGACGACTTCCGTATGCGTGATCTCGCCAAATCGACCGTGATCGGCCTTGTTTCGCGTGTCTGCCCAAGCCGTGATTCGTTTATTTTCAGAGGTGGAGATGACCTCGATCTGCTTAGACGGTTGGAACAGAACTGATTGGAACTTTGATATGGATGTTCTCTGGATCTCATACGCGATTCCACGAGCGTCACACAACCTTCGTAAGGCATCTTCGAGAGAGGCTCCAGCAAGAAACGCGGCGATCGCAAGCTGCAGTTGTTTCTGAGCGGGGTCCCTGTTTGTTTCAGCCGCTTGAGCCTGCCTCTGAGCGATATCCAAGAGATCGCCTTCGATCTCGCGTGCAATTGCGAGCCGAGGATTCCTTAGAGCGCCCTCGTCGTACAGCGTTACGACGCTCCTACTTGCAGCACGGCTTCTCATCCAGTCTGCTGAATTGAGCGCATCTTGAAGTGCAGCCATGATTGGATGAGTTCCCCCGATAGTGTCGTCGAGGACCGACTGCGCCAGGCAGACGGCTTCATAGATTTCAGTCGCGCCTTGACCAGGGCCAGTCATTTGTCGAATTTTGTCGATCCGGGCCTTGATTACCGCGTTCTCGTTTTCTTCCATGTTCCCACTGCAGTCTAACTGCTATTCAGGCTGACCCCAATGAAAACCACTCCTGGTCGGCCTAAG
>QHZO01000255.1:0-1106 GCA_003224695.1 Acidobacteriota bacterium
GTGTTGGCGCGGCGCGGGCAATCCACCGGAGGAGAAACGCGGCGCGGCGGCGTTCATCCGCTCGGGATTTGCCGTCCGATACTTCGACCGGCGAAGAATGCCTGGATCAGCCAGAGGCTGTTGTCTCAGGTCGGCTTGAGGGTTGGCGAGGCTGGTGACGACGTCCTGAGCGTTCGAATCCGTCGTCATCCACGCTGGGCGCGGCAGAATCACCGGAAGGCCGGGTACGGCCCAGCCGAGGACCGGCATGGCAAGCGCCGCGACGAGCATCCATTTCCAAACCAGGAATTTCAGCGACGCGTCTTTGGTTCGAACGAGGGCCAGGCGACCGAGCATCGCCAGCGCCAGGGCGCGCGCGGCCGGCTCTGCCAGGTGCGCAGCCAATTCCGAGAAAACCCCGCCGCTCATCATTTGCGCTCCTTCGCCCGAGCGATTTTGCGGGCCAATTCTTCCAGTTCCTTCCGGTCCAGCACGTCGGCCTCGACCATGCCCACCAGCAGTTCTTCGACTGAGCCGCCGCAGAAGCGCTCGACGATCGAATGGACCGCGCGGGCGGCGACGCTCGCGCGCGGCAATCGGGCGCGGTAAACGTAAGTGCGGCCTTCCACGGCGTGCGTCACGTAGCCCTTTTCTTCCAAGCGCCTGAGCACCGTGCGCACCGTCGAGTCCTTCATCGGCCGCTCGTCGGCCAAGCTCTCGCGCACGGCCTCGGCCGTCGAAGACTTGTGCGCCCAAACATAGTCCATCACCAATTGTTCGACTTCCCCGAGATTTCTTAATCGGCCTTGGTTCGAGTGCGTCATTGTAGCGTTACAAACTGTAACGTATAAAGCGGCTTTGTCAAGCGAAATCTTTAGGCCTTTTCTAAATTGATATCACACGCTAAACTATGGTATCATTAAACCGAAGCGAAGGAGTGTTTCGTGTCGGCGCTGGTCGTACGCAAGCTCTCCCCCGAGACCCACCGGGCGCTGCGCGTCCGAGCAAAGCAGCACGCGCGGAGCACCGAAGCGGAGGTTCGCGCCATCCTCGATGAGTCGGTACGGCCGGCGACACGGATGAAGCTCGGCTCCGCGCTCGCCGTGTTGGCAAAGCCATTCGGCGGG
>QHZO01000255.1:1384-3008 GCA_003224695.1 Acidobacteriota bacterium
CTACGCGAGGATTGTGATGCGCGCCCGCCGGCGCGGCCATCCCATCGCCGTTGCGGACGCGCAGATCGCGGCGATTGCCGCCTCGCGCGAGTTCGCGGTAGCGACTCGCGACGTGGTGCCATTCCGGGCCGCCGGTATTCCCACCATCAATCCCTGGAGCCCGACACCCGAGACGGAGCCGGGCGGCCGCCGCCGCGCCAAGCCCCTCAGGTAGTGACAGGCCGCGGCAAACCATTTGCCCAATCACAACCAAAACCAAATTCCTTGCCCAGGCCATATTGTGTGTGACAGCGTCCTTCATCGCACCCTATGATGATTCTCAGCCCGGCGTAAGGAGGACCCAAGTGGAGAAGGAAAGGAAGGAAAGGATCGAAGTTTGGCAAGGCGATATCACGAAGCTTCGTGTGGACGCCATCGTGAACGCGGCGAACACTTCCTTGCTGGGCGGTGGCGGAGTGGACGGCGCGATTCACCGCGCGGCCGGGCGCGAGTTGCTGGAAGAGTGCCGGAGGCTCGGCGGCTGCCCGACGGGCGAAGCGCGCATCACCCACGGATACAAGCTGCCCGCCGAGTGGGTGATTCACACCGTGGGGCCGGTGTGGTCTGGCGGCGAGGGCGACGAAGACGTCTTGCTCGCCTCCTGCTACCGCAACTCACTCGCGCTCGCCGAAAAACACCAGATCAAGACCATCGCGTTCCCCTGCATCAGCACCGGCGTCTACGGCTTCCCGGCCGAGCGCGCCTGCCAAATCGCGATCCGGGAAGTGAAAAGCTTTCTCGACGCACACGCCACGGCGGAAAAAGTAACATTCGTTTGCTTTCTCGAAAGTGACGCGGGGCTTTACCGCCGGGCGCTGGGTGGGCTCCCGGAATAGGCCTCGAACTGAGTTGCCTCGGGATGCCCCGATCTTATTGACGGAAGGCGAGGCTTTGACTATTCTGCCTGCGCTGGCCGGGCGCTCCGCCGCTTTCCACGGAGAAATGGATTGACGAAAGCACAACCACGACGGGAATTTCTGCGCCGCGCCGGGGCCGCAGCGCTGGCAGGGGCGGCGGGAGCATTCGGCCGGGCCCATGTGGTCCGCGCGGCCTGGAACGTTCCAGCCCCGCCGAGTGGGAACGGCCACGATCGTTTGCAGCCCGATTGGTACAAAAAGAAAATAGCGCAAGTGCAGCAGGAGATGGCGAAGCCCAAGCTTGACGCCTTCGTGCTGCTCAACGCGACGAATGTCATTTACACCACCGGCTATTTTCATCTTTCCACCGAGCGGCCGCTTGCGGTGCTGATCCCGAAATCGGGCGAGCCGGCGCTTTTCATCCCGGAGCTCGAGACCGACCAAGTCAAGCTTTGGTGGATCAAGGATTACGAGTCCTACTTCGATTATCCCGGCCCCCGAAACCGCATTCGATGGATTTTCGAGCGGGTGGCAAAGCGCGGCTTCGCGCATGGACGGATCGGCATTGAGGACGCCACGACCGAGCGTCTGCGGCACATCAAGGCCGGCGCGCCGGGCGCGAGAATTGTCGTGGCGGGCGAGCTCATCGAGCGGATGCGCTACGTGAAGGACGACGACGAGTTGGCGATGATGCGCCGGGCCATGGAGTTCGCCGACTTCACGGTCCA
>QHZO01000255.1:3027-19892 GCA_003224695.1 Acidobacteriota bacterium
GATGAGCCGCGAGCTGCGCGACGTGGTGGGCGTGACGATTGACCCGCCCTTTGGGGGCCTGGTGCCCTTCGGAAAGCGTTCGGCGTTTCCGCATGCCGTGCCCAGCCGGGATCGGCTGGCGAAGGGCGATGCGCTCATCCTGAGTTTCGGTGCGCGCGTGGGCGGGTATAACGTCGAATGCGAGCGGTCGTTTTCCATCGGCCCTCCGAGCGACCGTGCGCGCCGGCTCTACGAAGCGATGCTGGCGGCGCACGACACGGGTGTGGCGGAGATGAAAGACGGCGCCGTGGCCGAAGACGTGGACGCGAAGGCGCTCGACCAGATCCGCGCGGCAGGTTTTGAATCCTTCCTCCGCCACCGGACTGGGCACGGGATAGGTCTCGAAGGCCACGAACCGCCCTGGATCGCCGAAGGCGACAAGACCGTGCTTCGCCCGGGCATGACGTTGAGTTGCGAGCCGGGGGTTTACGACCCGGACTTCGGAGGCTTTCGTCATTCGGACACGGTGGTGGTGGGGAAGGAACGCGGCGAGGTCTTGAACCGCTATCCCACGCGCCTGGAGGAGATGGTGATTGAGATTTAGCGCGCGGCGGAGCCTGGGCACGAAGGGGGACCCCGCGGGAGTTTACCCTCTGGGTTCACGCCTTCGCGGGAACGACGAGGCGGCGGGAACGACGCCAATAAGTCATTCCCGCGGAAGCGGGAATCCACACGGCGCGTAGCCGCTTCGTTGACTTTCTGGGAATGATATTGTAGGTTCAACTTCGGGCCAGGTTGGATTTCCGCCTAAAATGACCGCGGAACCCAGAGTTTACGAACTCAATCTCGAGAGCGATTTGAAGAACGTGGAAGCCGCCGACGAGATGTCTCGCCGCGCGTCAAGCACGGCGGGATTCGACGAAGACGACCGGCAACGGATCGAGATGGCGGTGCACGAGTCGCTCATCAACGCCATCTGGCACGGGAACAAGAACGACGCGAGCAAACATGTCTGGGTGAAATTCGAAATCTTCGCTGACCGGCTGGAGGTGCGGGTTCGCGACCAGGGGAACGGATTTGATCCCACGAACATTCCGAACCCTCTGGCGGAAGAGAACCTGCTGAGCATCTCCGGCCGGGGGATTTTTCTGATCAAGTCGTTCATGGACGATTTTCGGGTGGAGAAAGCGGCGGGCGGCGGCACCGAAGTCACCATGATCAAGCGCGTGGTATCCAAGCCGAAGTCTACTTAAGGAGGGGACGGACCGTGAGCATGAAGGCCAGCACTCGCCAAGTGAATTCCGTGACCGTCATCGACGTCAGCGGGAGAATTACGTTGGGGGAAGGGTGCGCGCAGTTGCGCCAGTTGATCCGCGACCACTTGAGCAAAGGGAACAAGCACATTCTGGTGAACCTGGGCGATGTCAGCTATATAGACAGCTCCGGCATCGGCGAGCTGGTCAGCGCCTACACCGCGGTTTCCAATCAAGGCGGGCAACTGAAACTCCTTAATCTGACCAAGAAAGTTCACGACCTGCTGCAAATCACCAAGCTGTACACCGTGTTCGACGTCCGCGACGACGAGGCGGAGGCCATCAGCAGCTTTCAGAAACCGGCCCAAGCCTGATCGTCTCGGGGTGGCTGGGATTTCTTCTCCCGCGGCGCGCGCGTTCGGGAGAACTTCCCGGCCGTCAGCCTGGCCCGGCCGCCTTGCCGGTTCCCTCCGTCGCCGCGACGTCGAGGAGCCCGCCTGCGGCCGGTCGAAGGCACGCGCAGGTTCCCACCCCGCTGCTTGCCCAGGCGGTTCGTAGCCACGTTCGCCGCGCGCCAAGCTCAAAAACTCCCTGCCTGTCGTATTCATCTACATCAATGGTTGTTGGTTTGAGGGAGGCGCTCGCTCGGGAAAACGCGCCAATGCATGAGGGGCCAGGACCGCAGCTTGACTTCCGTTCCCGGGCGTGATATCTATAATTCAGCCCAATTCAATCTGACGCAAAGCGAGGACCCAGGTGGCGCGAAAAGTCCTGATTGCCGACGATAGTCCCACCATCGAGAAGAAGGCCGATTGGATTTTGACCGGCCAAGGCTACGAGGTGGTGACGGTTTCGAACGGCGTCGCGGCGGTCAGGAAACTTCCGGCCGTGATGCCGCTCGTCGTCCTGGCCGACGTCACGATGCCCGGCAAAGACGGTTACGAGGTCTGTGAATTCGTCAAGAACCACGACGTGCTGAAAACGGTCCCCGTGTTGCTGGTGTTCAGCGAAATGGACCCCGTCGAAGAAGAGAAGGCTGCGCGGGCCCACGCCGACGGGCGCATATCGAAGCCATTCAACTCTGCCGAGCTGATCTCGATGGTCGGAAAATTTGCGGCCATGGCCGAGGCGGCGGTTTCCGAACTCGCGGCGGCGCCTTCGCTGCCGGTGCCTGCTCGGCCTGTCTACGTCACCGAGCCCGTGGATGCCGAGCCCGAACCGGAACTGAGGCAGGAGTTGCCGGATATGTCCGCGTTCTCAGGCGGTTTAGGGATTGGCGATGTGACTCCCGAAGAGCACTACACCCCGTCGCCTTCGCCGCCCGAGCGGGCTATGGAGCTGGCACCCGCTTTCGAGGAGCCCTCCGCCTTGGAAGAGGCGCCACCGATAGAAGTGGAACCGCAAGTGGAAACGCCCGCGGAGATTGCGGCGCCGGGTTACCAGGCGGCCGAGCCTGAAGCGTCCTTCATTTCAGACGACCCTGTTCTGGTCGAAGAGTCCTCGCCGAGCCCGGCAGCTTGGCCCGTCGAAGACGAACCGCTGCCCACCGAGAGAACGATGCTTTTCCACACGCCGTCGGAAGTTGCCGAGCCGGTGCTGAGCGAAGAAGCAACCGAGGAGTCGGCTCCACTCGAGGCCGCTGCGCGGCCGGCCGAGCCTGGGCCCGAAGCGGAAATCCCGCCCGTGGCCGCAACCACGCTTGAAAGCTTTTCGCTTCGCGAGGCGGAAAGCGGCCAGGTGTGGTTTCCCGTCGCGGAAGAGGCGCCGCCAGCCCCCGAGGCCGTCGAACCGCCTCCCGCCCCTTTCAAAACGTTCGACGAGGCGCAGATTTTTTCCATTGTCCACCAGGTTGTGGCCAAAATGTCCCCTCCCGTGCTTTCACCCCAGATGGTCGAGGATATCGCGCGCCGTTTTGCAGACGAGCTTATCCAGGACTTCAATTCCCAGCCTTGACCGCTGACCGCTGACGAAGCAGGCCCGAAGACCGCCGCGTCACGATTATCTACATCCACGCAAACCAAACAGAGCAGGCGTTTGACGGAATCGCCCCCCAAAGCTATAGTATTTTGATTCCCGGACGCTCGCGCGACACAGCCAGGAGCATGCCGATTGGACAACGAGATCGCCAAGGTTTATTCCCCCGCCGAAATCGAGTTGCGCTGGTCGCGCACGTGGGTTGAAAAAAAGCTCTACCGCCCCCCCGACACACCCTCCGGCCCGCGCTTTGCGCTTTCCCTTCCACCGCCCAACATTACGGGGTCGCTCCACATGGGCCACATGCTCGAGCACACGGAGATTGACACCCTCATGCGATGGCGCCGCATGCGCGGCGAGGACGTCTTGTGGCTCCCCGGCATGGACCACGCCTCGATTGCCACGCAAATGATCGTGGAAGTGGAGCTCGGCCGCGAAGCTTTGCCGCACCTCGAAGGCCCCGACGCCAAATCCTCCTGGCGCCGCGAGGGGCAACGGCGCCGCCGCGAGATGGGTTATGAACAATTCATCGAGCGATGCTGGAAGTGGAAAGAAGAGAGCGGCGGGACAATTCACAAGCAAATGGAGCGGATGGGAACCTCCTGTGACTGGACCCGCGAGCGCTTCACGATGGACCCGGCCTACAGCGGCGCGGTGGCCGACGTTTTCGTCCGCCTTTATGACGAGGGACTGATTTATCGCGGGAAATACATCGTCAACTGGTGCCCGCGCTGCGGCACGGCGGTTTCAGACCTCGAAGTCGCGCACGAAGAGAGGCCGGGAAAGCTCTGGCACATTCGCTATCCGTTTGCCGAGGGCTCAGGCTATCTCACCGCGGCGACGACCAGGCCGGAAACGATGCTCGGGGATACGGCCCTGGCCGTCAGCCCCTCGGACGACCGCTACCGGTCTGCCGTGGGACGCCGGGTGGTGCTGCCCATTCTCAAGCGCGAGATTCCGGTGGTGGCGGACGAGGCCGTGGATCCGCAATTCGGCACAGGCGTGGTCAAGGTGACTCCCGCGCACGACCCGAACGACTTTGAAATCTCCAAGCGCCACAACCTCCCGGCGATTGAAGTGATTGACGAGCAGGCATTCATGACTGCGGCGGCGGGACCGTACCAGGGCCTCGACCGCTATAAGGCGCGCGAGCGGCTGCTCGCGGATTTGGCCAAAGAAGGGTTGCTCGATAAGACCGAAGACTACGCCCTCTCGGTCGGCGCCTGCCAGCGGTGCAAGACCGTGGTCGAGCCGCGCCTCTCCGAGCAGTGGTTTATGAAGATGCAGCCGCTCGCCGCCCCCGCCATCCGCGCCGTCGAACAGGGCCGCATCCGCATCGTGCCGGAGAATTGCCGGAAGATTTATCTCGACTGGATGGCGCACATTCACGACTGGTGCATCTCGCGGCAGCTTTGGTGGGGGCACCGCATTCCGGCGTGGTTTTGCGATGCCTGCGGAGAAGTTATTGTGCGGCGGGAGGCCCCCGAGGCGTGCTCGCGCTGTAAGAGTTCGCCGCTCCGCGCCGAGACCGACGTGCTGGACACCTGGTTCAGCTCGGCTCTTTGGCCTTTCGCAACGCTGGGCTGGCCGGAGGAAACGGTTGACTTGGCGCGCTTCTATCCGAATGACCTGATGATCATGGGTTTCGACATCCTGTTTTTCTGGGGTGCGCGCATGATCATGATGGGGCTGAAGTTCACGGCTCAGGAACCTTTTCGCGAGCTCTACGTCCACGCCCTGGTGCGCGACGCGGAAAGACAAAAGATGTCGAAGACCAAGGGCAACGTGCTCGATCCTCTCGAGGTGACGGAAAAATTCGGGACGGATGCCGTGCGCTTTGCGCTCGCCATCAGCGCCGCGCCCGGAACCGACATCGCCTTCTCGGTTACAAAAGTTGCCTCCTACCGCGCTTTCGCCAATAAAATCTGGAACGCCGGCCGGTTCATTCTGATGAACCTCATGAAGCTTCCCAGGCCGGTCCAAGCGCGGCTTGCCGACGCCCTCGAGACGCCGGCCGAAACCCGTTACGAGCCGGTGGCGGGCGCCGCCCGAGACCGGCTGGCCGATGCTTGGATCTTTTCACGGCTGCACACGGTGACGCGCGAGATGGACCGCGCGCTCGCCGAATTCCGGTTCCACGAAGCCGCCTCGGCTATTTATCATTTTTTCTGGCACGAGTTGTGCGATTGGTACCTTGAGTGGGTGAAGCCCGGAATCACGCGCACCGCGGCCACTTCCGAACTGCCGGAAACGCTTCCAGCCTGGACAAACCTTCTCCGCGTGTTCAACGCTTCGCTCCACTTGCTTCATCCGCTGATGCCGTTTATCACCGAAGAGCTCTGGCACCGCTTGCCGCATGCGCGCCCCCAGGCCTCGATCTCGCTCCAACGGTTCGATCTCGTGAGCGAACGCGCCGCGAACCCAATCGCCGAAAAGCAGTTCCAGGTGATTCAGGAATTAGTGGTCGCCGCGCGGAACGCCAAGGCGGAGGAAGGGCTCGAGACCGCGCGGCCCAGCGCGCAAGTGGCAAGCGAAGACCTGCGCCTGCTTGAACTCTGCCGCGAACATCAGGAAGCGATTTTGCGCTTGGCGGGACTTGCGGCGTTGAACTTCGAGCGGCAGCGCATGCCGGCCGGTCCCGGGGTGGTCGCCGTCTCGCCGTCTCTCGACCTTCGATTGCTCGCCGAGAAAACCGTGGACCGCGATGCCGAACGCGCCCGCCTGCTGAAAGAACTAGGCCGCGCCGAGCAGCATCTCAACTCAATCGAGGCTCAGCTCAATAACGCCGAATTCGTGCGCCGTGCGCCTCCGGAGGTGGTGCGGGGGGCTAAGGAACGCCGGGCTGAACTCCTCGAGCTGATTCGCAAAATCAAAGAGTCGCTCGAGCGGTTGGAGTAATCCGTGGGCTTCCGCACCGATCAGGTTCCCGTGTCACCCGCTCCCGAGTCATTCGGCATTTCGCTGGAAGAATTGCGCGCCTTGGTGCGCCGCGCGCTCGCGGAAGACTTGGGCGCGGGCGATTGGACGACGAAATGGACTGTCGAACCCGATGCGCGCGCGTCGGGGACTTTCATCAGCCAGCAGGAAACGGTAGTGGCCGGACTCAGGGTGGCGGCGGAGGTTTTTCGTGAACTCGACCCGGCCGTTCGCTTTGAAGCCCTGGTCGAGGATGGAGCCGAGGTCAAAGCGGGTACCGCGCTGGCGGCAGTTCATGGGCCTGCGGCTGCGCTCCTTGGCGGAGAGCGTGTGGCGCTGAATTTCCTCCAGCACTTGAGCGGCATCGCGACCCTGACGCGCCGGTTCAAGGAGCAGTTGGCGGGCCTGAAGACCGAGCTGCTCGACACGCGGAAAACCACGCCAGGCTTGCGGCTGCTGGAGAAATACGCGGTGCGGATGGGCGGAGGGAAGAATCACCGGTTGCGGCTCGATGACGGCCTGCTCATCAAGAACAATCACCTGCGCCTCGCCGGAGGGGTTAGAGCGGCGCTTGAGCGCGCGAACCGCCCCCCATCTTCGAAGCTTGCCATTGAAATCGAGGTATCGAACGCCGAGGAGTTGGAAGAAGCCATCGCTGCCGGCGCCGGCCGCGTGCTGCTCGACAACATGACGCCCGGCATGGTGAAGCAGTGCGTGGCGCTTGCCCGTCAGCTGACGGACCGCGTGAAACTGGAAGTCTCCGGTGGCGTAACGCTCGCGAATATTCGCGCGTACGGCGAGGCCGGCGCGGACTTCATATCCGTCGGCGCGCTGACCCACTCGGCGCCTGCCGCCGCCATGCATTTTCTCATCGAGCCGGATGAGGGTACGGACCGGCGGCCTTCCGTCGGGGCGAAACGGCGTCGAAAGGCCGCGCGGACAAAATGACTCCCGGAACCACGGACCGAAAAATCGACAAGCTCGTTGACCTGTTCGTAAAGAACGCCACGGTGGTCATTCCAGGGCCGAAGATTGCAAATGAAATCGGCGTGGCGCGCTCGACGGTGTGGGATTACATCGAACGCCTGAGGGAGCTGGGCGTGGACATCAAGGGCCACCCGGCTACCGGCTATCAGCTTAGGAAGCTCCCCGACCTGCTCTTGCCGAGCCTCATCCGTCCGGAGCTCGGCGACCAGGAAATCGGCCAGCGACTCGTGCATTATTTCCGCACCGGCTCGACGAACGACGACGCGTTCAAGCTCGCCCACCGCGGCGCGCCGCACGGGACGGTGGTCGTGGCGGAGGAGCAGACGGCCGGCCGCGGCCGTTTCGGGCGGCAATGGATTTCCGAAAAGTCCGTGGGAATTTATTCCTCGACGTTGCTCCGGCCGCCGCTTTCCCCCGCGGCCGCGCCCATTCTGACCCTCGCCGCAGGCGTTGCCGTCTGCCGAGCCTTGCGCAGCGTCACCGGCCTCTCGCCCGACATTCGCTGGCCGAACGACGTGCTCTTGAACGGCAAGAAAGTCTCCGGCATCCTCACCGAGATGCAGGCCGAGCTCGACCGGATGCACGCCGTGGTGCTCGGCATCGGCATCAACGTCAACCAGCGCGAGATGCCGCCGGAGATTCGCGCCATCGCCACCTCGCTCCGCATCGAGACCGGCGTGGTTCATTCGCGCCCCCAGGTGCTGGTGGCGATGCTGAAGGAACTCGAAAGCGCTTACAAGATGCTCCTTGCGGAAGGGAACGCCCCTGTGGTACGCGCCTTCACGGCGGCTTCGAGCTATGCGCGCGGCAAAAAGATCCGCGTGGTTTCAAATACCGAAGAGTATCAGGCGACCACGGCGGGCGTGGAGGCTTCGGGCGCGCTACGCGTCGCGCGCGAGGACGGGCGCGAGGAGCTGCTGGTCGCCGGGGAAATCTTCGAAGTAAAATAGAGGCCGGGCCGCCCGCCGGTCGAGGGTGGAACGGCGAAGCGCTCATCCTATGCTTCTCGCCATTGATGTCGGGAACACCAACACCGTGCTGGGGGTTTTCGAGAGCCAGCGGCTCCGAGCGCAGTGGCGCCTGAGCACGAACCGCGGCCAGACAGCGGATGAATACGGCATTCTGATCCGGAACCTCTTCGCCCTCGACGGCATTCCGGCCGGCGAGATCACCGGCGTCATGATCGCGAGCGTCGTTCCCACGCTCGACCCGCTGCTCGAAGAGATGGCGGAAAATTATTTCCATCTGAAGGCGCTGTTCCTCGGCCCGGGTGTACGGACCGGCATGGCCATCCGCTACGATAATCCGCTGGAAGTCGGAGCGGACCGCATCGCCGACGCCGTGGCCGCCTACGAGAAATACGGCGGGCCCTGCATCGTGGTGGATTTCGGCACCGGCATCAACTTCGACGTGGTTTCGGAAAAAGGCGAATACCTGGGCGGGGCGATTGCGCCCGGCATCAGCATCGCCGCCGAAGCGCTGTTTCAGCGGGCGGCGCGGCTGACGCGCGTCGAAATCCGCGAGCCGCAGAAACCCATCGGCACGAACACGGTCGCGAGCATGCAATCGGGCCTTTTTTACGGCGCCGTCGGGGCCGTGGACGGCATCCTCGACCGGCTTTCGGCGGCTATCGGCGGTCGGCCCAAAATCGTCGCCACCGGCGGGCAGGCGTCTTTAATTGCCGCAGCGTCGAAATATCACCCGCCCGTGGACCCGGCGCTTACGCTCGAAGGGCTGCGGATTATTTATGAACGGAACCTCCCCGATTCCAAACGCCCGTAGGCTCGAAGAGTCGGACTTCAAATACTTCGCCGAAATTGAGCAGTGCTTTCAGAGCGCGCGCGGGACGCCGACGCTCGTCTCGCCGCTCGACTGGGCGCTGATCGAGTCCTGGAAAGAGGCCGGCGTGCCGGTCGAAGCGGTGCGGGCTGGGGTGGCGCGGGCCTTTGAGAAATTCAAGAAACGGCGCCGCGCGTTCCGCAAGATTAACAGCCTTGCCTATTGCGCGCAGGAAGTGCTTCACGCCGCCGGAGAATTCCAGGGCGCGCGGGCGTCCGCAAAGCCAGCCGCGGGAGCGCGGCGGGACGGAAGCCCATTCGACCCTCCCGTGGTCAAAGCGTACATGGCCTCTAATTTGAAGGCGGTGGAGGAGGCGGAGCGGGCCGCGCGAACCCGAAACCAGGATGTGCTGGCCGGGGAGCTGGCGGAAGTCGCGCAAACGCTTCGGGAGGTGGAAGCGGGAATCGCTCCGCAGGCGTTAGTGGACTTTCAGGACGTCGAGACACGCCTGACGGCGCTCGAAGAGAAGCTGACCGCGTCTTTCACTCGGGCCGTGCCGGCGGATGCGTTGGACGAAATCCAGCGGGAGATTGAACGAGGGCTCGCGAGCGCCAGACGCAGGATGACCATTCCGCAAATCGAATCGCTCTCCCGGCAATTCATGAAGCGGCGCCTCTTCGAATATTATCGCGTGCCGCGGCTCAGCCTGTTCTACATGTAGGGGCGGGCCTTGTGCCCGCCCAGGGGCGACCACGAGGGTCGCCCCCACGGGAACATGCGATGGCTTTTGAAATCACCCTTGACAAACTCGTCTATGGCGGCGATGCCTTGGGATATCACCAGGGGCGCGCGGTGTTTGTCCCGCGCGCGCTCCCGGGTGAGCGTTGGGAAGTGGAGCTGGCGCACGAGGCCAAAGGCGTGTGGCACGCGCGGCCGCTGCGGCCGCTCGTGACCTCGCCGGAGCGCGTCGAGCCGCCCTGCCCATATTTCGGCCGCTGCGGCGGATGCCATTACCAGCACCTTGCCCCGGGGCGTCAGGCGGAAATCAAGCGTCAGACTCTCGTCGAGACGCTTCGCCGGATCGGGAAAATATCCTGGGATAAAGAAATTCCCGTCCACACGGCCAGCCCGTGGAACAATCGCAATCAGGCGGAGATTAAAGTGGGTGCGGGCGCGAGCGGGCGCGTCGAGCTCGGGTTTTTCGAGCACGCCTCACACCGGCTACACCCCGTGGAGGTTTGCGGTATTCTTTCCCCGCGCCTGAACGCGCTTTTCCGAGAATTAAGATCCGACGAGTGGCGCGACCGGCTCCGGGGGTGCCGTGCTCTCGACTTGTTCGCTGACGACGCAGACGAACGGGCGCGGGTCATTTTCCGCGGCAGCTTTTCTTCTGAGGAAGGCGAGCTCCTGGCCAAGCGGGCGCTGGAGGAACTGCCCGGTGTCGTGAGCGTGGCCGTCGAGGACGCGAGTGGCATGCGGACCTTTGGCGAACCGGAGTTCGGCTATCGCGTCGGTGAGTTCCGTTATCGGGTGAGTCCCGGCTCTTTTTTCCAAGCCTCGCGCTTTCTTCTGCCGGAGCTGGTCGAGGCGGCGACAGCGGGCAAGAGTTTGGGGCCGCCACGCTTGGCTTTGGATTTGTTCGCCGGTGTGGGCTTATTTGCGCTGCCGCTCGGGCGGCGGTTCGAGCGCGTGGTGGCGGACCTTGTCGCGAACATTCGCGTCCACGGTCTTCCGAACATTCGTGCGGTCGGCGCCTCCGTATCGGAATTCCTTCGCCGGTTCGCCGAACCCTCGCCGAGCCTTGTGGTTCTTGACCCTCCGCGCGCCGGCGTGGGCGCGAACTCGCTTCGGCGGCTGGCAGCACTCAAGCCCCGGCGCCTTCATTACGTCTCCTGCCATCCACCGACACTCGCCCGCGATTTGCGCGCGCTCCTCGACGAGGGCTATCGCCTCGATTCGGTCGAGATGTTTGATTTTTTCCCGCAGACTTTTCACATCGAAGCGCTCGCCCGCCTGTCGCTTCTGTAAGGCCGGTCTATGCCCGGCGAGGGCATCCGGAGCGCCGCTCATGTCTCGCGGCGGTGACACCGCCCACGCCCTTGTTCCGTTCGGGAAAAATTCCACCTGGAGTAACGGACTTGTTATTATTATCGCCTGCGAGCATATTCCGCAGTCACAGAGGTCGCGGCTTGCACCCGCTTCACGGCGATGAGATCTCCCCTACTCCTGCTCGCTGCGTTCTTCGCTCTTGGCATTTGGGCCGGCGCCTACGCGCAAGGGCGGGTGGTGGCGTCACCGACGACCGCGGGCTTGGCATTGGCGCTTACCGCCGTCATGTGCCTCGCCGGCCTTGTGGCATTGCGCCTGGGCAAGATCTGGGCTGGAACGATAATTGTCCTCGCCGGCTTTATCGCCGCCGGCGCCGTCGCGGAAATGCTTTTTCCGGTCCGCTTCGGCCCCCAGGCCATCAGCCGAATCGAAGAGCGAGGCGTGAACGCGAGCCGCCCGGTTCTGGTGGAAGGGAGGTTGGCGACGGCGCCCGTGCGCGAGCCTTACGGGAAGGAAGTTGATCTAGACGCTTCGGCCTTGGAACAAGACGGTGAGAAGTGGCCGGTCAATGGCCGGGTGCGCCTTTGGGTCAAATCGGGATTCGCTTCAAGCGACGCCGCGCCGCTCGATCTCGAAGTCGGTGATTGGGTCCGCGCGAGCGCAGAGCTTCGCCGGCCCAGGGTTTATCAGAATCCGGGCGCGTTCGATTACCGAGGCTGGCTCGAATCCATTCAGGATATCTCCTGGCTAGGAAACGTTCGCGGCGAGCGAAAGCTGGAGAAAATCCCGGGGCCGGACTTAGGCTGGCTTGACCGGACGATCCTAAGAATGCGCCGCGGAGGGCTCGCCGCCATTGATCGCATGTTCCCGCCATGGGGAGCCGAAGCACGAGACGGCGCAGTGCTGAAAGCCGTCTTGTTTGGCGACCGCTCGTCGCTCGATTCCGAAACCGTCGAGAATTTTCGCAAGTCCGGCCTTTATCATTTGCTGGTGGTCGCGGGCCTGCACGTGGGGCTGCTGGCGATGCTCGCCACGCTGCTTTTCCGGATTCTGCGGCTCGGCGAGACTTGGCGCTCATCGCTCGTGCTGGCGCTCATCGCGGCCTACGCGCTGGTGGTCGAGCAGCGCGCGCCCACGCTCCGCGCAACAGTGATGATTGCCGCTTACCTCGTCGGCAAAATACTTTATCGCGAGCGGTCCCTTCTGAACGCCGTGGGCTTGGCGGCCCTTGTCCTGCTTTTTGTCCGGCCCGCCTGGCTGTTTGAGGCAGGCTTCGATCTTTCCTTCGCGGCGGCGTTGTTGATTGCCGGACTCGCAGTGCCCATACTTTCCAAGACGACGGAGCCCTACCGTCTCGGCTTGTATCGCCTTAAAGAAATCAACCGCGACATGGGGCTTCCGCCCAAAGTCACACAATTTCGGCTGGACCTGCGAAGCCTGGCCGCCTTTATCGAAAAACGATTCGCTTTCTTCGGACGGCATCCGCAGCGGGCCTCGACAGCCGTCGTCGCTCCCGTGCGGATGGCCGTGTGGGTCGCCGACCAATGGTCTTGGTCTTTCACCGCATCACGTTCGCGGGTGTGGCGCTGAACGCGCTGTCGGTGCCACTGATGGTTCTGGTGCTCGCGGTCGCGCTCCCCTCGGTCGCGCTCGTAGCTATTCTTCCCAGCCTCGCGCCAGGTCCGGCAGCCGTTCTCGGAATAATTCTGCGCGCGCTGTTTGCTTTAACAGGCTTGCCGAGCCTACCACCTTGGCTTTCATACCGCTTGCCTGGGCCGCCGCTTTGGGTGGCGCTTGGTTTTGCGCTCTCGCTGGTTGTGGCCGCGTGGGCGTGGGCGCGTCACACAAAGCTTTTTGCGGCTGCTTCAGCTTCGTTCGTGGTCTTCTTGGCTCTCGTCTGCCTCCACCCTTTCGCTCCCAAGCTCCCGGGCGGCGTGATGGAAGTCACGGCTCTTGATTGCGGTGAAGGCGAAGCGGTCTTCATGGTTTTCCCCGACCGCGCCACGGCCTTAATCAACACCTGCGGCGTCGGCGAACGGAGCGTGCGGGGCATTTCGGGAAGCCGCTGGAATGCCGGGGAGGAAATCGTTTCGCCTTTTCTCTGGTCGCGCGGAATTGAGCGGCTGGATGTCCTGGCGCTGACGCATTCCCCTGGCGAGCAACGCGCGAGCGCCGAAGCTTTGGCGAGGAACTTCAAGATCGGAGAGGTCTGGCTCGATACGACGGGACGATCGCCCGCGGCCTACGCCCTGCTCGACGACATCAAGCACGCCGGCGCCCGGGTGCGGGAGTTCGAGGGTGGTGAGCGCATGGCGTTGGGCGGCGCGTCATTCCATGTGCTGTGGCCTCCGGCGCGAAGGGAAAACGAAACGTTACCTTCGGATGGGGAGAACCTTGACTCTCTGGTCCTCCAGATTTCCGATCAAGAGGCAAACATTCTTTTGGCAGGGCATCTTGATGCGAAGGCGGCGCGGGCGCTCGTAGCCTCTGGCGAGCCGGTCGCGAGCCGTCTGCTCCAAATTTACCCTCGTGCTTTGGCGGAATCCTCCGAAGACGATTTCCTTCACGCGGTCTCGCCCCAAGTCATCTGGACCAGCGGTGTCCGAAGTCGCGGCCGCCCAGAGGCTCTGCGCGCTCCGGAATTCCGCCGCCCCCGCTTCTTTCGAACCGACGTGGACGGCGCGATCCAAATGACCGTCAACGCCGACCGGCTGGCGCTTCGTGTTTACCGGACCTCGACAGGCTGGGGAACAGGAGCGGGCACGGGCTGGTTATTGACCTCGCCCGCCTCGAGCGTTCCATAAAGCGCGCGCGAGACCTGCGCGCCAAAAAGCGTGACGGCGGAAGAGGCGTAGGCCCAGGTCATTAAAGCCACGACCACGCCGATCGAGCCGTAAATGTGGCGGTAATTGAAGTAGGGCAACAGCAATGTGAACAGCGATCTGGCCGCCTCCCAGAACAGTGCCGTCAATAAGGCGCTCGGGAAAACCTGGCGGAATTTCATCGGCCGGTTCGGCAGCCGCTCGAACAGCACCACGAACATCGCCACGGTCGTGCCAAACGTCAACATGCCCACTAGCACGTGGTATCCGACGCCGAACGGAGCGCTCAAGGGGTGCAAGGCCTTAAGCCGCGTCCATTGGTGAGCGCTATGATTGATGCCGACCATCGCCGAATTGATGAAGACCAGCGACGTCATAATGAGAGTCATTTCCAACGCGACCAGATGGCGGCGCCACCAGGGGCGGTCCTTTCCCACGTTCCAGGCGCGGTTGAGGGCTCTTTCCAGCGGCAGGAAGACCCCCGAAGAACTCCACCAAAGCAGCAGCGAGGAAATGGCGCTGACGCGCCCGAAGG
The DNA here is from genome assembly GCA_003224695.1 of Acidobacteriota bacterium. Classification (GTDB taxonomy): domain Bacteria; phylum Acidobacteriota; class Terriglobia; order UBA7540; family UBA7540; genus Gp13-AA74. Next base: position 17,322 of record QHZO01000255.1, read on the forward strand.
ACTGCGAAATCGAGACCAGGTTCCGCATGATGAAATCCGGATTCATGGGCAGGTAGCTTTCGAGCACCACCGCCAGACGCCCGCTCAGCTCGTAGTGGCGGATGTAGATGCTGCTCAGGCTCAGCAACAGCAGCATCAGAGGGAAAATGGAAAGAAGCAGGTAATAGGCGATCGAGGCGGAAACCGTCAGCGAATCTTCCGCCAGAAAGTGTCGAAGGGATTCGGACAGAACTTGCCGGATGTGTTCCCAACGGTATCCCCAGGCGCCGTTCTTTCTCGAGCCGTCACGGGTGGACATGCGTATCGGATTGGCGGGCGCCGCAGGTTGCCGCCGCGCCCGCTGCCTGCCCCTTAGCTTATAATATTTCCCGGAAAGCCGCGGGTTTTGTTTCGCCTTTGCCGTGAGGGTAGACGACGTGAGCCTGGAGGAAGACATCCGCGAGGAAGCCCGCAAGGTCCGCCGCCTTCAAGTGGTGGTCTCCTTGGTGATGAACGTGGTCGCCCAGTCGGATATTCCCTTCGAAGAGGCGGCCAATCTCATCACCGAAACCCGCCAGTTCGCGCTTCAAATGTTTCCCGACAAAGGCGCGACCTACGACCTGATCTATGCCCCGCGCTTTCGCCGCTTGATGGCGGAGAAATACCGAATCGTTTGAAGGCTTCGAAAAGTTGGGCGAGCGGGCGCACGAAGCCTGCTACTTGGCCGGACTCTCCGCCGCCGATTTCAGGGTTGCCGTGATGGCGCCGATCGAGATGGCCATTTTGACTTTCAAAGGGTAGTGATGCTCGTCGTCGCTGATCCAGACCCACATCCGTCCCTTGCGCTTGTAGAACTCGCCGAAGACGCTTGGCTCTAAACGAAACGCCGGGAGCGTGCCGAGGCCCGTCTGGACGGGCTCGCGGGCCTGGACTTCGACGCTGATGTCGTAGGTTTTCCCCCCGTCGTTGACGGGCACGTGGAAGGTCTGTCCCAACTGGAGCGGCTGGCGACGCAAGTAATAAAACGCGGAAACAACGTCCTCGACGCAAGCCGGGATGGCACTTTCCGCGTGTTTCGGCGGGGCTTCCGGTTTGTTCAAGTCGTGCTCGGTCAGGACGGCGACCCGCCGCGCGGAATCAAAGGCGACTTCGAAATCCCGATGCCGTGCCCCTTCGTTAATTTTCTTGGTGATATGGTGGGAGCAGACGGCGCCGGAAGTGAAGGCGGAGTCGAACTGGTCCTCCACGTTAAATAAGAGCGAAGCAAAGCCCTGCGAGCGAGCCACCGCGCGCGCATGAACGTCGTCCCCGGGCGTGCTGCCGGACCCTTGGAGAGTCGCCGTTACTTTGCCCGCGTCAAAGATGGACCAGGTCACGTCGTACGTGAGGGTTTCGTCAGGTGGTGAAGGGGCAGGCTTCGGCGCCTGCGCGACGGCCGGCACGGCCGTCAGTCCACATAAGAGAATGCCGAGAATTCGAAATCGCATCCTACCTCTTAGACGCCCGAACCGCCCCGAAGTCTGCCTCGCACCAATTTAGCTCAAGAGCATTTTTACTGCCAGAAAAAGCATGACCAGCGCATACCCCAGCGCCGCTTCATATTCACGGTTCTTCCGATAGCGCTCCCATCGGAAGCCCTCGTGCACAGCGAGTCCGGTACCGCGTTTTGACAAGCTGGGGAAAAAAAGCGGCACGCTCGAAGCGTAACGCTCGAACCTCTCTCCGAACTGGCTGCCGAGCGTCGCCTGTTCACGTTGCATGACCGGCGCATAAACCGCGATGTAAAGAGCCAGGAACGCCCCCGCCAGAGGCCATGATCCGCCCGCCACGGCAAGTCCGGCGCCGATGATGAAGCTTCCGAGATAGAGAGGGTTGCGTGTGAAGCGGTAGGGCCCGGCGGTCGCGAGCGTGCGGCCCTTCTCCAGGTACCCCGCGGCGGCGCCTCGAACCAGAAGCCCCACGAGCGCGACCAAGCCGCCAGCGACGAGGAGCAACATGCCTGGCCGCGACCAGACGAGGAACGCGACCCCGAGTGCGAAGCCAAGCGGCACTCGCCAGCGGGCCGCCCATGCCGCGTAGCTTTTATCCATGTTTTTCAGCGCTTCAAGCGGGCATCCACGCCCGCCCCCTCGCCAGCCGCTTGCGCATTGCCGCGAGCACGCTTTCGACCTCTACCCCTCCCAGGTATCCTGTGTCCCCAACTTGGATGCCTGAAAAAGGCGGCTTTTGCGGAAGGACGACGATATCCTCTGGTGAAAATGGGCCATTGCGCTCGGGGGTGTTGAGCGGATCTCGGCGGCTGAAAATCGCGACGATCGGCGTCCCCACGGCTGCGGCCAGGTGCATGGGGCCGGTATCGCCGCTCACCATCAAGCGCGCCCGGCGCGCCAAGGCGATAAACTCAAGCAGCGTGGAAGGGAAAAAGCGCGCGCGAGGGCACTCGGCCCCCGCGAGGATGTGCTCGATTTCCGTCTCGTCCTGCTTTCCGCCGGTTAGAAGAAGCGCCTCAGGGAATTCGCGTGCGGCCCGTTGAATGAGTTCGGCGTAGTCGTTCGGCGGCCAGCGCTTCTCGCGCCAACCTCCGCCGGGATT
>QHZO01000040.1:0-19749 GCA_003224695.1 Acidobacteriota bacterium
GAACTCGATATCGTCAATCAGCAGGATGTCAATGCTGCGGTACTTATCCCGGAACGATACCATGCGGTCGTAGCGCAGGGAGTTGATCATCTCGTTGGTGAACTGTTCGGAAGAAACGTAAGCCAGGCGCACCTCTTTCCAATTGTTTTTGATGGCGTGGCCGATGGCCTGCATCAGGTGAGTCTTTCCGAGGCCCACGTCGCCATATAGAAAGAGCGGGTTGTAAGCCTTCGAGGGCGATTCCGTGACCGCGCGCGCGGCGGCGTGGGCGAACTGATTGCAAGAGCCGACCACGAAAGTCTCGAACGTGTAGCGGGGATTCAGCTGGTGCTCGATGGAGTCGAAGTCGAGCCGGGTCTGTTTGGGCTTCGCCTCCTCGTTGCCGGCGTTCTTTTTCTCCACCTTCTCGTCAAAGACATAACTCACTTGTTTCAAGCCCAGCGGCAGCTTCTGGAGCGCGTCCTGAATCGCCGTGCCGTAGTTTTCCTGAATCCATTCCTGGAACTCGCGATTGGGGACGCGCACCACCAGCGTTTGATCCGCCGTGTGGCTGAAGCGAGTGGGCCGCAGCCAGGTCTGGTAGCTTTGGGGGTTGACTTGCGATTTCAGTAAGCTCAGAACTTCCAGCCAGGCGTTCATGTCGCGTCAAGAAAAACAGAGATGAATTTTAAAGCCAGAGCTGGCCGCGGTCTCGCCGCGGAAAGCCCTCTCGGCTCCTGCCGGGGAAAAATATATTTACGCCGCCGGCTTCGCGCGGAGATGGCTTTTCCTGCGATCCCCCGACCGGAGGCCCCAACCCTTGAAGGCAACGTTCCGTCCCGGAATGAATCCGCGGTGAATATAACACAAACCCGAGCCACCGCCAATTGCCGAGGCAACTTATTCGTTCGGCTCCGGACGAGAGGTCTCGAGGCCTGCCGGTAGGCTGGCTTGCTCGCGCGAATCGCCAAGGGTAATCTCAGGGGGCCATGGCGCCGAAGCTCGGGAGAATTATCGGCGTGATTCCGGCGCGCCTGGAATCCGAACGCCTGCCTCGCAAGGTTCTGCGGCCGATTGCCGGCCACCCGATGATTGTGTGGGTGTGGCGGCGCGCGAGCGATGCCCGGGAGCTCGACGAGCTGCTGGTGGCCACCGACTCCGAGGAGGTCGCGGCCTGCTCGCGGTCCTACTCGATTCCTTTCGAGATGACGTCGAGCGCCCACCGCTCCGGGACCGAGCGTCTGATTGAAGTGATGGACCGCCGCCCGGCCGAAATTTACGTCAATATCCAGGGTGATGAGCCGATGGTCACCGCGCGCCACATCGAGCTGCTTTTGGAACCCTTGCGCGCGTCGCCTGGAACGCTGGTCTCGACACTCAAGGTCCCGCTTCCCCCCGCGGAGGCGCGCGACCCGAACAGCGTCAAGGTGGTGACGGACTCTCGCGGCTCGCCGCTCTACTTTTCTCGCGCCGCCATCCCGCACGAGCGCGACGGCTCCGGCCGCGCGCGCTACTTCAAGCACCTCGGCATGTACGCCTATCGCACTGCCGCGCTCGAAAGGTTCCGCGCCCTGCCTCCTTCCCCTCTCGAGCAAATCGAGAAGCTCGAACAACTGCGCTTCCTCGAAAACGGAATTTCCATCGCCGTCGCCGAGTCTTCCGAGGACACGATCGGCGTGGATACGGCCGAGGACTTGAGAAGAGTCGAAGAGTTTTTCGCGCGGACGGCGGCCACGCTCCCTGGCGAGCGCGGTTCGAGGGGCGGGGCCGCTATTCCTCGCCGATGAGATACCGGCAGCCAGCGGGGCCCATGCGGGCGGAATGCAGCGCGTTGGCCGGAACGTCGAAGCGGTCGCCCGCTTTGTAAGTCTCGGTCCGACCTTCGGAAGTCACAGTCATTTCACCCTCGAGAATCACGTGCGCGGTCGCGCCGGCATGGCTGTGGTCGGGATAAGAGGCGTTCGGCCCGTCTTCCCAGGTGTAAATTTGTCGGAAGCCATCCTGGCGCAATGCCTTCTCCCAGTCTTGGCGCTGCACCATCAGGACATCCTCGCTCATCATCTTAGCATGAGGAAATTAGAGACCGTTGGGCAGCTCTGTGTTGTCTGTGCCTGGAAAAGAATGAACACGGAGAACTCGGAGCAACTCCGTGCGCTCCGTGTGAAAGTCTCGGCGCGGATGGCACAGCGAATTTTGTTTTGATTGCGGCTCTGCCGCGCTGTGATCGCCCGGGCGTTGAGAGAGACACGACGGCGAACATCGTTCGCCGCTGCAGCTTGGAGGCAGGAATGAGCATGCAGGTTCAACGGACGTCGCAACTCGAAGGCAAAGCCGCCGTGGTGACGGGCGGGACGAGGGGAATAGGCTTGAGCATCGCGCGGGCGCTGGCGGCCGAAGGCGCGAGCGTGTTCATCTGCGGGCGGGACGCCGCGCGGGTAACTTCGGCGGTCAAAGAGCTCCGAAAGAACGGCGCCGAGGTGGAGGGCATAGCAGCGAACGTCAGCCGCTACGACGACTGCCGCCAGCTCATCGCCCGCGCCGCCGAGCGGTTCGGCGGGCCCGACATCCTCGTCAACAACGCCGGGCTCGGAGTTTTCAAGCCGGTCGAGCAGATCACGCCGGAAGAGTGGGACGAAGTGATCGGCACAAACCTCTCGGGGGCGTTTTACTGCTCACGCGAGGCGATTCCCTGGATGCGCCGGCGCGGCGGCGGATACATCTTCAACATCTCGAGCCTCGCCGGCATCAACCCATTCGCCGGCGGCGCGGCGTATAACGCCTCAAAGTTCGGCCTCAACGGCTTCAGCGAAGCCATGATGCAAGACGTGCGCTATGACGGCATCCGCGTGAGCACCATCATGCCCGGCAGCGTGGATACGGATTTCGCCGCTCAGCCGGGCGCGAAGAAAAGCGAAAGCTGGAAACTGACCGGCGACGATATCGCCAAGGCGGTCGTGGACCTCTACAAGTATCCGAAATCCTCGCTCGCCAGCCGGATCGAGCTGCGGCCGGCGCAGCCGCCGAGGAAAAAATAATGCGCCGCATACTCACGGAGGCGACTATGAATCTGAGAAATCGTTTCGGCGTCCTGGTCGTCGCCGCCTCTGCAGCCGCGCTCGCAGCAGGCTTGATTTCGCTCGATGCCCGCAGCGCAGCGCCTGGGGCGGCCGCGGTCCTTCGAATTTATTTCGTGGACGTCGAAGGCGGGCAGGCAACGCTGATCGTCGCGCCCGCGGGCGCCTCTGCTCAGGCAGGCCGCGCGCTGCTGGTGGACACGGGCTGGCCTGATGCGAACGGCTGCGACGCGAAACGCATCGTGGCGGCGGCGAAGAAGGCCGGCGTCTCGCGCCTCGATTTTCTCCTCATCACGCACTTCCACATGGACCACGTGGGCGGGGTCACGGAGCTCGTGCGGCGAATCCCGGTCGAAACTTTTCTTGACCACGGCGCAAACGTCGAGACAGGCAAGGAAGCGGATGGGCTGTTCAAGGCATATGAGAAGGCCGCTGCTACCAGGTCGCGCCGAACCGTGAAGCCCGGGGACTCATTGGCGCTCGGCGACGCGGAAGTGAAAGTGCTCACCGCCGACGGCGACGCCATGCGCTCGCCGCTTCCTGGCGCGGGCCTGCCGAACGCGGCTTGCCAGGGCGTAAAACCGATGGAGGACGACCCGAGCGAAAACGCGCGCTCGGTGGGGATCCTGGTGACCTACGGCAAATTCCGTTTCGTTGATTTCGGCGACCTGACGTGGAACAAAGAACTCGCCTTGATGTGCCCGGAGAATCCCATCGGCGCCGTGAACGTTTTTCTGGTCAGCCATCACGGCATGAACATTTCGAATTCACCGGCGCTGGTCTGGGCGCTCGCTCCCCGCGTCGCCATCATGAACAATGGCGAGAAAAAAGGCGGCTCGCCCGAGGCTTGGGAGACGGTCGAGAAATCCCCAGGGCTCGAAAGTTTGTGGCAGCTTCACTATTCTGCGGCGGGCGGCAAAGCGGCCAACGTCGCGAACAAATACATCGCCAATCCGCGGGGGACCGACCGCGGTTTCGGGATCGAGCTCGCGGCCGAGCCCGACGGCTCTTTCACCCTCACGAATTCGCGTACTGGATTCAAGAAAAAGTACCCAGCCCGTTAGCGCGAGCTGTAGCGGCGAGCTGTGTCTCGCCGCGCGGAAGGCCTAGAATGCGGCGAGGCACAGCTCGCCGCCGCGCGCCGGACAACTCCGGCGTGTCCGTCGGCTGACGCATCGCCGCACCAGAGGCGCTCTTGTGTTAGCATGTCGCCCCGGGAAAGCACCGAGGAGGATTTTGTGACGCGACGAATGGGGACCTTCGCCATGGCGGCGGTTGTGGGCGCGCTGCTTTATCCGGGCTGGAGCGTCCCGCGCCCGGCGAAGAAAGTCTCGCCGGCCTTCCTCGAAGCTCCGGCGGGAAACCGTCCCGTGGAAATTCACGAAGATGGGGAGACGGTCCTTCCAAACGGACGCCTGATTACGCCCGCGGGCCGGCAGGTGAAAGTGGCGCCGCACCCCTACGGCCTCGCGCTCAGCCCGGACGGGCAAACGCTTGTCACCGTCAATAGCGGCACCAATCCTTTCTCGATCTCCATCATCACTGATCTCGCGAGCGACCACCCCAAGGTCAAGCAGATTCCGGAAGACCCCAAGTCCGCCGACGCCGACCCGAAGAGTGTGTTCCTGGGCGTGGCGATCGCGCCGGACAACCGCACCGCGTACGTCTCCGAGGGCGATAACGGCGTGGTGGGCATGTTCGACCTCGTCTCCGGCAAGCGGACCGGCGCCATCAGCCTCGACGGAAATTTTCACGGCAGGGCTTATAAAGACAGTCTGGCCGGCGAGCTGAAACTTTCTCCCGACGGAAAATGGCTTTACGTCCTCGACCTCGCGCACTTCCGCTTGATGGTCATCGAGACGACCGGGCGGCAGATTGTCGCGAGCCTTCCTGTGGGCCGTCTGCCGTTCGCGCTGGCGCTTTCTCCCGAAGGCGACCGGGCGTTCGTGTGCAATATCGGGATGTTCGAATATTCCCTCATCCCCGGTTACGACCCGAAGCACCCACGCGAGACGGCGCTGGATTTTCCGGCCTTTGGTTTTCCTTCTCCCGAGGCTGAAAACGGGACCACCATCGGTGACAGGAACATCCCGGGCCTGGGCGATCCGAATGTTGTTGAGTCAAATTCCCTTTGGGTGATTGATCTCACCCATCCGGCCAGTCCCACCGTTCTCGCCAAAGTCCGCACTGGAATTCCCATCGGCCCGGAGTCGGTCGGCGGATCGAGCCCCGGCGGCGTCGTGGCGGGCAGCCACAGGGTTTATGTCTCGAATTCGAGCCAGGACAGCATCACGGTCCTCAACGCGCACACGAACAAAGTTGAGAAGACGGTCATGCTTGAGCCTGGGGCGGCGCTCCGCGGGCTTCGCGGGGTGATTCCGTTCGGACTTGCCCTCAGCCCCGATGAATCGAGGCTCTTCATCGCGTGCGCGGGCATTAATGCTGTGGGGGTGGTGGACGCGGCCAGCGCAAAAATCCTCGGATATATCCCTACGGCCTGGTTTCCTGCCCGCGTCGCCGTCGGCCCCGTCGGAGCTCCGCTGTACATTTCAAATGCCAAGGGCTTTGGCGCCGGGCCGAATGGCGGTCCAAATTTTCACGGCGAATCGGGAGTGACGTACGTTGGGGAAATCACGCACGGCGTCGTCTCTGGTATCAAGCTTCCAGTGGAAATGATTAAGGATGGAAAGGGAAAGCAGCCCCCACCTGCTCTAAGTAGAAGCGCGGGAGTGGACGAGAAGTGGCTCCGCGTTTATACGGAGCAGGTTCTCCGCAACAACGGCTTCGTTTCCGCGCCAGGGAACGTGGGCCGGCGAGAAGTGAGTTCCCCGGTGCCCGCGCCAGGCATGCCCAGCAGCAAAATTCATCACGTTGTCTTTATCGTCAAAGAGAACCGGACGTTCGACCAGGTTTTTGGCGACCTTGGGGACTTGAATGGTGAGCACGTCGAGGCCGATCCGTCACTCGCTTTCTTCGGCATGGACGCGATGGCGGAAAACGGCGACACGCACGAGAAGGTTGAGCACGCGCACGTCACGCCCAACGAGCACGCGCTCGCCCGCCGCTTCGCGATCAGCGACAACTATTACGTGGACTCGGACGTCTCGGTTGACGGCCACCATTGGCTGCAAGGGAATTATCCGAACGAGCTGGTCGAGGCGGGCTGGCCCGCAAGTTACGGCCACGAGCTGCACCCCAATCTCGTCCCGGACGCGCCCGGCCGCATGGAGATTGGCGGCGCCTCGCCTCATCCGGAAGAGTACAACCAGGCCGGAACGCTTTGGGACCACCTGGCGCGCCACCAGATCTCTTTTCGGAATTACGGCGAAGGCTACGACCTGCCCGGCGACGGCCAGGACGAAGCCTACGAGCCCACTGGCACGCGTCAGGCGATGAACGTTCCCATGCCCAAAGTCCTGTTCGACAACACTTCGCGCGCCTATCCGATGTTCAACACGCGAATTTCAGACCAGTACCGCTTGACGCAGTTTACCAACGAATTCAACGCCCGCTTCATCGCCGGCGGCCAGCCTTTCCCGCAGTTTGTTTTTATCTGGCTGCCGAACGACCATACGGACGAGCCGCGCCCGGCAGACGGCTATCCGTTCCGTGCTTCTTTCGTCGCGGACAACGACCTGGCGCTCGGCAAGCTCATCGAGCTTTTCTCGCACAGCCCGTTCTGGCGGGACACGGCGATTTTCGTCACCGAAGATGACGCGCAGGACGGCCTCGATCACGTGGACGCGCACCGCAGCTTGCTGCTGGCCATAAGCCCTTGGGCGCGCGGCGGCGTTTCGCACGTTCACACGAGCATGGCGAGCATTTTGACCTTTCCGACATGTTCGCCGACAAGCCCGACTTCACGCCTTACAAGGCGCTCGGTTCCGATACCCGCATCTTCGATCCGGCGAAGGTGCGCGAGCCGGGAGTGGAGCTCCACGCCCGGCCTATCGAGCCCTTTGACGATCCCGCCACCATCCGCAAACATCACCGGCAAGGGTTGGAACACGACTGAGCAAGAGCTTTCAGTTTTCAGCCATCAGCTTTCAGCGAGATAAGCCACCGGCCCGTCATTCCCGCGCACGCGGGAATCCAGGCAGTGGGCTCCCGCCTTCGCGGGGGCGACGCCGAGAGAAAGAAAAGGCAATCCGTCACGGTCTGCGCTTTCTTGGCGCCTTGGCGTGATGCTTTCTCGGGCTGCACGCGAAGGCGCAAAGACGCGAAGGAGCTGTGTGCTGGCGGGACGGGGCGAATCGTGCTTTACTGCTAGCCTCGCCCTAAGTTCGCGGGAGGTGGCCCATGCCGAAAGTAGCCCTCTGGTGTTTGCTGAGCTTGCTCTCCGTTTCTGCCTGGGCGGACGAGCTGCCGACGGTGAAGGTGGAATATCAGCCATTCGCCGCCGATGCCGTCCGCGTGCTCGACGCGCTGGATGAGGTTGGGAATCCCCTGCCTCCGGCCGACGCTCGGCACTTGCGCGCACTCGCCGTGGGCGCGGCCGACCCCGCCCGCGCCGTCGCCGAGATGCAGCTGATCCTCGACCGCTACTGCCTGCTCGGTGTCGAAATCAATCCCGAGAGCCGCGTCAAAGTTATGGAAGGCCCTGCGCGCCCGGAACTCATCGAGCAAGGCTGGCGCGTGTTTCTGGTAAAGGTTGTAAATCAGGCTGGGGTCACCGCCGTGCTCCGCGCTACAAGCCCGAACGCCGGAGAACTTGCCGGAGCCAGCGCCGAGCAGGTGCCGGCCAAGTTTCTCGACATCTGGATGTTTGACCGGCAGCCGATGCGGCCCCGGCTCTCGGGGCTGGAGGCCGAATATCGCATCCTCGCGCTCTTCTCCCGCGATGCCGGCAAGCGCGAAGCGAAGCTGGCCTTCGACGTCGGCCAGGGCACGCAGGACCTGGGCTTCCGCAACGAATTGGACGTCCTGTTTGCGGCGCGGCCGGCGACGCGCGTGACGCTCCGTGTCCGGGACACGGATGGGCGGCCCGCTACCGCGTCCTTCACCATCCAGGATTCCCTTGGCCTGGTCTATCCCTCCCAAGCCAAGCGGCTTGCCCCTGATTTCGCTTTTCAGCCGCAGATCTATCGCAAAGACGGAGAGTTGGTCCTATTGCCGGCGGGCGAATACACTTTCGAAGTCACGCGCGGGCCGGAGTATCTGACCGAAAGGCGCCGCGTGAAGGTCGGTGACCTGCCCATGACGCTCGACTTCAAGCTCGCGCGCTGGATTGATCCCGCGAAGCTCGGCTGGTATTCGGGCGACCATCACATTCACGCCGCTGGCTGCGCGCATTACGAGAAGCCTACCGAGGGCGTCTATCCCAAGGACATGATGCGCCACATCCTCGGCGAGGACCTGAACGTGGGCGAGGTGCTGAGTTGGGGGCCGGGCTGGTATTTCCAGAAGACGTTTTTCGAAGGCAAACCCAACGCGCTTTCGACCGATCGGAGCGTGATGCGCTACGACGTGGAAGTTTCGGGATTCCCTTCGAGCCACACCGGCCACCTTTGTCTTCTCGGCTTGAAAGAGCAGGACTACGAGGGGACGCGGCGCATCGAGGACTGGCCAACCTTCGGGATTCCCATTCTCCGCTGGGCGAAGGCGCAAGGCGCTGTGGTGGGCTACGCCCACTCGGGCTGGGGGCTCGCGCTCAAGGAAGAGAAACTGCCGACGGAGGAAATGCCCCCCTTCGACGGCATCGGCGCGAACGAGTACATTGTGAGCGTCACCGAAGGTCTGCCCGACTTCATCTCCACGATGGATACGCCCTATGCCTGGGAGCTGAACATCTGGTATCACACCTTGAACGTCGGATTCCGCACCCGCATCAGCGGCGAGACGGATTTCCCCTGCATCTATGGCGAACGCGTGGGCATTGGCCGCAGCTACGTCCGCGAGAAGGGCGAGCTGAGCTACCCGAGCTGGCTCGCGGGGGTGCGCGCCGGCGAGAGTTACGTCTCGGATGGCAAAAGCCATCTGCTCAATTTCAAAGTGAATCAGGCCGCGGTGGGAGAAGCCGGAAGCGAATTGCGGCTCGGCGGACCGGGAGCGGTGACAGTCAGCGCCAATGTGGCGGCGCTCTTGCCCGAAACGCCCGCCCCCAAAATCCATGCGCTGCCTTACACGGAAAAGCCCTATTGGGACTTGGAACGCGCGCGGCTCGGCAACTCCCGCAACGTGCCGCTCGAAGTCGTCGTGAACGGCCGGGCGGTGGCGCGCCAGGAATTCTTGGCTGACGGCAAGCTTCGGCCCGTTTCGTTCAACGTCAAGATTGACGGCAGCAGTTGGGTGGCATTGCGCATCCTGCCGTCCTCTCACACCAATCCCATTTTTGTACTGGTGGGCGGGAAACCCATCCGCGCCTCGCGCTCGAGCGCCGAGTGGTGCCTGAAAGCCGTGGACCAGTGCTGGAGCCAGAAAGCTCCAAAAATCCGCACCGAAGAATTGCCCTACGCCCAGAAAAGCTACGACCACGCGCGGGAGGCATATCAGAAGCTGGTGAGCGAGTGCGCGACGAACTGAGCATTTATTGCAGACTAGTTCTTGAAGGCCCCGGCGCCTCTGGCTGCGAAGGCGGCGGGCCGCAGGGCTCGGCTTCACACGAACTCGTACAGGGGTACGTTCCGGCTGGGACGGGCTGTAGCTTCAAGCAAGGCTTCGATTCGGCGGACCGTTTCAGGCGCGAGGAGGACATCGCCGCATGCGCCGCCCACTTCCGCCGGAACGTGATCAATAACGACGGCCTCGCCGCGCTGCTTCACCTTGTGAACAATGGTGCGCGTTTTGTATTGGCCGAGGCACCCCTGAATCCTGCGTTTCATGGGGGGAAGAACACTTCGCGCAGTTCACTATTCCAACGCTGACTCGTCTAGGCCCGCCATTTTTAGATGATGCTTCAGCAGGCCGACCTTCAACGGCTTATTTCCGTGCACTGGGACTGAAAGGCTGACCGTGTTTCCCGCCTTTCCGTAAATGTGATGGCTTCCGTGGACACGCAGCAGAACCCAACCATAATGCTCGAGAATCCGCTTCAGCTCCTTGCCGGAGACCGATTTCATACCACAATTTCGAGCACGCGGTCCTTATCACTCCGTTTCGGCTCTTCGACTTCAACCGACAGGCAGCCTTCCACTGCTTCTTTGATGTTGTTCATCAGTTCTTCGAGGGTGTCGCCCTGCGAGGCGCAGCCGGGGATCGCGGGAACTTCCGCCCAGTAGCCGCCTTCTTCAGCTTCATGTACAACGACCTTGACCTTCATTTGTGGACTCCTTGCGGAATCTTATCATGCCGACCTATGAAAAGCACAATCGATTGCCCATCCTCTGCCTGCGTTGGAGTCCGCAGCGGCCCCGTCACAAGAGCAACTTCGAGTCGTGTATAATGGCTCTTCGCACCAGAGCGTCCACAGGATGGCCGACCTGCTCGATCAACTCAATCCTCAGCAGCGCGAAGCCGTGGAGCACAGTGAAGGCCCGGTGCTGGTGCTGGCCGGGGCGGGCAGCGGCAAGACGCGCGTCATCACCTACCGCATCGCTTATCTGATTTCGGCGCGCGGGGTGCCTCCGCAAGAAATTTTGGCGGTCACTTTCACCAACAAGGCCGCCGACCAGATGAAGGAGCGCGTGGCGGCGCTGCTTGCGGAAAGCCTCGAGACTTGGCCGCACATTTCGACTTTTCATTCGTTTTGCGTGCGCGTGCTGCGGCAGGACATCGCGCGCCTCTCCCCATCCGAATCGGGGCAGCGGTACTCGTCCGGATTTTCGATTTACGACGAAGACGATCAATTGCGCATGGTGCGCCGGGCGTCGGAAGAGCTGGGTCTCGGCGAGCGCATCATTTCGCCGCGCGCCGCGCTTTCCGAAATCAGCCACGCCAAGAACCGCGGCCAGACGCCGACAGACATCTACGGCCGCTCCAAGGACGAGGGGGACGAGCGCCTGGCGCAGGTCTTCAGGCGTTACGAAGAGAAGCTGCGCGAGGCGAACGCGCTCGATTTCGACGACCTGCTGCTGCGCACCGTCGAGCTCTTCTATCAGGTGCCGGAAGTCACCGCCCGCTACAACCGCCTCTTCCGGCACGTGCTGGTGGACGAATACCAGGACACCAACCGCGCGCAATACCAGTTGATTCGCCAGTTGACGCTCGAGCACCAAAACCTTTGCGCGGTAGGCGACGAGGACCAGTCCATCTACCGCTGGCGCGGCGCCGACATTGAAAACATCCTGAGCTTCGAGCGCGATTACCCGGCCGCGCGCGTGATCCGCCTCGAACAGAATTACCGTTCGACCCAGGCAATCCTCGACGCGGCGGTCGCGGTGGTCAGCCGCAACAAGTCGCGGAAAGGTAAAACGCTTCGCACCGACCGCGGCACGGGCGCGCGCCTGGGCCTTTATGAGGCGGCCGACGCGGAAGACGAAGCGGCGTTTGTGGCGGCCTCCATCGCGCGGAGCGCGGGGGCCGATGAAGCGGGCACGGGCGGCGTGCTTTATCGGACCAACGCGCAGTCGCGGCGGCTGGAAGAAGCCTTGAGCGCCCAAGCCGTGACCTATCGCATGGTCGGGTCGTTCAGTTTTTATGAGCGTGCTGAAATCCGCGACACGCTGGCTTATGCGCGCCTGGCTGTGAACCCGCACGACACCGCGGCTCTTCTGCGCATCATCAACACGCCGCCGCGCGGGATTGGCGAAACCACTGTCCGGGCGCTCCAGGAAACGGCGAAACAGAATTCCGTTAAACTCGGGGAAGCGCTCGCCCAGGAGCTCGATGCCAACCGCCTGCCCGCGCGCGCGCTTAAAGCGCTCGAAGCTTTTCGCGGCATCCTGCAGGCGCTTGAAGCGGACCGGGCCGAATTGTCCGTCGGCCGTTTCTTCAAGAGCGTCCTCGAGCGCTCGGGGCTGGCGGCGGCTTTGCGCGAGGAAGCGACGCCCGAGGCCGAGGGGCGGCTGGAAAACCTTGAGGAGCTGGTCAACGCCGCCGCCGACGCCGAACAGCGCGGCCAGACGCTCGAGCAGTTTCTCGACCGCGCGGCGCTGGTTTCCGATGCCGACGGCTACGACGAGACCGCGCGCGTCACCTTGATGACGCTGCACAGCGCCAAAGGCCTGGAATTCTCGACCGTGTATCTGGTCGGCATGGAAGAAGGGCTTTTCCCGCACAAGCGGTCGCTTGCAGACGATGCCGAGCTCGAAGAGGAGCGGCGGCTCTGCTACGTTGGCATGACGCGGGCGCGCGACCGGCTGATTTTCTCCCGGGCGCGCTTCAGGCGCTCATTCGCGCGCGAGGCCCGCGAGGAGGTCCGGCCCTCGCGCTTCCTCTCGGAAGTCCCGGGCGAGCTGATCGAATCGCTCAACGAAAGCTGGGCCGGCTCGAAGCCGCGATTCGATTGGGAGAATGCCGCGAACTCCGTGGATAGCGCCGAGGAGTTCTTGAGGAAGCACGGCTTCGAGACGGGACGGCCCCGCGCCGGACGTTACCCGGCGCAGCCGAAGCGCACCGCCGGCCTGAACTTCGACCCCAAGGTGCGCCCGCGCTCTGCCTGGAAACTCGGCGCGCAGGTTCGCCACCCCAAATACGGCCTCGGAACCGTCATCGAGTGCGAGGGCGAAGGCGCCGACATTAAATTGACCATCAGCTTCCGGGATTACGGTATAAAGAAGCTGGTGGAACGCTACGCATCGCTTGAAAAAGTTTAATTGTCAAAGGTGAATGTGAAGGAGTTATGAACACTAAAAACGTGAAAGACCGCGCGGAACGGAAAAAGCTGAAGCGGGCGGCGCGCAACAAGCGGCCGCCGAAGCCGAAGCAAACCGCCCCGCGCGGCTCGCGCAAGCCGAAGATTCGGAAGAAAGGGCCGTCTGTCGCCACACGAAAGCAGTGACAAGAACAGTGGCTAGTGGTTAGTGGCAAGTGAAGACACAAAAGCGGCCGATTTTTGCTTTCCACTCGCCACTCGCCACTTGTCACTTGCCACTGCAGTATCGAGGTTTCATTGGCCAGCCAACTGCTCGCGACCAAGAGCATTGACAAGCTGATCGCCGAGGCGGACGAGCCCGAGCACCGCCTCCGGAAGAGTCTCGGCCCGTGGTCGCTCACGGCGCTCGGCATTGGGGCGATTATCGGCACGGGGATTTTCGTCCTCACCGGCACGGCGGCGGCGGGCGAGACGCTCGAGTTCCATTCCANNTCTCGACGGCGGGGCGGCCGGGCGCCGGACCGGCGATCGCGCTCTCGTTTTTGCTGGTCGCGCTGGTCTGCGCGCTCGCCGGGCTCAGTTACGCCGAGCTCGCCTCGATGATCCCCATCGCCGGCAGCGCTTATACCTATTCGTATGCTACACTCGGTGAAATTGTCGCCTGGATTATCGGCTGGGACCTGATCCTGGAATATGCCGTCTCCAACATGGCCGTGGCGGTGGGGTTTTCCGCTTATGCGGATAGCCTGCTCGTCGGGCTCGGCATCCACCTGCCTCCCTCGCTCATGAACCCGGTGCTCGACGGCTCGCTCCGCCTGACGGGCGCGTATTTCAACCTGCCGGGATTCCTGGTGGTGATGATGCTCACCGTGATTCTGGTGATCGGCATTCGCGAGAGCGCCGGCGCGAACAACTTCATCGTCGCCGTGAAGCTGGTCGCCATCGTGATTTTCCTTATCGCCGCGTCGCGCTTCGTTTCCGTGGCAAACTGGAAACCTTTTGCGCCCAACGGATTCCAGGGCGTTCTGACGGGCGGGGCGATTGTATTTTTCACATACATTGGGTTCGATTCCGTCTCGACCGCCGCCGAGGAGTGCCGCAATCCCAAGCACGACGTGCCGTTCGGCATCATCGCCTCGCTTGTCATCTGCGCGATCCTTTACGTCTCCGTGGCGCTGGTGCTGACCGGCATCCAGCCGTGGAAGTCGCTCAACAACGCCGCGCCGGTGGCGAACGCGCTGCTTGCCATCGGGCTCACCAAGGTTCAGCGCTGGGTGACGGTCGGTGCGCTGATGGGGATGCTCAGCTCGCTTCTGGTGTTTCAGCTTGGGCAGGCGCGGGTGTGGTTCGCCATGTCGCGAGACGGCCTGCTGCCGCGCGTCTTCTCGCGCGTCCACAAACGCTTCCGCACGCCGCACATTTCGACTTGGACGGCTGGGTTCGTCGTCGCCATCCCATCCGGCATCTTCAGCCTCGACTGGCTGGCCGACCTCTCGAACATCGGAACGCTCTTTGCGTTCGTCCTGGTGTCCCTCGGCGTCATGGTGCTTCGCCGCAAGCAGCCGGAGCGCCGCCGCGGCTTCCGCGTCCCTTGGGTGCCGGTCGTCCCTATTCTTTCGGTCGTGTGCTGCCTGGTATTGATGGCCAGCCTGCCGCTCGAGACCTGGATTCGTCTGTTCGTCTGGCTGGTGATCGGGCTCACGATTTATTTTCTGTTCGGCCGGCACCACACGGAGTTCACTCGGCCGCAAGGCGGGGTGATGGAACAGATTGACGCGCGGGGCCCCAGGGGCTGAAGCCCGCACACATTCAAATTCCCGGCAGCCCCGATGGATGGGGGCCCTGACGAAGCTCATGGGGGGAGTTGCAACCGGTCTTAGCCGCGCACGCTTCGCAACTGCTTCTCAGCCAGCCGGCGCCATTTGCGCAGGCGCTGGTGTCGCGAGTAGGGATTGGTTTTCTCCGCCTCGATGGATCGTTCGAAAGCCTCGCGCGCCAAAGGCCGGTCGCCAAGTTTGAGCAAGGCCTCACCGAGCAAATACAAGCCCTCGGGATCGTAAGGCCGCCGCTCCGCATAGTAATCCAAAGCTTGGCGCGCCTCGGCAAATCGGCCGGCCGCGAGATGCGTCGCCCCAAACTCGCGCCAGATTTCGTTCTGGGCGAATTGCTTGTCTCGGGTTAGGACGAAATTGAAATGATTCAAGGCTTCTTCCGGTTGCGACTTCAGGTTCGCCAGGCGCCCCAACTGAAAGTGGGCGTCGAGTTCCTCCGGGTCAATTTCCAGGGCTTGCTTGAACCGGTTAGCGGCTTCCGTGTATTGGTGGCGCTGCAAGTGGAGCAGGCCAAGCTGGTAGTGGGCGTCTGAGTCGTGCGGGTTGATGGTCGCCGCTTCCAAATACCGTTTGAAGCTTTGCCTGGTTCGGAAGCCGGAAAGCACGTCCCCCACTTCGCCCCGGAAGAAGTAGTAGCCCAAAAAAAGGAGAAACGGAGAGGCGAGCCACGCCAGGTAAGATTGTAAGGCGATGGAAACCCATGAGACGCAAACCGTGATAACCGAACTTCCGTAACTTGCGCCGAAAACGGTGCGCAGCGTGGGAACCATCAAGGCGCCGAAGAGTATTTTGCCGGCCAGCCAACCTGCGAGCGGATAGGGAAGGCCGGGTTTCCAGGCGCCCACCGCGAGACCCGCGAGGGCGAACGGCAGATGCGCCGCCGCCCAATTCATCAGGCTGCAAGCGAGCAGCGCCCCGTAATCGCGCCGCAGGACCACGCTGAAGCTGCCGAAATCCTCAAGAAGATTGATGACCAGCAGCGTGAAGGGAACGTAAAGGGCCGCCAGCGTAAGAACGCTGGCCATAACCGAGCCGAAGGAAAAGGAGACAAACCACCAGCCCAGATTTCCCACCAAAGGGAGCGGGTGCCGCTCCATCGGTTCGCCGTCATCAGCTTCGCCAAGGGGTACCTTCGGCCCCGCTGATTGGCCATGTTGAGCCGCGGGTGCCGGCGCTTGGTAGGAGCGATAGATCGGCGACGCCACGCCGAACTGCCATAGGGCGGAAACCAGCACGACGGCGGCCGCCGCAAACAGCCAGCTTCCGCGGTCCATGATCTCACTCGAGGCGGCATGCGGATGGGAGTACAGCCTGAAGAGCAGTTTGAGGTTTTCGCCGAGCATGGTCGTCGGACTCCGAGAAGCCCCTCAAATGAGTGGCGTAGGATGGCAGTATAAACCTACATGCTGCCTCATGGCTAACCGGTTGCGCGCTGGATGTCGGTGGTCGGCCGCGCTGCCCTCTGCCATGGTCCCGAGAGAGATTGCCATGCGCATGGAGCCTCGTGGGAGTTCGTCCGGCAAGGTTGACGCCATCAGGGGTCTGCCCTGAAACTAGGAGCCGTGGTCGAGAATTCCTCTTCCCTCGAAATATGGATCGCCCGGATGCCCAAAGTCGAATTGCATCTGCACCTCGAGGGGAGCCTCAGCTCACAGACCCTGCGTGAATTGAGCCGGTCGAAAGGAACATGCGAGGCGGAGGTGGATCGGTGGCTCGAAGGCCTTCGGCGGCGCAACTTTCGCTATGAAAACTTTCAGGAATTCATTGCCGCCTACAAATTCGTCGCGAGGCATCTCGAATCCCCTGCCGACTACGCCTTCGCCGCAGAACGGCTGGTTGAGGACCTCGCGCGGCAGAACGTGCGTTACGCTGAAGTGACGCTCTCGGCGGGCATGGTGCTATGGAAGAAACAAGGGCTCGAGGCGGTCTTTGAAGCTGTAGCCCGAGGCGCGGCGGATGTTGGCGCGCAGCGGGGGGTCCGAATCAACTGGATCTTCGATGCGGTCCGCCACTTTGGTGTCGAGCCGGCGCGGGAAGTCTTGCAGGTTGCGGCCCGCTATCTCGACAAGGGCGTGGTGGCCTTCGGGATTGGCGGGGACGAAGTGCGCGGCCCGGCGGAGCTGTTTGTGGACTTGTATCGCGAAGCGCGCGACTTGGGCCTTCACACCACGGCGCATGCAGGGGAGACGGCAGGGCCCCAGAGCGTTCGCGCGGCGGTAGAATTGCTCGGGGCGGAGCGCATCGGACATGGGCTCGCAGCCGCCCAAGACCCGGCTGTCCTGGCTCTGCTTCGCGAACGCGGCGTTCCTCTGGAAGTCTCGCTCACGAGCAATGTGGCGACGGGGGCCCTCGCGCAAGTCTCCGACCACCCGTTGCCGCGGTTCCTCGACGAAGGCGTGTGCGTTACGCTCAATTCCGACGACCCGGGACTTTTTGGGACCACGCTCGAGCAGGAATTCAGGTTGGCGGCCGAAACGTTTGGGCTTTCGCGCGAGCAGTTGGAAGGCTTCACCGCAAACGCCATTCACGCCGCGTTCCTCGCCGAGGCGGAAAAGAGTGAATTGCGGAAGGCGCTCCAAGCGGCGCTGTAGGGACGGGTCTCAGACCTGCCCCTACAAGACTGAGGCCCGCCGCCGTCATTCCCGCTGAGTAGGGAAACCATGGGTCCCCGCCTTCGCGAGGACGAGGAGAGCAGCGGGGAGGGGCGAACCGTGTTCTCCCTCACGCGGTTCAAGGTTATGACCGACACACTTCGGGCGATTTTTTTCGACGCGGGCAACACGTTGATCTACCCGCGGGTCGAGGAGCTGGCGAAGGACCTGACCGAGCAGGGCTACCCTGCGACGGCGGAGGACTTCTTCGCGGCCGAGCGGGAGGGTAAAGCGCGGCTTGACGAATGGCTGTGGCCAAAAATCCGGCAAGGCCAAGTCCCTCGGACCATAGACACCTTCTATTGGCGAGAGTACTTGCTGACCCTCATGGAGCGCATCCGGGCGCCGGAAGCCGAGCGCGTGCGGCTTATGCTGCGCGTTGCTGAGGGCTTCCGGGACATCACGCTCTGGTCCCGCGTGCTGCCGGAGGTGCCCGAGGTACTCGCGGAATTGCGGCGCGAGGGCTATTACCTGGGCGTGATTTCGAATTCAATCGGCACGATGGAAAAGCAACTGGGCCGCGTCGAGCTGCGACAATATTTCGAGGCTGTCTTTGACTCGGCCCTGGTGGGCGTCGAAAAGCCAAACCCGGAAATCTTTCACCTGGCGCTCGGGCGCGCGGGCGTTCAGGGTTCCGAAGCGCTGTTCGTCGGCGACACCTATTCAACCGACGTCGGCGGGGCGGCCTTGGCGGGAATCCGCGGCGTGCTGATTGACCGCGTGGGCGCATATCCCCATGTAGATTGTCCACGGATCACCTCGCTCGCAGAGCTTCGGGAATTCCTCCCTCCGCACACGCGCTGAGAGGCGGCCGGGCTCGGAGTCCGCCATGGGTGCACGAGGACACATTCGATGAGCTCAGAAGGCTTCAACCAAACTCCTTCGCCGGGCCCACGAGAGAAAACTGAGATGCCGCGTTATGCGGAGCTTGGGCACGGGTGTCCGCCCGTGAGCAGGGTGGGGCTTGCCACGCGCGGCAACACGCGGCTCGCGGCAGAAGACGTGGCCTGGGCCGTCTCGCGCGGCGTCAATTACCTCAACTGGTGCGGCTACGACGATGGGATCGCGCAGGCGCTCAAGGAGCACCGCATCGAACGAGACTCGGTAGTCGTGGCCATGCAGCTCGCCGCACGCGATGCTTCTTCGGCCGATCGCGAGATCGCGGAAGCGTTTCGGATGCTTGGCACCGAACGTCTCGACGCGGTCACCTACTACTACGTCGAGGAAGCGCGCGAGTGGGAGGAAATCATTGGGCCCGGAGGTGCATTCGAGGCTTTGCAAGCGCTGCGGCGGCAGGGGCACGTCCGGCTGATCGGCCTCACTACGCACCAGAGGACCTTGGGAGCGCAATGGGCGGCCAGCCCGTCGGCCGGCGGACTGGACTTGCTGATGGTCCGTTACAACGCCGCGCATCGCGGCGCCGAGCGGGACGTCTTTCCTGTAACGGACCAACTCGGAATTCCCGTGGTGACTTTCACCGCCGAGCGCTGGGGCGCGCTGGCGCGGCCAACGCCGGAGGACCCCGAGGGGTTCACGCCGCCGCGGTCGCCTGAATGGTATCGCTTTGCTCTGGCGAATCCTTCGGTGAGCGTGGTCCTGGCGGCGCCAAACGGACGCGCGGAGCTCGCAGAAGACTTGGCGTTATTCGACGACTGGCGCGCGCCATCGCCCGAAGAGTTCGCGACGCTCGTACGCCACGGCGAGCGGGTGCGCCGCCACGCCGGCCAATTTCCTTGACCGCACATTGGTGCGGCGAGCTGCGCCTCGCCGAGTTGACGATGGGAATGGCGGCGAGACACAGCTCGCCGCTACAGCCCTCTACGGCTTGACGCCGGCGGGTGCGGAGACGCGCTTCGCCGGCTGGGCCGTTTCTCCACCCTGGTGAAGCAGCTTGACCACGGCGTGGTTGACGCGAAATCGCGTCTCAGCCCGTTCCTGGGCGCGGGTGATGTAACGAACCACTACCACCACGCCGCTGTCGGTGGGCCGGACGTTGAGGGTGGGCTCAGCCGTGTACGACCGCACCCCATACCGCCGCGAGACCCGTTGCCATTCATGCTCGGCCTGTTTCATGTTGCCCTCTGTTTCCTTGGCCACGATGTTCCGAATCTTCTCAATCAGCGGATACGGGTCCTGTCCACGAGGGATGAACACCGGCAGCTCGTCCCAGAGCCACTGGCCGGACGTGGAAAAATTGAAATACGTGCCGTCAACGGCGTACTGGTTCAGGAAGGCCACTTGGCGGCCAGTCGGCTGTCCGGCTTCGGTCCAGTTGTCGGTTTCGAGCAGAATGGTGCGCAACAGGGTGATCTCAATCACTTCGCCCCGCACGCCGTTGATCTCCACCCAATCGCCCACACGAATTCCCTGACGGCCCATCAGCGCGAACCACCCGAGAAACGACACGATGAAATCTTTTAGAACCACCGTCAGGCCGGCGCCCGCCAAGCCCAGGACGGTGGACAACTGGCTGGGAGGGCCAAGAATGATGATGAGGATAACCACCACCGTCGCCACTTGCA
>QHZO01000040.1:19784-35868 GCA_003224695.1 Acidobacteriota bacterium
CGAACGCCAGCAGTAACAATAAGATGATCCAAAGGCTGGAAGCGATGATCGCTCCAAGCACCGCGCGCTGGTGCGCTCCGACCAGCGCGGCCCACTGGCCATAGGTGGAACCCAAGTGCTCGAAGTTTTGGATCCTTCTGCCCAGCATGGCCAGCCCCTTGCGGTCTTCGGAAAGGCGCTTGAGCAGAGAAACCGCGGCTTCCGTGGATCCTCCTGGAGCTGCCACGGCTCCTCCAACCGAGGGGGTGTTCCCCGGCGCCGCAGGGCTTGATCCGCTGGCGCCCGCGCCTTTGGTTTTTTCCTGTTCGATTCGAAGTTGTTGTTCCAACGTGTCGTGATTCTTGGCGACTTCGGCGGCCGCGCTATAAGCCTCCTGCCCAGCCTGTAGAATCAGGTTTTTCTTTTGCCGGAGCGCATTCCAGGAGGTCCACTTGGCCACCAGGCTGCCCGCGGAAGACGACGCGGCAGCGGCGTTGAGAGGAGGCAACTTGAACGAATCCGCGGCGTGACTGGACACCTCGTGCTCATCAACCAGTTGCTGCACCTTGCTGTGCTGGTCGCCGCCGGCGCGAATCAGATCGTCTTTGGCGTCCCCGAGCCACTCCTTATAAAGGTCCAGTTCCGCCTTGCTAACGTCCAGTTGCTGTGCGAGCTCGTCCCGCTCGGTTCTTTTGGCCTTCTTGACCGCGTCCTCGAGCCCATCCACCTCGTCGTGTTTCGCTTGAATCGCGCCTTCGATCTTGGTGATACGTGCCTGGAGGGTACGCACGGCGGGCGACTGGGGAGCGGTCGAATGGGCGGTGGCCTGAAGCGCGGCGGCGAACTGGAGGTCAAGCTCGCGGTCAGTAATCCGCAAGGCGTCCTGGGCCAAGAGCTGTTCATCCCGCATCGTGGCAAGCGCAGACAGCCGTTGCGCTGTGTCAAGATACTGCTGGTTGACGAATCCGTTTTCGGCCCCCAGCGCCTGCGGGTTCTTGTCGAGCGATAAGCGAGGGGGAGAGCTGCTGGTCAGAATCAAGCCCACGCCGCCGGCCGCGGCGAGCAGCACCAACACCGAAAGTGTCACCTTGTTCGAAACTTTCACAAATTGGCTCTCAATTCTTGTTGCCCTGGAGGCTCGAAAAAGCGACAGCTTGATTTCCACCAAGGACACTCTCTCCCGCCTCGCCGCAGGTCACTGCCGGGAGGTAGCGGGAGGCTTCAGCCATTCGCGGCTCGTCGGCCCCGAGCGCTCCCCCCTCGGGTCCAGAGTCTTGACGGCCACGCAAGGTGACGGGGTCCCGTAGCCCTTTATTCATCTATTCATCTGGCACCATAGTTAGAAATCGAGAATCAAACTTGCAAGTTAATTTTTCCGGCGTTACTCTCTTTACATGGCGCCGCCTTGCCCCAAGTGCGGAGCGACCAAAACTGAGACGGCCCACCATGGGCTGATGTACAGGTTGGCGAAGCTATTCGGCTATCGGTTGCGCCTATGTTCGCGCTGCCGGCGGAGGCGGTTTCTCCCGAGAGAGCCGCGCGGCGCGTCTGGACCGGCCGAGGGAACCAAGCCCGGCGCTTGCCCTCGCTGCGGAAAGATGGATTTTCGCCGCTCGCATCGTGGGATATGGGAGCGACTCCTCGGCCGTGGCCCGATGGTCCGCTGCCGCACTTGCCGTTTCCGTTTCCCGCAGCCCGAAGGCCCGCCCGAAGCATCGGGGCATGACTAGCCCGCCCCATACCGTCTGGTCCGGGGCCCTGCCACAACGGTGCTAGGCAAACACTTCTCAACCGTGATACACACACGCGTGTGGGCGCTCCGAGCGTTACGCGAAGGATCGCGCAGTCGGCGGGCATCGTCATGGCGACCGTGCTCGCCAGCCGCGTGCTCGGCCTTTTCCGCGAATGGGCGGTGGCGCGCATGGTCGGTGCCGGCGCCGTCACGGACGCCTACTATGCCGCTTTTACGCTTCCCGATTTCCTGAATTACCTGATGGCCGGCGGCGCGCTCAGCGTGACGTTCATTCCGGTCTTCGCGATGTACGCCTCGCAAAACCGCGAAGACGAAGGGTGGCACGTGTTTTCGACTGTGGCGACGGTCATGAGCCTGATGGTGGCGGCGTTGATTCTCGCGGCAGAAGTTTTTGCCCCGCAACTGGTCGCCGCGATCACCCCCGGTTTCCACACGGACGAAAAGGCGCGCGTTGTTTTCTTAACGCGCCTGATGCTGCCCGCGCAGTATTTTTTCTACATGGGCGGCATTCTCGCCGCGGTCCAGTATGCAAAAGGCCAGTTTGTGCTGCCTTCACTTGCCGCCGTCGTCTACAACCTGGCGATTATTATGGGCGGCGCGTTGCTGGCGCCGAGGCTCGGGATCACGGGATTCTCCGTGGGCGTGCTCGTGGGCGCGATGGCGGGAAATTTTCTGCTGCAAATCTATGGAGCCACCCGGGCTGGCGCCCGCTTTACCCCGAACTTCGATGTTCATCACGCCGGGTTCCGACTCTTCGTCCGCCTCTCGATTCCCATGATGTTGGCGCTCTCGATCACCTTCATGGACGACCTTATCATCCGCTGGTTCGGCTCGTACTTGGTGCCGGCCTCGATCACTTGGCTGAGTTACGGGAAAATTCTGATGCGGGTGCCGCTCGGCCTGGTCGGCCAGGCCGTCGGTGTCGCGGCCTTCCCGTTCCTCGCCCAACTTTATTCGGAAGAGAAATTTCAAAAGCTGAATCAGACGCTGGATGCGACGCTCAAGGGCGTCATCCTGGCGCTCGTACCGATTTCCGCTTTGACGATCGCCCAAAGCCGACCGCTGGTTTATCTGGTCTTCACGCACACGAAGCTGCGCGGCTCGGACTTCGACGCCACGGCTTCCGCTCTGGCGTACTTTTCGCTCGGCATGGTGGCCTGGGCGGTCGTCAACATCCTCGCGCGGGGCTTTTATGCGGCGCGCGATACCCTCACACCCGCCGTCTCCGGCACCATGCTGACATTCTTGAATTTGCCGGTTTATTGGCTGCTCGTGAGGCGATTCCAATTCCGAGGCTTGGCTCTCGCCAGTTCCATCGGCGTCGTGATTTACACGGCGATTCTGTTCGTCCTGCTGGCGCGGCGGCTCAAGAATCGTGACGCGCGCGGCATGGTAATCTTCTCTCTGAAAGTAACTGTGGCGTCGGTGCTTGCCGCTCTGGCGGCTTATGGGGTCGTCGGCTGGTGGCAGGCGCGCTTCGCTTGGCAGAGTCCCGCGCGCGCCTTTGTGCTGCTGGTCGTCGCCAGCACGGTCGGCCTCGTTCTGACCACTCTTTTCGCCAAGCTCATGCGCGTTCGGGAAATCGACGAATATCTCTCCCGGGCCTCGCTTTCGAAGACCACGGTTGACTAAGCGGGACGGGTGCGGCGGAGTGATTGTGCTTCACCTATACATGGGAGCCCGTTCGACAATTGGGGCAGCACTGGTAGCCGGGTACGAAAGCAACGAGGTCGAGATTGCCCCCGCCTTCTTTATCTATCGCCGAGCGAGCCATGCCCGAACTCGCGAGGTCTCAGCGTGCCGATCCGACCTTCATTTCCACGACTCCGGCATGCAGTGCGGGCGAGCTACCGGGGACCTTGGCCACCGAAATGTGTACTAGGTTCTGCAGCCCGCCCAGACGGACTGCCTCCTGAGCCATGCAGGACGTAGGGCACGACGCGCACCCATTTCTGCGCGCAACGTGCATGTCCCTGGCCGCTTTGAGGTAGCCGGATCTTGCCCAAACCAACGGTAAGGGTTTATGCAGGATGGACCCGTATTCGCGGTCCGCATAGTCGGTCCCCTTGAAGGCGTCACAGGGGAATACCTGACCTCGATGGTCGATTACAACTATATCCTGAGCGGCGTCGCAGCAGGCGTGGGAAATGCCCAGCATGTTCATCGGCGCGCCCAGCCTCACTTGGACTGGTCCGGGCGTGCTGACTTCCTGAACGAGCTCGCCGAAGCGTTCGTACTCTTCAGGGGACAATTCCTCCGTGTCTCTAATCATGGCGCCCCGACCATGGGGAACGAAACGAAGCACGCTAACCTTGGGCACGTTGAGTTCCTGCGCTAGCCGGACTACCTCGCCTAGCTGAAGATAGTTTTCGCGCAACGGGACAAAATGAAACTCCACGTGGACGCCCGCCCCGATGCAATTCTGCACCGCGACAACGGTCGGCCCGAGCGATGGGAAGCCCGTAATTGCGTTGTGAATTTCCGGCCTTGCCGCGTACACGCTAAATATGATTCGCCCAAGGCCGCTGGATATGAGGCTGGAAGCGTCGCTTTTGTCAATCGGATCGAGGTCATTATCCTTGATGCCGGTTGTGTAAAGCGACGTCGTGAGGGAATACCCTGACGCAGTTCTGAGGACCTCCAACAAGCGGGGGTAAACCAGGGGCTCTCCGCCCGTAAGCGCCACTTTTCTAGCCCCAAGTTCATGCGCCTCACAGAGTATGCGCGTGACCACTTCGAGGGGCAGCCTGCTCCTCATGAAACGGTTTGAACGGGTCGAACAGTGAATACATGCGAGGGGGCACTCTTGGGTCAACTCGATTTTGAGCTCATCAAGGTGATACGTTTCTGGCATTTGTGTCTTCACCCCTTGAAAATAATCCTGAGAACAAAGGCAAGACGGGCCAGGGAGGCGGCTATCGCGAATCCTCCGAGCTTGGCCCCCCCAATTGGGCCATCATTTCGAGTGTGATTCTGTCGTGGCCGGGATCTCGGTCCTCCCCCCGTACCTCGAATTGAGCCGAGCCCACATAATCATGAAGGCTGGCTGCTTGAACTCGAGCCGGATGTCGTTTGGGCCGACATTCTGAACGGAATAAATTAAGTGCCCCCGGTAAGTTGGGTCAACGTGAAACCCGGAGATGTTTATGAGGCCCTGAAACTTGTACCTCGACCTTATCGAAATGAAGGCTACGTATTCCCTCGGCACGGACACCTGCTCATAGGTCTTGATAAGCGCAAATTGCCCGGGGGGAAGCACAACATAGGGCTCGCTTTCCGTGAGCCGACGCGGTATCCGCTCCTCAGAGAGAAATACCTCATCGCCGATACACAAGTCGTAGCAAGCCTGTTTAAAGTTGTTTTCGTCGAACGTCCCCGGGTCCGGGAAGAATTGCCGGTAGTTAGTTTTAATTTCCTCGCCGTTGATGAACATCTTAGTGAATAATTTGCGCAGCTTTGAGTATCAACAAAGACCGGATGAGGACGGCCGCCAGAAGCCAGAAGGCCGTGCACATCAGGCCCACGACAATTGCCCAGTAGGACGCCTTCACGGCAATGACGTCCGTCCGGACATTGGCGCCCTGCTGGCTCCTAGGGATCAGGTGCAAGATGCAATAGAAGCCGCCAATCGTAAGGAGGAGGCTCACGAAAGGCACGAAAATCCAACCTCCAAGCCAAATAGTGGGGAACATACAGCCTCTTGCACCCCATCCCTTCGTGCCTATATGCCAGCCGACTCGGTTATGGCCCCTTCTTTACGTTTGTCAACAAATAGTTTACATTTGCAAAAACAATTTTACGCGTTGTACCATTCCGGCTAGATGACGGCAAACGAACGCATCAAGCAGATTCGGTCGCATCGTCGGCTTACCAGCGGCGAGCTTGCCGCCAAAGCCGGCGTCAGCAAAGCCGAAATCAGCCTCATCGAAAGACAAATGCGCAGCCCCAAGACTGACACCCTCCAGAAGGTCGCGGCAGCCCTGGAAGTTTCAACTTCGTACCTACTGAGCGAACTTAATGCTGACCTACCGCTTGAAGAGGCCCTCGCGAGGGAGTCCCTACAAATCTATTTGCGGGAGGCGAAGCCCGCGCGCGAGGAGGCGGGCCGACTGTGGGAGGTCGCGCAGATGCCCTCCGCGCCCGATCATGTAAAGGGATGGCGAGATCTCGTCGCGAACCTCTCCGTCTACCGTCAAACTCTCCATGAGCGCCCCTGACTGAAAAATGGATATCAGGGGGGCACTCGGGCACGTAATGCGCGGCCGAAGACACACGTTTGGGCTTCAGAACCCGGCGCACTGCTTTTCGCGGGCGATCGTTTTCCGCCATCCAAAGGTTGTGTTGCGGCAGAGTCGTCCGATTCTCGCCAACGGAGAAAACTGAGCCATCGCTCATTCATCCAACGTTCCCCACTGTTCCTCCTATCATTTTCCCACGCAAAAAGTTGAGAAGATGACGCCCAGGACGTCGTCGGCGCACGTGGTGCCGGTGAGCGTGTCGAGCGCGTGGAGGGCGTCGTAGAGGTCGAGCAAAAGCATCTCATGATGCGCGTGTTCCGCGGCGGCGCGGCGCGCTTTGGCGAGCGAGTCGAGCGACTGCTGGATGAGCTGCCGGTGCCGGAGGTTGGTGATGAACTCGCCTTCCGCGCCCCCATCGCGCGCGGGGACGGCCGCCGCAAGGATTTGTTCCTTAAGCTCCGCGATGCCTGCGCCGCTTAGCGCCGAGGTCATGACCATGCCTCGAGGGGCGGGTGTGCCCCTCGACAGGCTCGGGGCGGTGAGCGAAGTCGAACCGAAACCCGCGCCTACGAAATCCGAAACCGCGAGCCGCTGCGGCAAATCGGATTTGTTGAGGGCGACGACGAGCGAGCCCAGCGGTTGGACCTTCGAAAGGATCCCCGCATCTTCTTCGGTCCAGGGCTCGGAGGCGTCCACAACCAGCAGGCGCAGATTCGAGTCGGCGATGGCTTCGAGAGATTTCGCCACGCCGATTTTTTCCGCTTCATCCGTCGCCTCGCGAATCCCCGCCGTATCCACAAAGCGCAGCGGCAGGCCGCCGATTTCGGCGCTCTCGCTCACCAGATCGCGCGTGGTTCCCGGGGCCGCCGTGACGATGGCGCGATCCTGGTTCAAAAGCCGGTTGAAGAGGCTCGATTTTCCCACATTCGGCCGGCCAACGACCGCGAGGCTCAGGCCTTCGCGCACCAGCCGGCCGTATTCGTAGCCGCGGACCAGTTTCTCGAGATCGCCGGAAATCCGGCCGAGCTCGGCCGTGATTTCCTCCCATCCCGCCACCGACACGTCGTCTTCGGCGAAGTCAATTCCCGCTTCCAGTTTCGCAATCAGCTCGAGCAAAACCTTCTTGTGGGGCTTCAGGCGTGCCGACACCGAGCCTTCCATTTGTTGGGCGGCGACCTGGGCCTGGTAGAGCGTGCGCGCTTCGATCAGGTCGCGGATGGCCTCGGCCTGAGTCAGGTCAATGCGGCCGTTCAGAAACGCGCGCAGGGTGAATTCGCCGGGCTCGGCGGCGCGGGCGCCTTGGGCGAGCGCGCGCTCGACGAGATACGCGAGCACAACGGGCGCGCCGTGACAGGCGATTTCAACCACATCCTCGCCCGTATAGGACTTGGGCCGGCGGAAGCAGGTGACCACCACTTGGTCGAGGACGCGGCCGGTATCGGGCCCGGATCCGATCGGGGCAGGCTCGATGAACTCGCCGAGCGTGGCCCGCTGAGTTCGTAGGGGCAATTCATGAATTGCCCCTACCGCGTGGGGGAGCCGCACCAACTGCGTGGTGATTTCAATCGCCCGCTCGCCCGACAGCCGCACCACGCCCAGGCCCCCGCGGCCGGGCGGCGTCGCAAGCGCGACGATGGTGTCTTCGGAAGTCATGGCGGCTAACGGCGGGGAGGCCCGCCCCGATCTGATCGGGGCGAGGGGACAGGGTGGATCACCACACGGCGTTCGTGGCCAACGCCGTCGCTGGCGGTGCGCACGCCGGTGCTCTCTTTGAGCGCCAGGTGGATGATGCGGCGTTCGCGCGGCGGCATGGGGTTAAAGGCGAAAGGCTCCCGCGTTTCCGCCACCCTCTTTGCGGCGACCTCTGCCATCATGCGCAGCTCTTCGGCGCGCAGACGCCGGAAATCCTCGCAATCAAACGCCATCCGGCCAAACAGGTTTTCCTCCAACCTCACCGCGCGCAGCACCAAGTATTCAAGCGCGTTCAAAAGCGACCCACCCGAGGCGAGCAGGAGATCCGTATCCGGCCCCGTAAATTCCACCACCACTTCGGGTCCGTCCACTGACGGATTGCCAGTCGGTTCTGGACTGCGGCGGAAAGAAAACGCCAGCTCAAATCCCCCGAGCTTGAGAATTTTTCCGAGAATGGCTTCGAGGGCGGCCAAGTGGCGCTCGACCGAGGCCGAAGGCTCGCCGCGGAGAGCCGGAGTTGCGGATGCGTCCATTGTCTCGACTCACTTAATGATGTCATTCCCGCCCTTCGACTGACCGCTCAGGGCCATGAGCGAAGTCGAATGGCGAAGGCGGGAATCGAATTGATTGTAGAGGCGGGTTTAGAATCTGCCCCTACACCAGGCAAGCTCAGCCGACGCTGACGGTTTTTTGCGCCGGCTGCTTAGGGCGCCCCGGCGGAGGCCCCTTCGGCGCTGGCTTGGCCAATGGGAAGAACTTGTTGATCACCAACTGCTGCCCGACGCCAACCAAGTTGGCCGTCAGATAGTAGAGCACCAGCCCGGACGCGAAATTATAGAATAGGGCGCCAAAGAATAACGGCATGAGCATCATCATCCGTTGCTGCCCCGGGTCGGTGGTGGGGATGGGCGTCATTTTCTGCGCCAGGAACATCGTCACGATCATGATGGTGGGAAGCAGCGCAATGTGAATTCCGAACAGGTAACAGTGGTCCGGCGCCGAAAGGTCCTTGACGCATCCGATCCACCGCGCGTGGCGCAGCTCGATGGAATACTGAAGCACGCGGTAAAATCCATAGAGAATCGGGATTTGAACAAGCGAGGGCCAGCAGCTCCCGAACGGATTGACGCCGTGTTCCTTGTAAACCTTCATGGTTTCTTCATTGGCGCGCTGTTTGCGCGGGTCGTTAAACTTGTACTGCTTGTATCGTTCCTGGATCTCTTTGATGATGGGCGAGACCTTCTGCATTCTTTGCGCGGACTTGACGCTGCTCAATTTCAACGGGAACATGGCCAAGTTTAGTAAAAGCGTTAGCACGACAATGGCCCATCCGTAATTGTGGACCCATCTCACGTAGAGATACCGCAAGGCGATAAACAGGGGTTCGGCGACCATCCTGAACCATCCAAAATCCACCAGGCCGTTCACGGGGGGATTGACGGCGCGAAGCACGTCCAGGTCTTTCGGCCCCACAAAAAGCCGGAAGCCCAGCGGAGCGGGTTCGGCCGTCGCCAGGATTGCCTTCATCGGACGAGGTTTCTTCTCCTCCGGCCCTTTCCAATCGGCGGGCGTCCACACTTGGCGGTTCGCTTGGAAGGTGGATGCAGGCGAATCCGGCAAGAAAACGTCCGCAAAGTAGGAGTCCTCCAGGCCCGCGAAGCGCAGCGAACCGCGGACTTCGACCTGCTCGGGAGCCTTGGCCCCGGAGCCGAACCACCGGCTCAGAATCGACTGCGTGATGTGGTCGGTGACGATTCTTTCGTCGAGAGTGGTCTGGTAGAAGGCCGTCTCCGCCACGGATGCAAGCTCGGGGGCAATCGAGTGGTCTCCGAACCCGCCCGGCCAACCGAGCCCCACGGGCAAGTAGCGCGCGCCGTCGCTGACGCTCGCTTCGACATGAATTTCGTAAGCGTGCCCAAAATGGAATACCTTGCGGGCTTGCATGTGGCCGTCGCTGTAGTCGAATTCGAGCTGGTCGAGTTCGCCCGTCGGCTGACGGGCCGACTTTTTCGCCACATAGACCGCCGAGTTCAGCCTATCGGCAAGCCCCGCATCGTCGAGTGTCACCCCCATCGGATAACTTAACTGGTCGCAGGCGGCCTGGTTCACCACCTCGAGCGGCTTGTCTTGCTCGTCGGGATATCTTTTCAACACCCAGCCCTTGATGACGGCCCCCTGAGTGGAAAAGGTGATTCGGTAGAGATCTTTTTCAACGGTGATTTCTTCCGCTTTCGCTCCCTGTTCCAAGGCCAGCGCCGTGGGTGCCGGCGGCGGGACCTTCGGTTGCGCAGCGGGCTGAGGTCGGACGGCCGTAGGCTTCTCGGCCGGCGGCTTTACTGGCGGCTTGTAAAAAAGCAGGTTCCATAGCGAAAGAAAGCCTATGGCGATTACGAAAAACAGGAGCAACCGCTTTTGGTCGTTCATCTAAATACAGGGACTAGAGACCAGGGACTAGTTCCAAAGTCCCTAGCCCCCAGTCCCTAGCCCCTAGTCCCTAGCACCCGCTTTTCCGGCACCGGATCGTACCCAAAATCACCGAAGGGATGACAGCGCAGAATCCGCCGCAGGGCCATCGCCACGCCGCGCCGCACTCCCCACTCCTCCACGGCCTGGTATGCGAAGGTCGAGCAGGTGGGATAGAAGCGGCAGGAAGACGGAAGCACCGGCGAAACGCACGCCTGATAAAACCGGATAAAGGCCAGGACCAGAGATTTCACCGGGATTCACTCTCCTTGCCCCGTCGGCCGACGGGTTCGTCCCGGCGAGGACTTCCTGTCCGTCCGCTGACGGACGAAGGGAAAAGCCGCGCCAGCTCCCGCGTGAGCGTTGAGAACGGCACCGCCGCCGCCGCTACGCGAGGATTCAAAACCACGTCCCAGCCCGCCGGGATTGCGGCGGGCCCCGAACCGCTCGGGGCGAGCGCACGGCGAAACACTTCGCGCACGCGCCGTTTGATGCGATTGCGGACGACCGCGTTCCCCACTCGCGCCGAAACGGTGATGCCGAGGCGCGTTCTTCCAAGCCCGTTCGGGCAGTAAAAAACCGCAGCGAGCTGTCCCGTGCGCCGCTCACCTTCCTCGTAAACCTTCCGAAACTCGCTCCGCTTGAGCAGCCGCAGATTTTTGGGGAAAGCGGCCGATCCGTCGGCTGACGGATTCATGGGGTTAAACGGTGCCGGCCCTTCTGGCGCCGCCGTTTGAGTGTTTGCCGGCCCCCCGGTGTCCTCATGCGTACGCGGAAACCGTGCGTCTTTGCGCGGCGCCGCCGATTCGGTTGAAAAGTGCGTTTCAAAGTTGTGGGCTCCCAGGATGAACGACACCCTGCACTTGAGTTCCTAAGTTAACCCGACCCATCAATTTAAGTCAACCGCCGCGCAAGCGCCGCTCAAGAGTAAAGGATCAAGCAAAAGGATGAGGTATGAAGGCTGAACGATGAAGTCCTAACGTTCAGTCAGCGGCGGGGCTGCTCGCGGATTTTTGTTTCATCCTTCAAAATTCATACTTCAACCTTTAACCTTGCTTTGAACCTCAGACGTCGCGCTATTCATGTTTGGCGAGTAATTCGGCGAGATGCATGGTCTTGAGCGGAAGCCCTTGGCGGTGGATGACGCCGGCTAAATGCATGAGGCAACCGGAATCGTTCGCCACCAGCACTTCGGCTCCCGCCTCGCGCGCCGCGCGGATCTTGTCTTCGCCCATGGCCACGGAAACCTCCGGGAATTTCACCGAAAACGTTCCGCCGAAGCCGCAGCAGAGTTGGTAGTCTTCGAGCTTCACCAGCTCGACCCCGCGCACGGCGCGAATCAGTTTTCGCGGCTCGCCCTCGATGCCGAGCTCGCGCAGCAGGTGGCAGGAATCGTGATAGGCGACGCGGGCGCGAAAGCTCGCGCCGACGTCTTCGACCTTGAGGACCCTCACCAGGAATTCCGAAAACTCGAAAATCCGTCGGCCGAGCGATTCCGCCTGCTGAAGCCGCTCCGGGTCGTCGGCAAAGAGCTCGCGGTAAAAGACCCGGACCATGGTGGTGCAGGAGCCCGAAGGCGCCACAACGTATTGGGCGTCCCGGAAGATGTCGAGCACGCGCGTGGCGACTTCCCGAGCTTCCTGGCGAAAGCCGGTGTTAAAGGCCGGCTGGCCGCAGCAGGTTTGCGCCGGGTCAAACGCCACCTCGCAGCCCGCGTGACGCAACACACGAACCGCGCACTCGCCGACTTCGGGAAAAAATTGATCGCCGAGGCAGGTAACAAATAACGAGACTCGGGGCTTAGAAAGCTCCATCGTTAGCCATGGTCAAGGTTCAAAGGTAAAGGCAAAAGGCAAAAGGGTAAAGTGTAAAGGATGAAGTTTGAAGGATGAAGTCTGAAGGTTCAAGTGTGAAGGGTAAGATCAGAGCTGGCTCTGTCTATACATGACGCCACAAATAAACGCGGATGAACGTCTTTGGAAACCAGTGTTTATGCGGCATTGCTTTCACAACATGCGCAAATATGTATGACGCCATGTATCGCATCAGACCCTGGGAGAACCAATCCTTATTGTCTCAGGTTTTCCGTTTCATACTTCACACTTCATCCTTCACACTTCACACTTTATCCTTTAGCCTTCACCCTTCATCCTTCTTTTTCATCCGATCAGCTACATTGCAGTGTAACCGCCGTCCACCATGAGGGCGGCGCCGGTGACGTAGCTTGCTTCGTCGGAGGCGAGAAATAGAATCGCCTGGGCGACTTCGCGCGGCTGGCCGGCTCGGCCGACAAAAGTCTTTGCGCCTTCTTCGCGGTTGAACTGCTCGAGCGTCATACCGGTCTTTTGCATGTGGCGAAACGACGCGGCGGTGATGATGGATCCCGGGCAGACCGCATTCACGCGGATGCGATGCGGGCCGAGGTCCATCGCCATATTGCGGGTCATTTGGACGAGCGCGGCCTTGGTGGCACTGTAGGCGAAGAAATCGGGCTAGGCGATGAAGCCCGAAATCGAACCCAGGTTGACGATCGCTCCGCCCGACTTCTTCATGTGCTCGACGGCGTATTTCGTGACCATGGCCGTGCCGACCACGTTCGTCCCGAGCGACTGCCTCCAGTCCTCAACAGTGGCCGCAAAGCCTTTCAACACGAACGTCGCGGCATTGTTGACGAGGATATCGAGCCGGCCAAAAGCGCCGACGGCGGATTCCGAAATTCCTCGCGCGTCGTCTTCGCGAGAAATGTCAGCGCGCACAAAGCGCGCGGTGCCGTCCTTCGCCTGTATAGCCTGAGTCGTTTCCTCGCCGCCCTTCGGATCCACATCAGCCACCACAACCTTGGCGCCCTCCTCGGCGAACTTTCAGTCTCATCCCGCCTCCTCAGGCCACTTGGCCTCCCGAATAGCGCCTTAAAACTTCCGGATCGTAGAGTGGGATCACCAAATCGGCTTCGTGGCGCAGCCGCTCGTAGGCTTCGAGACATTCGCGCAGGCTCTCCATAATCCCGAGCGGATGCATCTTTTCGAGGTTCCCGTACTTAAAGCAGCAGTCAGTCACCGCCACGCGGCCGCGCGGCGTCTCGATGAAATAGGCCATGGAAGAGCGGTGATGCGCGCCCACCCAGGAGGCCTCAAGCCCTGCGAGGATTTCGTCTTCGTCGTCGAGCAGCCGCAACCTTTCCGGCGCCTGGATGGTGAGATAGGCGAGCACGTCGTCCGGGATGCGCAGCTTGCGCGGGACGTGCATCTCGTATTCCGGCGCGTGGAAATCCTCGATCCAGCCCCGGCGCGAAAGGCAAATCTGGGCGTTCTTGAAGAGCGGAATATTCCCTACCGCGTAGGCTTGAAGAGGCGTGATGAGGACATAATTTACGTCGGCTGGCGAGAGGCCGAGCCTCGCGAGAGCGCGCTCCGGGCGCTCTTCATCGCGGCGGACCAGCGCCCCGCGCGGGCCGAACGCCGCCGTCCAGCGGGCGTTCAGAGGTGTCAGGTCCGGCGGCGGGCCGGTGTTGATGACCGCCACCTTCCCCTCGCCCCTGACCACCACCATCAGGAAATCAAGCTGCTCCCAATCGTCCCAGCGGTCCATCCAGTAGACTTCCGGGCCGCGGACGTCACATTGCCCCATTTTCAGGATGTCCACCTGATAAGGCATAGGCCGAGCGTCCGACGCTACTGGAATTCCCAATCGAGGTCAAGCGCCGTGCGAGCCCGTCCGGCACCTTCAAGGGCCCACGAGACGTGGTAGGATGAAAGAACCGCCGTGAGCGTCGCCAGCAAAATCCGCGCCCTATTCCACGCTTTCGTCTTGTTCACGGTACTCGTTACCGTGGCGTTCCTCAGCGCCGTGACCACCGTGCGGGTGGCCATCCACGGGCGCCTGACCAGCGCACCCAACCTGGTGGGCGTGCCGCTCGAGGCGGCGGAGCGCATGGCGAAGGCTCAGGGGCTCGATATCAAGGTTGAAGACAACTTTTACAGCAGTCAGCCAGCGGGAAGCATTGTCTCGCAGTTGCCGCCCGCGGGGACTCCGCTCAAGATCGGACAGCACGTGGATGTCCTGGTCAGTCTTGGTCCCAAGCAAGTGGCGGTGCCGAATGTCGTCGGATGGAGCATGCGGGCGGCGGAGATTTCGGCGGTGCAACGCGGCCTGACCGTGGGCGATGTGGCCCAGATTCATTCCGCGCGCGGCACCCCGCAAGAGATCATCGCGCAAGACCCCACCGCTACTTCCGCGGCCGTGCGGGGCCCGGGAATCAGTCTGCTGGTATCGCTGGGCGGCCAGCCGCCCGCTTACTTCTGCCCAAGCTTCGTCGGGGACGCGATCACCGACGCCCGCATGCGCATCGGAATGGCCGGTTTCAAGGTCGGCCAGGTGGTCCCTGTCGAGGGCCAGAGCGCTGCCTCGGGCACCATCATTTCCCAGTCTCCGCCTCCTGGAAGCAGAATCGATTCCAGCACCGTCTTCGATTTTCGCATCGCGCAGTAAAACCAGTGACGAGAGAAAAGTGGCAAGTGGTTTGTGGCATGTGGCAAGTTGAGGAAGCTTTCTGTCTGGTCACTTGCCACTTTCCACTTGCCACTGTTTTCGGCTCGCCACTTGTCACTGCTTTTAAGGCAATTCGGCGAGCGGCATGGTAAGGGGCGGCTCGGCGAGAAACGGCAGGCGGGCGATTTCCGTCACGGCTCGCGCCACCTGCCTTTCGGACCCCGGCTCGAGCGTCATGACGAAAGGCAGCCGGCGCTTGGGATGGTTCGGCTCCTGAAGCACCGAATCAATATTGATGCGATGCCGGGCGAGGATGCCGGAAACGCGCGCCAAGATCCCCGGCCGGTCGCGGACCACCAGACGAAGATAGGTGCTGGCAACCATTTCGCCCGCCGGCCGAAGCTTGGCGCGATGCCAGTGAGCATATCCGAGCGGGCTCGGGCCCGCCTGCGCCTTGCGCCGGTCGGGGCGGCCAGTCACGCTCGCTCCGCCGCGAACGATTTCGCGGGCAATCTCGACGACGTCGGAGAGCACGGCGACGCCGGTCGGCTCGCCGCCCGCGCCCCGCCCGGTGATGGTGGTGTTCCCGCCCTTGTCCCCCACCAGCAGCACTCCATTCGTCGCTCCCAGAATGCCGGCGAGAGGACCGCTCCGAGAAACCATCAACGGCCGGACGAAGGCTTCGAGGCGCCCGCCTCCAACGCCTGCCTGCGCAGGCAGGCGCCGCGCCGCGGCGATCAGGCGGATCGTGCGGCCGAGCTGGTGCGCGTAGGCAAAGTCAATTTGGCGTATACGCGTGATGCCCTGGACGGGAATGTCGCGGACTTCCACCGCCTGCCCGAATGAGATCATGGCGAGGATGGCGATCTTGTAGCGGGCGTCGTAACCCTCAACGTCCATGGTCGGGTCGGGCTCGGCGTAGCCGTGCGCCTGGGCCTCGCGAAGCGCCTCCTCGAACGAGCAGTTGCGCTGCTCCATCTCCGTCAGGATGTAGTTCGTGGTGCCGTTAAGGATGCCGTAGACGGCGCGGAAGTGTTCGCCGGAAAGCCCTTCGCGAATGGCGTGAAGGATGGGCGTTCCGCCGGCCACGCAGGCTTCGATGCCGAGCGTCGCGCCCGCCGCGCGGCCGCGCTCCGCCAGCTCCAAGCCGTGCTCGGCCACAATTTGCTTGTTGGCTGTAACCAGGTGTTTGCGCGCATCGAGCGTGTGCCTGGCGATGGCCAGAGCGGTCTTCGGCTCGCCGACCAGCTCCACGACAATATCCACTTCCGGGTCGCGGACCACTTGCTTCCAGTCGGTGGTCGTCTCGACCGCTTGCCCGATCCAGGAGATGTCTTTCTTATGGATCGACCGCGAACAAATTTTCTTGAGCTCCACACGGAATCCCAGCCGCCGCTCAATCTCGCGCTGATGCTCGAGCAGGACTTTCACCGTCCCGGTGCCCACCGTCCCCAGGCCGATGAGGCCCACG
>QHZO01000040.1:36013-43858 GCA_003224695.1 Acidobacteriota bacterium
CTCAGTGCCGAGGGCCCGATACTAGTCTCCGTCTTCGCCCGTTGGTTCCGCAAAGTGGTTCACGTCGCCGGTATTCCCACGAAGATATGCGTTCCTGGCTTCGCGGCATTCACTGCGGCGACGACCGTTGCTGCCATAGGCTCGATCAGTCGCCACCTGGCGGTGCCCAGGACGACGACCGCAATCTTTCGGTCTGTTAAATTCTGCTGATAGGGAAGCTTCTTATCTGTGGTAAGCAGGACTTCAAAGCCCGCCTTCTCGGCTGCCGTCAACAACTCGCCGTTGCTTAACGTGTCCCAACCCAATACCTTGGCTTCTTCGACCGTGTGACCTTGGAACGAGCGGGCAAGCCCTCTCGGTGTGCCGTGGTCGAAAAGGATGCGCATCAGCGCCGTACCGGAGCTTCGAGGCTGCGCACGGCAAAACCCAGCACTGCCTTGACTTGTTCCCTGGTCACATCGAACTGTTCCACGATTTCGCTAATGCTCATGCCGTCTTCGAGATTCTCGAAGACCGTAACCACCGGCATCCTTGTGCCACGGAAGACCCATGCACCGCTCACTCGTCCCGGTACGCTTTCCACCGCCGGGCATTGTGACCAGTCAATCGCGTGCATCACCTTTCTCCCAAAGCATTATATGCTAATTCGCGGGGACGGTGGCTCCGCACGAGGCCACGACAAGTCCGCGCGGCCTACCATTCGAACTCGATTCGCGTGCGGCGGGTTGCAAACTCGTCGTACGGAGCTACGCGGAGCGCCCGGATCGGAGCCGTGGTGTCAGCATAAGCGAGGACCAGTATCAACACGTTCGGTTCTTTCTCGCCGAACTTCAGGTACGGTTCCGGCAGGTAGAACTCGCTTTGCGGCCCGATGGTGACGTAGCGGCCGACGAACGTTCCATTCAAATAAAGCAGGGCGTCGGAGTCGGCTTCAAAGACCAGTTTCCAAGGCATGAACCATTCGCGCACGGGCGATTCCAGCCTGAATTCCGCGCGGCACCAGGTGAAGGCGGGAACGAAACTGCCTTTCGGGGCGCCGGCGGAAAGCGAAACCGGCGGCCAGCCTCGCGCGCCGAAGTTCGGGGCAAGCTGCTGCCTGCCGCGACCGGTCCGGAGGCCGCGCGAGCCGGCCGGGTATCGCTGGACATGCCACGAAGCAATCGCCGCGGCGCTCTTCTCGTCCGCTCCGACGCGCGCCGATTTGAGGCCCTTCAGCTCGCCGATGTTTTCGCCGAAATTCGGGCTGCCAAATAACTCGTAGGAAATTTCGAGCTTGTGCGATCCCGCAGCGAGCGCCGGAAGTTTTACTTCCACATCCTTCTTGTTATTCGCCGCCGCTTCGAGCAACTTGCCGTGGAGAAACACCTTCTTTGCGTCGTCGGCGAAGGTCGTGATGAAAAGACTTTGGTCGCCGGCCGCCGTGGTGAATTCAGCCCGGTATTTGACGTAGCCGTATGGGATGTCTCCGCTGTCTTCGAGTGCGCCTAGCGCGCCGCTCGACCATTCGCCCGAATTGAGGTCGAACCGCTCAGTCCAAGTCGTGAGATCGTTTAATGTGAGCGGCCGGGCCGGGAGCGCCGGTGTCGAAACGTGAAGCGCCGCCATGCGCGTGGAGCGCGTGTAGTGGAAATCCGTAGGCGTGCCATCCACGAGGCACTTCGAAGGCTCGGGCGGCAGCAGGACGGTTACCTCATGCTCGCCCGGGCGAAACTCGAAATCCGCCCACAAGGATTTCTTCGTTTCGCCGCTCGAGCGGAGGAGCTCGGCATCGGCGACGAACGGCACGAGCAGAGGCTTTGCTTCTTCCACGGTCAGGAGCACGGCCGGTGAGAATTCCGCGGTCCAGGCTCCGCGCGCGCGCTCGGCCGGCACGGCGACGATTAGCCAGTGGTTGTTCAGAATCCAGACCTTGTCCTGGTTCACAACGCGGATCCCGAAGACCACCGATTCGTAGTCCGAATCCCAATACTGGTAAATGGTCTCGCCTTCGATGTGCGGCTCGTTGCGCGTCGCAAGACCGATTTCCACCAGGCGGCCAGGCTCGTCGTAGAAGACAATGTACTCCCGGCCGGCAATTTCGCCTGCCGCGAAAACCTCTGCCGTGGAATAGCGCAGGTGGCCGCCGGGGACGGCAATCTGGACAGGCAGCATTTTCATTTCGCGCGCGCCGAGCGAGAGCTCGCCTTCGCGCGGAACGGATATCAGGCGGCGGGTGGGGCTGTTCGGATCAGGGAAAGTCAGCTTGTATTTCTGTTCGGCGTTGGCGTTCTCGCGGACAAACAGCACGCCGCTCTTGCCGGATTCGCGCTCGGTGACGCTGACGGCGGGGTTTGTGGACTGGATGGGTCCGGCCGAGACTTCGGCGCGAGCCAGCACCGATCCGGCAAGCGCGAGCGTCGAGCCAACGAGGCGCGCGGCGTGGTATTTCGGCCACAGGCCTCCGGGCTCGCGAATGGGCGCTGCGTAATCATAGGTGGTGGTCAGGGTCTTCGCTGCCCAATCGAAATTGGTGCCGCCGAAGCCCATGTAGTAGCTCGAATAGGTGACGCCCTGCTCGTACACGGTCTTGGTGAGCGCGTCGAGCTGCGCGGCGTCCACGCCATCCTGGTTCACGGAGAGCTTACCGCCGAAGCCGCTGAACCATCCGCCCTGAAGCTCCGTGACCGCCACGGGCGAGTTAGGTTCTTCGGCGCGGAGTTTTTTCAAGGCAGGGACGACCTGCTTGACGATTCCCCAGCGCGGGTAGAAATTGCAAGTGTCCATGACGCGGGCCATGTCGGGGTCGGCGTTTTCCCGCGCCTGATGCGTCCAGCAGGTGAGGAGCGGGACGTTAATCCCGGCGTTCCACGCCATTTCGGCGAGCGCCTTGACGTAGGCGAGGCGGACCTCTTCGGACAGACGCGGGGCGTAATCGTATTCGTTTTCGATCTGCATCATGATGATCGGCCCGCCCGTTGTGACTTGGTGGCGCTGGATCACCGGCAGAACCAGGTTGTACCAGTGGCGTGAGGTCTCGAGGCTGTGCGGATCGTTTGTGCGCAGCGGGAAGCGCTTGGCCATGACCCAGTGCGGGACGCCGCCCGCGTCCCACTCCGCGCAGACGTAGGGCCCGGGCCGCGCGATCATCCAGAAGCCCATCTCCTTGACGAGTTTCACGAAATCTTCGAATTCGGAAAGATCCGCCTGCCCTTCGCGCGGCTCGTGGTAATTCCAGAAGATGTACGTCTCGATGGTATTGAAGCCGGCGCGTTTGAACTTCTCGAGCCGATCCCGCCATAGCTCTCGCGGGCAGCGCGGGTAGTGAAACGCGCCGCTGAAGATGATCTCGTCCTTTTCGTGGATGGTATAGCAGTGGGTGTCGTAGCGGATGATGTGCGGGTTCGGGAAAAGCTTCTCCTGCCCCGGGCCTCCCGCGCCGGCCGGAGCGATGGCCTGCGACAGCGCGCACATGACCTGCGGTCCCACCGCCATCGCGAGCGGCGCAGAAAGAGATGTCTGCAGGAATTTTCGCCGAGATGGATCCATCCCGCTCCCCAACGAGCGTCAGCGCGCAGCCCCAATGAACCGCCGGTCCATTGGGTTGGATGCGGCCTCGCCTTCCAAACTCCTTACCCAAAACCAATTCGCCGGCGTGGCTTGATCGGCGGCGCCATCAATTCCCGGATGGCGTCGAAGACCACTCTGAATTTTGCGTCGTATTTCTTTTCCATCTCATCCAGTCGCCGCGCCATGTCGCGATGGGTTGAGAGCAGCTCGCGCAGCTTTACAAAAGCCCGCATGATGGCGATGTTGACCTGGACGGCCCGCTCGCTTCGCAGGATGCTCGAAAGCATGGCGACGCCGTGCTCAGTAAAAGCGAGTGGCAGCTTGCGCCGGCCACCCCAGGAACTTGATATCGCAAATTGCGATTTCAAGATTTCGCTCTCCTTCCGAGTTATTTGAAACATAAAGTCGGGTGGAAAGCGTTCGATGT
The DNA here is from genome assembly GCA_003224695.1 of Acidobacteriota bacterium. Lineage (GTDB taxonomy): Bacteria > Acidobacteriota > Terriglobia > UBA7540 > UBA7540 > Gp13-AA74. The sequence continues at coordinate 39,987 of QHZO01000040.1, forward strand.
TGCGCCTAACCTGCTCATTCAATCGCCCCGTCGGAACTCCGTAAAGCTCAGCCAAATCCGCGTCCAACATCACTTTTGCCCGCGGAGCAGAAAAATCTTCTGTTCGATTCGTTCGACCGGGATGAGCGATTTTGTGGCCAATGCCTGTCGGTGGAGCCGCTTCAGCGGGACGCCCCCTACTTCTTGGCGAACTGGCGCATATGCCAGTCCGGCTCCCACATATTGAAGAAACCTTCTTTGTACGGGTGCGCGCGGATCAAGTCTTCGTTGAGCTCGACGCCGAGGCCGGGCTTGGTGGGCAGCTCGAAATAGCCGTCGCGCGGACGCGGCGTCCCCGGCACGGCGTCCACCACCCAGCCCTCCGAGAAATCGTCGAAGCACTCTTGGACTTTGACATTGGGAGTCGCGAAGTCGAAGTGAACGCAGGCGGCGGTGCAGACGGGTCCGTTCGAGTTGTGCGGCGCCATCAGCACCGACCGCGCTTCGGCCATGGCGGCGATTTTCTTCATGTCGAGAATGCCGCCGGCGTGAATGGGGTCGGGCTGGAAAATGTCCACAGCGTCGGATTCGAGCACCTCGCGCACGCCGAAGTGCGTGAAGCAGCGTTCGCCGGTGGCGATGGGAAGCTGGGTGTGCGCCGCCACTTTCTTGAGCGCCGGCACGTCTTCCGGAATGCACGGCTCTTCGATCCAGCCGGGATGATATGGCTCGAGCATCCGCGCGAGGTCAATCGCCGTCGTGGCGCTGAACCGCCCGTGCATCTCGATAAAAATTTCGATGTCCGGCCCCACCGCCTCGCGCAGCGCGGCGACAATCGCCACCGAGAGGTCTTTCTCCTTACGCGAAATCTCGAGACCACCTGGACCGAACGGGTCCACCTTAAAAGCCTTGTAGCCTTTGTCGAGCACGACTTTGACACGCTTCGCAAACTCTTCCGGCTTGCGCTCGACCGTGTACCAGGCGTTCGCATAGGCTTTGATTTTCTGGTGGCAGCGCCCGCCCACCAGACGCCAAACCGGCTGCCCCACGGCCTTGCCGATGATGTCCCAGCAGGCGATCTCGACCCCGCTCATCACTGAGGTGGCGATGACGCCGCCGCGCCAAAACTCGTTCCGGTACATACGCAGCCAGCGGTCTTCGATATCGAAGGGGTCCGAACCCAGCATGCCCTCCTCGCGGTTTTGCACCGTGCATTCCCCGATGCCCACCAGCCCTTCGTCAGTTTTGACTTTCAAGAAAATGAGATTGCGCCAGCTCGTCCCCAAAACAAGCGGTTCCACTGCGGTGATTTTCACGACAGTCTCCCCTCGGTCGGCGTAGGGACGTCCCTCCGCACGGGACGCCCCTACGTCGAGAACATTTCTCCGCGCCCTCAAGGCGTGCGAGAGGAAAAAATTTATCCGATCCGGCGGGATATCTCAAGCCGTACATTGGCTCCTCCGCCTTTGCGACCAGTCTGAAAGCGCATCGGTACAAGGGTGTGCAGGGTCGGGAGCTTGCTAACAGTTCCGATTTCCTCCGGTAGGTTTCGATATTCGTTGACGAGCCACTGTTTTATCGCTAAGAAGAAATGCCAGGCTCACGAGGGCGACTCGGTAGGTAACACGATGCGCCGAGATGACTCTGTGCACTAGAGCCTCGGACCCCAGGGAGGATTCTATGCCACGCCACCGAGCCCCAACCAATCTTCCGCTTGCAGCATGTGTTACCGACCCTGCCGGAGCCGTGGTTCCTGCGGCCACGGTCACGGCTGAGAACGAGGACACCGGCGCGACGAAGACCGGGACAACGCAAGCTGACGGAGCTTTTTTGTTTCCTGCGCTGCCGGTTGGCCGTTACAAGCTGACGGTGGTGAAGGCAGGGTTCGAAACCTACGTTCAAACCGGAATCACCATCGCCGTGAACCAGGCAGCGACGGTACCCGTGAGCTTGCAAGTCGGAACGGTTTCCGAACATGTCACCGTCTCGGCCAACGCCGAGGTGCTGACGACTCGCACGGCGACGGTCGGCCAGCTTGTTGATCAGAAGAGGATTCTCGATTTGCCTCTCGATGGCCGGCAAGCCCAGTCGCTCTTGTTCCTGAGCGCCGGGACCGTGGACGAAACTGGCGCCGGTCCGAATTACTGTCTGGCGAATTGCGAGGGCGGAGTTTATCCCGGGGAGCAGGACGCGAGCGTGAGCGGTATGGGAACGCGTGCAGTCAATTACCAAATGGATGGCGGCGGGCACAACGATACCTACGTGAATGCCAACCTTCCTTTCCCCAACCCTGACTCCATTCAGGAGTTCAGCGTCCAGGACCAGAATCTTTCGGCTCAGTATGGCCTGGGGGGCGCGGTGGTAAACATTGTCACCAAGTCCGGCACGAATGAAGTCCACGGGGATGTGTTTGAATTCCTCCGCAACGGAGACCTGAACGCCCGGAACTTCTTCGCTCCCACTCAGGATACGCTGAAACGTAACCAATTCGGCGGAAGCGTCGGAGGACCCATCGTTAAGGACAAATTGTTTTACTTCGGAACTTATCAGGGGACACGCATTCGCAGCGCGGCGCAAGGCGAGATCGCCTTTGTGCCCACCGGACCGGAGCGCAACAACGGGGACTTCTCCGATTTGTGTCCTACAGGGTTCGACGCGAGCGGAATATGCATCCCGTCAACGGACCCCAATATCGTCAGCGAACAGATCATCGATCCCAGCACTAAAACTCCATTCCTCAACAATCAGATTCCTACCGCCGCGTTCAGTGGGCCGGCCGTGTTCTTCCTCAACTACATACCTCTCCCCAGCGGTCCCGGGCACATGTTGACGTTTGCCGGGCCGTCCGTTGTTCAAAACGACGACCAGTGGCTCGGCAAGATGGACTGGGCGCACGGCAAGAACGCGCTGTCGGGCAGCTTTTTCTGGACGAAATTCAACGAGCCACCGGATGTGGGCGCCGCGAAAAGGAATATTTTGGCGGCGGATGGGAGCGGTAACCGGGTAACCGTCAAAAACCTGTCTTTGAACTACACTTATTCGTTTTCCCCGGTCCTGTTGTCGAACACCTGGTTTGGATGGGACTCGCAGACCGGCGGCTCGCTCTCCGGTGCGCCCTTTGGCTTTCCGGATGCCGGGGTGCAAATCGCGGCTCCCACACCACCCGAAATGTCGCTTGACGTTTCCGGATATTTCGGATTCGGGACGAACCACTTGGGCGATTTTAACCGCGGTGACTGGACCATTCACGAGGACGTCACCGATCAGCGCGGCACGCACGAGCTGCACTTCGGAGGCGACGTGGTGCGCCTGAAAAACCACCTTGTGAATACTTTCACGATGTCCGGTGAGTTTGATTTTACCGACCAACTTTCCGGGGACAACCTGACAGACTTCATGCTTGGACATGCCCGCCATTTCCTGCAAGGGGGTGGGGAATTCAAGGACATGCATGGAGAGTTGTACAGTGCCTATGTGCAAGACAACTGGCGGTTCAGCCCGAAGTTGACGCTGAATTTGGGCCTGCGCTGGGACCCCTATTGGCCCTATACCGAGGAAAGAGGGAAGGTCGTCTGCTACCAACCCGGAAAGCAATCCCAGCGCTATCCGAATGCTCCTGCCGGTATGCTGTTCGGCGGGCCGAATCACGATCCCGGTTGTCCGGCCGGGTTCGGCTCGTATAGCGACCTCGGCAACATCGCGCCTCGTCTCGGATTCGCCTACAAACTGGACGACCGGACGGTGGTCCGTGGTGGAGCGGGGTTCTACTTTGCGCCGCCTTCCACGGTCAGCTCGAACGGCTTCGTGGATACCGCGCCGTTCGCGCCGCGATTTGACATCACGAGCGACATCAGCTTCGTGGACCCGTTTGGAAGCCAGGGCATCCCCAATCC
>QHZO01000040.1:43868-49012 GCA_003224695.1 Acidobacteriota bacterium
TCTATGGGACGTTTGAGCTCAACTATAAAGTGGCCCAGATCGCCAAGTGGGACCTGACGGTTGAACAGCAGCTCGGATCGAACTGGGTCGCGCGCGCAGCTTACGCGGGAAATAAGGGAACCCACCTCTCGACCGCTGTGGATGGAGGCGCGAACGAGGCGAACCCCGCCCTCTATATCCCGGGTAATTCTACCCCGGATAATACTCAGGACCGGCGCATCAATCCGAATTTCGGCTCCGTCGGTGTCTATGGATCGCTGTATAACTCGAATTATAATGCCTTACAACTGAATGTGGAGAACCACGTCAGCCGGAACTTCTCTGTGCTCGCCAATTACGCCTGGTCGAAAATGATTGACGATTTTGGCCCGTTCGGCGGCATCAATACGAACCCCTTTAATCCCCGGCAGGATCGCGCCGCTTCGAACGACGACGTGACGCAGGTATTTCACTTTTCGGGAATATGGCAGACGCCCAAGTTCGATGTTGGCCGCCTGGCTGGAGGTTTCCTGAACTCGTGGGAGGCAACCTCGATCATCACCTGGCGCAGCGGATTCCCCTTTCAGGTCTATTGCGGCTGCGATCAATCCTTCAGCGGTATCGGCTTGGACCGAGCGGATTTCATCGGCACGAGCATCAGTCAGGCCAGGGTCAATCCGAACCGCTCCCACGGCCAGCTGATCCAGCAATACTTCAACCCGACGGTGTTCGCCCAGACGACAGCACTCGGAACTTTTGGCAGCAGCGGCAGAAACATCCTGCGCGGCCCGGGCTTCTTCAACACGGACTTTGGCCTGGTCAAGAATCTCCACTTCAACGAACGCCTTGGGCTTCAGTTTCGCGCGGAGTTCTTCAATTTCTTCAACAATGTCAACTTTAGCCAGCCCGACAACAGTTTGGCAGACTCAACCGTCGGACAAATTTTCGGCGCCGGAAGTCCCCGCACCCTCCAGTTCGCGCTGAAGGTTTCTTTCTAATCGGAGCTCCGGCGGCAGCTTCGAACGAGCCTGGGGAGCGGAATCCGGCGGGCTGCCGGGGCTCGCGCGGAAGCAAGTCTCGACGGGCGCGCTTCACTACCGGACTCTTACAGTAGAATTCGAGTTCGAAAACTTCGGGCAATCGAGGCCAAACTTGTGGCGCTGCTCTCAGCCTGGTTAGTAGGCTTGGTGTTTTTCATCCAGGGGGTTACGGTGCCGTCCGTAGCGCAGCTCGACTCGGTCGGTTTGGCCCTGCTCGCCCGTGGAAAACTTCGAGAAGCGGAGGTCGAATTCCGCAGGGCGGTAGCGGCCGATCCCCGCGACGTCGACGCTCTCAATAATCTCGGCGTGATCCTCCGGCGACGCGGCCGCCCCGCTGAAGCGGTGGAGTTCCTGCGCCGCGCCACAGAGGTTCAGCCACAGGACGCAGAAACCCACAGCAATTTAGGACTCGCCTTGCGAGAGGCAGGACGCCTGAACGAAGCCGTGAAGGAACTCGGCATCGCCATCGCCCTCGCTCCCCTGAACGCGGCCATTCACAGGAACCTGGGCGTAGTTCTGGCGCAAGCGGGAAACGATTCGCAAGCCGAGAGCGAGCTCAGAAAATCTGTCGATCTCGAGCCACGCAACCCGCAATCGCACCAGGAACTCGCCCGTCTTTTGGCGCGCGGGAAGCGCACGGACCAGGCCGAAAAAGAATTTCTGGCTGCGCTCTCGATCGCCGACCAGCCTTCCCTTCATTATGAATTGGGCGAGCTTTACGAAAATAACAGGCAGCTCGAGCTCGCGGCACGCCAGTTTCGAAGCGCCATCCGTCTCGGTCCTAAGAACGCCCGATATGTCCAGGCCCTCGGCCACGTGTCCCTCGCCGAGGACAAGCTGGGCGAGGCTGAAAAGGAACTCTATCGCGCAACTCAACTGAATCCCATGGCGGGTGAAGCGCACCGCGACTTGGGAGAGGTTTTTCAAAGGAAAGGCGAATTCGCTCGTGCACGCGGCGAATTCGGCCGCGCAGTGGAACTGATGCCGAGCGACAGTCGGTCCCACTACATGTTGGCTCGGGTTCTCGCGAAGCTTGGGAAGCCTGATGAGGCCGCGGGGGAATTGAAGCAGGCTCAGAACATCTCGAAGGCTTTGAACAACGAAGGGACAAAACTGCTCGAGGAGGGAAAGGCCGAGGAGGCAATCGAGAGGTTCGAGGAGGCTTTGCAACTCGATCCTGGAGATACCCGGGCCCAATACAACTTGGGGGTGGCCTACTTTCTTCAGAATCGCCACGCCCGGGCGGCGGATCAGCTCAGGACCTACCTGCAATCCGTTCCAGATGATCCCGACGCGTGTTATTACCTTGGACTGGCGCTGCTTGGAATAGGCCGCCCGGGGGAAGCCGCGGAGGCCCTCGCCAAGGCGGTCGCCTTGCATCCGGACGACGCCCCGGCGCACAACGCGTACGGCATTGCCTTGGCGCAGGAAAAAGAATTCACCCGTGCCGCGCGCGAGTTCGAGACTGCGCGGCGCCTCCAGCCCGAGATCTCAAAGTACCGCGAGAACCTCGCTTGTGTCGAACATCAACTCTCGGGATGCAGATTCACACCATAGAGGCAGGAAATTAGACACTTCCCCCGCCACAAAACTGCCGACGAGTTGGCGGGGGAAGTGAGGTTAGTTGCGCGAGCGCAGTTCCTGGCAGGTCAGGCAATACTGAGTCCAGGGGATGGCGTTGAGGCGGTTGGGCGAGATCTCCTCACCGCAGCCCTCGCAGACCCCATATGTGCCCTTGGCGAGCCGCTGCAGGGATTTCTCGACCTCGCGGAGCATATGCGAACGGAGGTCCGCAGTCACCGCGGCAACGTCCTGCTCGGCCGACTTGGCCGCGAACTCGGCCTCGTCGGGCGTGCGGACGCTGTCCGACAAAACGGTGGGCTCTGCCTTTACCAAGGCCAGCAGTTCCTCGCGCTTCTTCAACAGGAGTGCTCGGTACGAGCTCTTACGTGTTTTAACGGCTGTGGGCATGCTGCACCAAAAACCTTTTTCTGGGTCCTTTGAGGTGCTTGGTTTACTCAACGGGCGACTAAATCTCCCCCCATCACCTCTAAGTCTTCCTAATCACCCGACCTATCCGATGGTTTAGAGAGGGGGAAGGTTGCAAGATAATTCCAGATTTTCGTATCTAAAATAAGCCCTTATAATTCAGTTCGTTGCGGACCTATCGCAACATATCTTGCAAAAGGTGCCCTAAAATTGTACACACACTACCTCGGCAGGGCCAAAAATGACCTCACGTGAACAAATGCTTGATCGGATCCGGATGGCCCTGGGGCGGCCTCCGGCCGAGCCAATGACGGCTACCGTGGAGGCTCGGCCGCTCCCGCCCGCCCGACTTGAGGGGGTAATGCCTCCTATCTCTCCCGACCAACTTGTCGCCAAGTTCGAGTCTGAGGTCGAGAAGCTCTCAGGCTCGGTCTGCCGAGCCGCCAATACCCGGGAGCTTGAAACCGTCCTTCGCCAAACTCTCGGAGCCGCCCACGCCCGCAGAATCGTAGTTTCGCGAAACCCTCTTCTGTCCGAATTGGGACTTGCCGATAAGCTTACTTCTTGGGGGATGGCAGTTTCCCAATGGACCGCGGAGAGCAGGGCCGGCGCCGCCGAGGCGGGTCAACAAGTTACCAGTTTCCGGGAAGCTTCTTTTGAAGCCGAAGTCGGCCTGACGGGGGTTGAGTTCGTGCTGGCGGAGACAGGCAGTCTCATCCTGACCAGCCGCACCGAGGGCGCGCAACTCGCTTCGCTTGCCCCACCTGTTCACGTGGCGCTATACCGCGAAAGCCAGGTGCTGGCCTCGCTTGACGATGTGCTCGAGCGGCTGAAGGAGGCTGGGGGGCCGCTTTCGCCCGACCCCGGCCGCTCGGTGGTTTTTGTCACCGGCCCGAGCCGAACCGCCGATATCGAGCAAGTGTTGATTCGCGGCGTGCATGGCCCGCGCGAAGTCCACGCCATCCTGATCGGCGAACCTTGCCTCACTTAACGCCAGCTTTTGCGCTACAACCTATGTGATCGGCGCTATCAGAAACTTTAGCACGGGGATCTGAGACTTTTAAGAAATACACGGTTTCACGCGAAGACGCCAAGACGCAAAAAGTCGCGACGAAAAACTTCTTAGTTTTCTCCAGGGGGTTCGAGGCTTTGCGCCTCTGCGCGAAAAGATGCTTGAATTCCTTTTCGGTTTCTGAAGTGCATGCACATGGCCTGGCCGTGGAAGCAGCCGCACCAGCGGTATCGTGCCCCGGACTCACAACTTCCTTCCCTCGGCGAAACTGCATGTACAATAGCGGGCGATGCCGCCAATAACGCGCATGATGGAAGAAGTGCTCGACCAGCCGCGGGCGCTCGCCGACGTGCGGAAGTATTACACCAGCCCGGGCGCTATCCCATTTAAACAGTTGAAGGGTCTGGTCGCGCACTGGCCGCCGACGGTGGTTTTTACAGGGATGGGGTCGTCGCTCTACGCGGCGTTTCCGGCGCAGGCTTATCTCACCGCGCACGGCATCCGGGCGTTGGCCTGGGAAACGGCCGAACTTCTGCATCATCACCTCCGGATTCTCAAAGCGGATACGCTGCTGGTGGCGGTTTCGCAGTCGGGCGAGACCGTCGAAATCACCCGCTTGCTCGAGAAGCTGCCGAAAGGGGCGGGTGTCGCGGGCGTCACGAACGTCGAAGGGAGCACGCTTGGCGGGCGCGCCGACTTGTTGCTGCCCATGCTGGCGCGCCAACAGAAATCCGTCAGCACTCGGACGTACACGACGAGTGTGGCGGCCCTGATGTATTTGGCGTTTGCCATCGCACGCGAAGAGCCCCGCCCGCTCACAGAAACGCTGGTCCGCGCCATCGAAGCCCAGCAGCACCTCCTCGAGCGGCGCGAGGATTTCACAGGGCCGACGGCGGAATTGTTTGGCCGGCCTCCTTATGTCCTGCTCATGTCCCGCGGGGCGGACCTGGCCACCGTCTACCAGGGCGCGCTGATGTTCAAAGAAGTCGTGCGCACGGCCGCCGAGCCGATGAGCGCGGCGCAATTCCGGCACGGGCCGATTGAAATCATCCAGCCCTCGCACCGCTACGTCGTCATCGCGCGTGACGGACCCGATTCCTCAGGCAAAAGGCGGAGCACCCAGA
>QHZO01000040.1:49026-83852 GCA_003224695.1 Acidobacteriota bacterium
AAGCTCGCGGACGATATCCGCGCCCACGGCGGGCGCGTGCTGCTGTTCACCGACATCGCGGGCAAGGTCGGGCCCGAGTTAAGCCTTGTCCGTGTTGAGCCCCTTCGTTTGGGCCTCGGGACGCTGGTGGATTCCGTGTATCTTCAGCTTCTTGTCCACGAGCTCGCCCTGCGCGCCGGCCTCGAACCGGGAAAATTCTGGATCGCGCAGGACGTGACGCGGGAAGAATGATCCCGCGTGAGCGAGCTTGCGATGAACGAAAGCGTCAGCAAGCTGCCGCACTCCAGGGCCCACTATTTCTTGAAGGGCCGCGTGGCGAGAATCTTGCCGCCTTCCTGGAGCGTGTACGTCGCTCCGGCGGCGAGGTTGTGGAAGGAGTCGTGCTGCCCGCTCGGCCAGGTGATTTCGATTTCTTGGGCCTGTGCGGCTCCGCCAAGTCCAAAGGTCAGCGTTAATTCGCTTTGGGAGCAGTAGCTCGAGCCGGAGTGGACGGTCTGCCATTGCTCGCCGTTTGCAGCCTTGACGCGCACCACCGCGCCAAGGCCGTCGCGGTTCGAGCGCACGCCCGTGGCGCGGATACGTAGGGCGTGGTTGTGCACGCCGCCGAGGTTCTTGAAAAGGTACGCCGGGCCTCCGTTGGTTGTGAGCAAAATATCCGGCGCGCCATCGTTATCGAAGTCCGCGGTGGCCGCGCCGCGCGCCACAAGCTTTTTCGCAAACCCGAGCTCCTTGCCTACCTCCTGAAATTGGCCTTTACCGAGGTCGTGGAACACCAGCGGCAATTGGGCGTAGGTGACCTGGGGCTGAATCTTGTTGATATCGGGCTCGATGTGGCCGTTGGCGACGAAGAGGTCCGCGCGGCCGTCGAGGTCGTAATCGAAGAAGAAAAGTCCAAATGACAGGGAGAGCAGCGACGCCCGGCCGACCGTCGAAGACGGCGCCATATCCAGAAACAAATTCCCTTCGTTGTGGTAAAGGCCGAGCATTTCGTTCGAAAAGTTGCCGATGGCCAGGCTCGCGAGGCCGGAATGGTCGTAGTCGAGCGCGTCAATGCCCATGGCCCCGCGGACTTTGCCGTCTTCGTTGAAAGCGATGCCTTCTTGAACGGCCTGCTCGGTAAACGTCCCGGTGCGGTTGTTATGATAGAGCTTGTTCGGCTGCGTGTCGTTTGAAACGGCGATGTCCGGCCAGCCGTCGCGGTCGTAGTCAATCACGGCAGCGCCCAGAGACTTGCCGGTGGGGTCGAAGATGCCGGCCTTGCCGGTAACAGCCGGCAAGTGTCGCCCGGATACGCCTCGGGCGTGCAATAGGATTTGTGAACGCCGTCGAGCTTGCAGACGATGTCGCTTTTCTCGGACCATTTCACGTAGTTGGTCACGAACAGGTCCAATTTTCCGTCGCGGTCGTAGTCGAGCCAGGCGGCGCTCGCGCCAAAGCCCGTGTTGTTGACCCCCGCTTCCTTCGTCACATCCTTGAACGATCCGTTATGTTGGTTATGAAACAGGTGCGCCCCGCCGAGCCCGGTGACGTAAACGTCGTCCCAGCCGTCGTTGTCGTAGTCGCCCACCGCCACGCCCATGCCGTACATCTCAACGTCAAGACCGGAATGCGTGGTGACGTCCTTAAAGGTCGCGTCGCCGTTGTTGTGGTAGAGCTTCAGAGTCGTTCGCCGGCCCTTGTGTCCTGGGAAATCCGAACCATTCACTAGCAAGATGTCGAGGTTGCCGTCGTTGTCGTAGTCGAGGAATGCGCAGCCGGAGCCCATGGTCTCGGGGAGATACCTTTTTCCGAAAGCGCCTGTGTTGCGGACGAAATGAATCTTCGCCGCGGCGGTCACATCCTCAAAGCGCACCGCAGCTTGTGCAGGAAGGCCGCCTGAGGCGGGGGTACCCTCTAACCCGCCAAGAAGACACGCCACGAGGAGCGCGCTGAGGCAGATTCGGCCGAGCAGAGTTTCCCGCTTCCTCACCGCAAGGCTCCCCTCTGCCTCGATTCGCCGCCATTCGACGGGGCCACTTGGTCTGCCGTGCGCTTCCTTGTGGCTTCTGACTCCTGACTCCTGGCTCCTGGCTCCTGCTTTCTGCCTTCTGCATACTGCCTTCTGCCTTCTGATTTACCGAGCGCCACCGAAACGTGCTCGTGGATGGGCTGCGCCTCGTTGTTGTCTTCCGGGTGGGCGAGCTTGAAGGGCCCGGTAATGGCGTCGGAAGATTCATCCGCCATGAAGCGCCGGTAGAGTTTTTCTTCGTGCGCGGCGTCCGGCATGTCGCCAAGGCCGCGGTAGCAGAGCATCAGGTTGTAGTGGGCCTCGAGGTCTTCCGGGTCCACGGCGAGCGTGTGGCGGTATTCGTCCAAGGCCTCGCGGTAGTGACGCTCAAGGAAAAGCATGCGGCCCATCTGGTTGCGAACCACGCGGTCATAGGGATAGCGCGCCGCCGCTTTCGCAAATTCGTCGTAAGCCCCCCGGTAGTTCCCGTCGTCCTTGAGAGCCAGCCCCATGAAGTAGTGCGCGCTGCCAAGGTTTGGATTCAATTCGAGAGCCTTCGAGAGCAGGGGCTTGGCGGCGTCGCTCGACCCCTCAAGGACGCGCGCGCGCGCCACATTCACCCAGCCGTCCGCGTATTTCGGATCGAGCTTCGTCACGGTTTCAAATGCCCGCTCGGCGCCTTTCAAATCGCCTTCGAGGAGCAGCCCGATGCCGTAATCGTTCCAGCGCTCGCGGTCCTCGGGATCGAGCTGAAGCTGTTCGGCGAAGGGCGTAGGGCCGGATCTATGACCGGCCCCCACTCCCTCAACCGGAAGCGTCACGGAATTTTCGGCAATGACAACGATAGGGACATCGGGAATCCGGTGGGGATTGGCCGAAACGCCGGAAAGATCACCTGTGAAAACCCAGTGGCCGTCGTCGTAATCCTTGCTCACCGCAGGGCGGGGCTGGCTTGGGTCACGAACACCCGCGAAGGCCCACTGCGTATTCCACCAACTAAATTTGCGGTAGTTAAGCTTGGCGGTGATCGTGATGCGGTCGCCCGGGTTCTGGGGGATTTTCAACCGAAAGTGGGCGGTATTCGCCGCGCCGGGCGGGATGAGGCGCGTGTACATGAGCGCGCGGGTGGACCAGGCGTTGCGCTTGTTGATGGGATTGCCGTGCGCGTCGAGCTGGAGCGAGCGGTAAAAATGCGCGCCGGGCTCGACGGGCCCCTTCCCGTTGTCCGCGACTTCACCGCTCCAGAAAATCACGCGGCCATGCTCGTCCTGAGCCTTGAGCTCGACCCAGCAATCGAACGCATCCACGGTGCCGCCGGGGAAAAAGTGGCCAAGCTTGCGAGTGCGCACCACCACTTCGACGCGCACGGTCTCGCCGCGCCGGAGGATTGCGCTGACGCGGCCGAGCGGCGCGACGAGTTTCGTCGGCGGGCCAACCGCAGCGGGCGCGCCCCCAAGGCCTGCCACGGATTCTTCGCCCACCGCAAAGGTGCTCTCGAGTTGCGGCGTTTCCTGGTCCGTCAGCTGACGGACGGCCGTCATTTTTCGACGGCCTGGACCTGCTCCTTATCTCCGTACGAAGCGGGCACGGCCGTGTTGGCCGCGGCAAAACGGTGCGAGTGAACGAAGCCGTTGAGGTTCGCAAAATCCTTCGACGGCACCAGCGGCATGTGGCAATCCACACACATCTGGGGCTGGGGAGGGTAATAAAAAGAGCGGGCGCCGAGGCCCGAGACGCCGCTGGCCTGCCAGTTGTCGTAATCGTCAAAGCCGCGGATCCAACGGTAATGGTTCACGGGAACGTCCAGGTGCACTTTGTGGCAGGCCGAGCAGAATTCCGGCACCAAGCGCGGGTCCTTGTGAAAAGGCTTCAGGAAAGCATTGCGGTGTGGCTTCGGGTCGAGCAGCACAGCGTAATTGTGCAGCCAATGGAGGACGGGGTTCTTGCTCGAAGCGAGCTCGTCGAGCGGGGGATACTCCATCACAAACCCGCCCTGGCCCATCGAGTCCTTGACGTGGACGATCGAGTGGCACGACATGCACCCGAGGCCGTTCTGCCCCTCGGGCGTGCCCTCGATTTCGCGGATGGGGCGCTTCTGCATCAGGTCGGCGAAAGCCAGCGCGTGGTCGTGGCATCCTGCGCACCACATCGAAGAGCGGATGCCGATCGTATCCTGCATGTACTCGATGGACTTCCGGTACCACTGATTGTTGAACGAGGCGAAATGGTGCATCGAGCTCTTCCACTGCGCGTAGATGTCCGGATGACATTTCTGGCAGGACTCCGAGTCCATAAAAAATTTCGACTTGATGGGCCGGTCATCCACGGTGGTGGCCGAGCTTGGAAACAGCAGACTCGTTGGCCCGCCGCCCTCGCCGTCCATGCTGAGTGGAGCCGTCGAAGGATTTTGAATCTGGAATTCGGAATCCGGATGCAGGTGGTGATAGGCCGCGAAGGTCAAGTAGAAAAAGGCGGAGACCATCATCACGCCGGCTGACAAGCTGTAGACCCGGGGATCGAAACTCGCGGCATCTGAAGTAGGGGCGAGGCGTCGCCCCGCCCTCGCCGCCTTAGCCAGTTTCCTCAGCCGCAAGAGAATGAAAAGAACCGCCGCCAAGCCAGTCGCCACGTGCGCGTAGAGCGCCAGGCTGTGCGGCCGCGTCATGCCTGCGAGGGCGAGAAAAATTCCGAAGCCAGCCGAAATATAGAACAAATACATTCCCGGCTCGGCGAGCCGGAACTTCGAGCCTGACTTGAAAATGTAAACGATGACGGCTGCGAGCGCGGCACCGCCCAGGAGGGGATGGATCAAGGCGTTGGCGACGTAAAATAGGTTTGCATCGCCAAAGGCGGCGACATAGGCGCTGTTCGCCACCAGCAGCAGGCCGAGGATGACGGCAATTCGGCCCGCGCGTCCGCCGCTTTGGGATTTATCAGCCATCCTGACGACTACAATGCCGCGCCCGACGACTGTAGGGGCGCAAGGTTTGCGCCCCCGCAAAAGAGCAGCGGCAAACTAATCGCACGCCCGACGCTTGAGAAGAGGCTCCGCCCCGTTGCAGCAAGCGATAAAGATACCAGAGGGAACGCTCTCAAGGGCCTCGTATATTTGTATTACTTCGAGGACTTTTTTTGATTAGGGCGAAGAGGCTGGCGAAACCACGCTTAGGGCACCGGACGCGGCCAGGAAGGGAGTATAAGTGTTACAGACAGAACGGTGAATGCACGGGCTTTGGAGGCGCGGGACGGAATGGAACCACGGATCAAGGTTTTCGAGACCTTTGCCTTACCAGTTGGCGACCACGCTGAAAAAAGTGGCAAGTGACAAGTGGCGAGTGGCAAGAGGTTAGAAAAAGATTCCGCTCAAGGTCGAACTGGTTGTCTACCTTCCCAGTGTCCTGTAACTGAAGTAAACGACGTATCTGGTCGGGATCGTGTCATGCTGAGCGGAGCGAAGCATCCCTGCATTTCATTGCAAGGAAATGCCGAGACCCTTCGCTCCGCTCAGGGTGACAAGCCCGCGACTTCGTGAATCCTCTTTCGTTACACCACACTAAGGAATGAAAAAACCTCTCCTCCGCTCGAGCGCATCTATTCTTTTTGATCCCGGCCTGGGCACCGATCACGAACCCTTCTTTTTGTCGCACAGCCCATGCTAGCATGGCGCGTCGGGCGGGCTTAAAGTGAGGTGGGAAACTCCGGTTAAGGAGGAAAATTATGGCAGCGCAGAAAAAACGTATCAGTCTTTTGGGGAGCGACCGCCCCGCGCCACCGGAAGCCCGGGCCATCGGCCCGGCCGAAGCGAACGAGCGTATTCAGGTCACGGTGTTTTTGCGCCGCCGGTCGGCGCCCGCTTCGTTCCCGGCCGTTGAGACGATGGGCGCCCGCCCGCTCAGCCAACGGCGTAACCTGAGCCGAAAACAATTTGCCGCAGCGCACGGAGCGGCTCCCGGCGATTTGAAGAAAATCCGGGCGTTCGCGGCCCAGCATAACCTGAAGGTGATTGAGGAGCGGCCGGAGCGCCGCTCGGTTGTGCTGGCGGGAACGCTCGGCGACTTCAGCGCGGCGTTTGACGTTCGTTTCAAGCGCTACGAGCATCCCAAAGGGAATTTCCGCGGGCACGATGGCCCGCTGCGGATTCCGGCGGAGCTGGCCAACATTGTCGAAGGCGTTTTCGGGCTCGATAACCGGCGGCAAGCCGAGCCCCACTTCCGCCGGTTGGAATCGAACCCGGCGGAATTCACTCCCCGTGCGGCGGGCAGGACGTTTACGGCGCCGCAAGTCGCCGCGCTTTACCAATTCCCGGCCACCGCCAATGGCGCGGGGCAGTGTATCGGCATTCTGGAATTGGGCGGCGGGTACCAGAGCTCGGACTTAGAGGCTTATTTCGGCCAGCTCGGACTGGCGACGCCCACGGTTGTGGAAGTGGATGTGGATGGCGGATCCAATCAGCCGACCGGCGATCCAAATAGCGCCGACGGCGAGGTCGCCCTGGATATCGAAGTGGCGGGCGCCGTGGCGCCGGGCGCAAAGATTGCCGTCTATTTTGCGCCCAACACCGACCAGGGATTTCTCGACGCGCTCACGACCGCCGTCCACGATTCCGCCAACAACCCGTCGGTGATCTCCATAAGCTGGGGCGGGCCGGAATCCACCTGGACGGCGCAGGCGCTCGACGCCTTCAACAGCGCCTGTCATGATGCGGCGGCGATGGGCGTGACGGTCTGTGCCGCCTCGGGTGACGACGGCTCCTCGGATGGAGTCAGCGATGGCCAGCCTCACGTGGATTTTCCCGCCTCGAGCCTCTACGTGCTCGGCTGTGGCGGGACGACTCTCTCGAGTTCCGCCAACCGCATCACCGAAGAGGATGCGTGGGACGATCTGGCGAATGGCGGCGGGGCGAGCGGCGGCGGCGTGAGCGTGCATTTCCCCTTGCCCACCTGGCAGCAGGCAGCCTACGTCCCCCCGGCGCCAAACAACCGGCCCGGACGCGGCGTTCCCGACGTGGCCGGCGACGCGGCTCCTTCAACCGGCTACCAAATCACCGTGGACGGCGCATTCGGCGTCGTGGGCGGCACCAGCGCTGTGGCGCCGCTGTGGGCAGGCCTCGTCGCCCTGCTCAACCAAATTGTCGGCCAGCCAGTGGGGTTCTTGAACCCGCTCCTCTATTCGAAGCTGCCTCAGGGAATTTTGAATGACATCACGCAGGGAAACAACGGGCAGTACAGCGCCGGCCCCGGCTGGGACCCCGTCACCGGTCTCGGCTCACCGAACGGCGCGAATATCGTGTCTGCGCTTCAGCCGCCAAGCAAGGTCACGCCGCAGCGAGGCGCCAAGCGCCGCCGCCCCGCTCCGAAGAGGCGCACGACGAAGGTCAAACCCAAGCGCGGCAAAAAAACCAAGCGGTCAAAGAAGAAACGATGAAACGGTTTCTGCTTGGGCAACCGCGCCGAGACACAGTGACAAGTGACAAGTGACAAGTGGCGGAAAAAACCCCGCGCTAGGACGTAATCGCTACATGCCAAGGTGTTAGAACACGATGCGTCCACTCAACTGAACCTCGCGGCCGGGCGTGCTCGCCATGGTGATGGTCCCGAATTGCGGTGTGTTGACGAAGCGGTTGGGCGTCATGTAATTGCTGTGATTCAAGGCGTTGAACATCTCGCCGCGCATTTGTAAATGGAGCCCTTCGGTAAGTCGGAACTCGCGGGTCAGCGATACGTCCATAAGCTGCAAGCCGGGCCCCTCGACGGTATTTCGGCCGGCGGTGCCAAACTGGAAGGCCGGCGGCGTGGCGAAGGCGGAAGGGTTGAACCATGCAGCGGTCGTGCGCGTTCCGGCAGGAAACATCGGCTGGCCAGTGACGTTCGCACGAATGGGGTTTTCACCAAGCAATGTTCCGGCGTTGGCGGTATCGCCGAAGACCGAGACGGTGAAAGGAAATCCGCTCTGGGCCTGATAGACCGTAGCGAGCTGCCAATTTGAAGTCAGGCGAGCAAACGCCGGCCGTGTTTTCCAACCCGGAAGTTCGTAAACGAGGCTCGCGACAAACCGTCTGCGCAGATCGCACGCCCGGCCTTTTTCGGCGTCGAGCAGCGAATTGTTCTGTGGGATCGCCGATTCATCCATCGGCGAGCGAAAATCCGGCGAGTTGGTCAGGCTCTTCGCCCAGGTAAAATTGCTAAGCAGTGTCAGGCCGTGCTGGTATCTCCGGCGCACGTCCACCCAGCCCGCGTCATACCAGCTTCGCGCCGAGTCCTCGAGGAGATTAATCGCGGAAACGGGGGAGACATCGCTTACGACCGCAACGCCACTCGGAATCAGGGTGCCCGGGACAAAACTGAGCGTCTTGTAAGGCCGCCGAGGATTGATCGGCCCGGGCCCCGGCGGGGCGTTGTTAATCAAGTGGGCGCGCTGCAAATGGTATCCGCGCGCGCCTTGGTAGCCCAATTCAACAACGGTATTTCCCGGAAGCGCTTTCTGAAGCGAAAGGCTCCATTGATTCACGTATTGGGGCTGGCTGTGCGGATCGAACGCCGCAAAGCTGACGCGAGTTTGTCCAAGGACCGGCGATCCGAAATTGAAGCCGCTCAGGCTGGAGATGAAATTGTCGCTCTGTTGCGTCTCCGGGAATACAAACGGGATGTTGTGCCGCTGGTTGCACCAGGTATTCATATCCACCGGCGTGAAGAACGTGCCGAACGCCGCTCTCATGACGAAGCCGTACTTACCGCCGACGGCGTGGGTGAGGCCAAGTCGAGGTGCGAAGTCGAACGCGTTCGGATACATCAAGCCGTTGGGCATGCCCGCCTCGCCGCCTATGAAAATCGCGGGCACGCCGTTCATAAAGACGAGGTTCGATCCCCGTTTGTAGGAGCGCACGTCGTAAAGCGCGCTCATGTATTCGTAACGCACGCCGAGGTTGAGCGTCGTCCGATCGCTCACCCGCCAATCGTCTTCGATGAAGGCGTCGCCATACCACTGGCGCAGGTCCATGTCCGGAATGCCTGCCTGACGCTGCTTCACCACCGGCAGGCCCAGCAGGAAGCTTGCCAGGGCGGAGCCCGTCCCGTCGTTCGTCGCCGTCTGAGTCGTAAAGCCGTTGGTAAACTGATAGTAGCCGCGATTCTGGAAAAAGCCCCACATCGGCCAGAAGAAGCGCCGATAGTCCCCGCCAGCTTTCAAAGAGTTGCGGCCCAATTGCCGGCTCCAAATGTTCTGTCCCTGAAAGACGGTGTCCCAATCCTGGACCGGCGTGGCGGCGAATGAGTCCCCGATGCCGTCGTAGCCCTGGAGCGCGAACCAGGGCATTCCCCAGGCCCCTTTGCCTCCGTACCCCACGCCTTGAATGCCGAGCTGGGTAATGTAGTCGTTGGTGAAATTATTTTGCGAGTAGCGGTGCATCGAGAGCCGCGACATTCCAAACCAAGCGGTGTTCACCGACAGCGCAGACAGAATGTGTGTGTAGCTCACGGTGAGGTTTTGCGCCACGTTGTTGTCGAAGGCGCCGAAGCCGGGAAGATTCTGAGGTGTGAAATCCCGCTCGGAGAGAATCGAATAGCGGGCGAAGAGCGCGTCTCCACCCCTGAGGTTGCGGTCCACGCGAAACGTACCCTGGTCGGATGAATTGAGGTTCCTCCGTTGATCCAGATAGTTATTCGAGTCGGACCCGCCCCCCATTCCCATTCCTATCCCCATGGCGGCGCCAGGGCCAAGGTTTGGAGGTGGCAAGAGGCTGAGGACGGTCAGCGCGACCGGGGAGAGGGGGCTGGTGATGACGTTCCCCGAAAAGGCATCGCGCAGGACGGCCGGATTTGTCGGGCTGACCGGCTTCGATGGGTCGTAATTAGGGTTGGGATGAGTGGTGCTGGGGTCGTAGATCATGGCGCTCGACTGGCTGAAGTCCCCGGCTCGCTCCCGCAGGGTCGGGACCGTCTCGGTGTTCGTCATGATATTGCTCAGGCGAAACCCTTCGTAATTGGCGAAATAGAAGGTCTGGTTCTTCTGAATCGGGCCGCCCAGGGAGGCCCCGAATTGGTTCTGAGACAGGTGCGGGGTATTGTCCGGCACGTTGAAGGCGCGGGCGTCAAACACACTATTGCGGAGGAATTCGTAAACGTCGCCGTGCACCTTATTGCTTCCCGACTGGGTGACGATATTGATTTGCGCGCCGCCGGCTCCCCCGAACTCCGCCGAATAACTTCCGGTCTGGACTTTGAACTCTTGGACCGCGTCGGGCGATGGGCTTAGCGCCAGGGTGTTGAACGTCGGATCGGTGTCCGTCGCGCCGTCCAGTAGAAAGTAGTTGGCGTTCGGCCGGGCGCCGCCGACGCTCAATGCGGAATCCTGCTGTGGCCGCCAGTAGAGAGGATTCGTGCTGCCCGTCGCGGCACCTGAGCCCGCATGAACGCTCGGCGCAAGCATCGCCAGATCCAGTAGGTGCCGGCCGTTGAGCGGCAGCTCCTGGGTCATCTTGGGCTCGATCACTTCGCCCAGGCTGGCGTCGCCCGTCCGCAGCAGCTCCGACGAGCCCACCACTTCCACGGTCTGGGACAATTCCCCGACGGCAAGCGTCAGGTCGAGGCGGACGGACTGGTTCACTTCCAGCGTCAACTGGGGCGTCGCGGGCGCAAAGCCCTTTGCGGATGCCACAAGCTCGTAGGTGCCCGGGTTCAGGCCCACAAACTGGTAAGCGCCCTCGCTCGATGTTTCAACAACCCGCGAGAGCTTGGTCTTGACTTCCGTTAGGACTACTCGGACGCGCGGGACCGCAAGCCCTTGCGCATCGCTGATCATCCCGTCCACACGCGCGGCGTTGACTTGCGCGAGAAGTGGGGCGTGAACCGCCGCGATTAAGAAGGCGGCACCCGGCCATCCGAGCAATTTTTTCATGGCATCTCCGCGAGAGGACTCCCGCCCGAAGACCGGCGAGAGTCACTTGGCCCAACCGACGCAAAGGGAGAAGTTAAAATTCAAGAAACTTCGAGCGCCCCGATAAGACGCTGCCAGTCTAAGAAGGCCGCGCGATAGACGTCAATAATTGGAATCCATTAGTGGAAGGGAAAAAATCCATCATCCTCGTCGAGCGCGTCCAGTTCTTTCTGCGCGGAGGGTTTGATGAGGAGGGCGTAATCAGCCACGGCGGCGCTTCCGCCGGTTCGCGCGGTATTGCTCGTAGGGAATGCCTTTTTCGTTACGGCGGGATTCCGAGATCAACCCATCCCAAAAATCCTCCAGCAGCGCGCCGTACCTTTTCAGGTCAATTTGAACGGCCACCTTGCGACCCTTCTCGTCCGTCACAAACTGAATTCCAGTCATCGGCACGGCTCTCCTTAGCTTCCTGTTCCCAATCTAGTTTGGGCATCAATATAGTTGGCTAACCAAGTGTGTTAGCATACGGGAGACATGGGAAAGAAGCATAGAAAGAGCAAAGCAGCACCTAGAGCAGCCGATCAACTCCCTGTCGTTACGCCAACATCAAACTCCCTTCCGCCGATTCAGGCGCTTTGGTACGAAAGCAACCGTCTATGGGGCGGGGCAAGCATATTTTCCGCCATCACTCTTACAGTGATGGCGAGCATGAATAAAGACCTCCGCTGGATGCTCCTTCTTGCATGGCCATTTGCTGCTTTTACGATATGGACGGCAACGGCTTTACTCCACCATAAAGGCCATAGAATTCGCCTCGCCATTGTGGGCACGGCGCTCGTTGGAGCGGGACTCTACGGCCTTTACCTATGGCTTAGGCCGAATCAGCAACAATCAGGCTTTATGCAGTTCACTGAGATGAAGCCGGTCTATCCACTTTTCACGCTCGGCAAGCCGTTAATGTTAAATGTATATTACCAAAACAAAAGCACATTCCCAGTGGTCGGCGTAAAGCAGGATGCTGCTTTAGGATTTATATACGGACCTTCTGCACAGGCCAAGTCAGGGTATGTACGTCAGACCTTCGCACGGCAAATGCTGAATGACTTGAAGGCGACTTCCTCATACGGTGACGTGGGAGTGGGCGGAACAATATGGACTACAGTTCAGAGCGATCACGATTTAACTACAAATGATGTGAATAGCCTCATCGAAGGCAAGGTCACACTGTATGTCATATCTCATATTGAATGGACAGAGCACCCAAAGGGGTTTAATCTCTGCCTGTATATGGATAGGCCGCCCGGCCCACGCGTAGAAGATTTTAGTCAGCTTTCATGGCATGTATGCGAGCAATAAAAGTGGTTTGTAAGCGATTGATACCACCAGGAATAAAGTACTTGACAAACCACGCTGTTTAAGGTACTATGCTAACCATGAGAGAGAGACATGATAACCCGAAAACGCTGCTGGAAGCGGTGAAATTCTTTGCCGATTACGAGAATTGCCGCAAGTTCATGATTGAGGCGCGATGGCCTGATGGCGTTGTCCGCTGCCCGCTCTGCGACTCCGACCACGTAATCTATATGGAGCGAACGCGCCGCTGGAAGTGCTACGGCAAGCACACCCGCGCACAGTTTACGCTCAAGGTCGGAACCATCTTCGCGGATTCTCCCATTCCCCTTGAAAAGTGGCTTCCGACCCTCTGGCTGCTTGTGAATTGCAAGAATGGGATTAGCTCTTACGAAGTGGGGCGTAACCTTGGCGTTACCCAAAAGACTGCTTGGTTTATGCTCCACCGGCTTCGGCTTGCTATGCAGACGGGCTCGATCATGAGGCTGCAAGGCGAAGTTGAGGTTGACGAAACCTTCATCGGCGGCAAGGCTCGGAACATGCACGCTGAGAAAAGGCGCACCCGGATTACGGGCACGGGCGGGAAAGACAAGGCCGTGGTCATGGGATTCTTGCAGCGTGGCGGAAAGGTCTGCGCGGAAGTCATCGGCACCCGGAAGAAGCGCGAATTGCAGGCGGAAGTGAGAAAGCACGTCGCGGCTGGCTCTGCGCTCTACAGCGATGCCCTGCAATCTTACGATGGCTTGGAAGCAGAGTACGCCCACAAAGTGATTGACCATGCAGTTATTTACGTTGATGGCCTGGTTCATACGAGCGGCCTCGAAAACTTTTGGAGCCTCTTGAAGCGGGGCCTTAAGGGAACCTACGTCAGTGTCGAACCGTTTCATCTGTTCCGTTATCTTGATGAACAGAGCTTCCGCTATAACGAACGGAAGGACGAAGAAGGCGACTTTGGCAGGTTCCAAACCGCATTTTCTCAGATAATCGGAAAGCGGCTCACCTACGACCAACTGAGGGGAGTCACGAATTGAGGGCAAAGCTCGACAAGTTTAAAGTCGAAAACTCGAAGCAGGCTATGGACAATTTCCGTAAAGCCCTGGCCCAGGTCGTAAACGTTCCCAAGGCTCACGTTGACCAGAAACGGAAGCAGGCCAAAGCCAGAAATAAACGAAAGCGCCAGCGTTAAACGACGGCGCACACGGAACCAAACATGCACGTTGGTTATTCAACTATATTGATGCCCTAGTTTGGCCGCCTATCCCCGTCAACCCAAGAGACGAGGCCCGCAGACCGCCGCGCGTGCGATCCGAGTCTGCACTTACCTGGGCCCCTTTTCTAGCGTCAGAGGGGGCATGGCGGCCCGGCAGGCGGCGTGAAGAGCCGAATAAATGGCGCCGAAGGTTTGAGCCTGATCGCCAAGCGCGCTCAACTCGACGGGCGGGGCTTCGGGATGAATCTTGCGGACGACTTTGCGCACCGTTGAAACCACGAACCGGGGCGCGCCCGTGACCACACCGCCGCCGAGCACAATCAGGTCCGGGTCGAGAATGGCGACCAGGTCCGCCACGCCCACACCCAGCATGGTAAATATTTTTTCGAGCACGTCGCGCGCTTGGGGATTGCCGCGACGCATGGCGTCGAAAACGAAGCGCGCGTCGCGTATTTCAATCAAACCCGTCCCCTGGTGAAGCGACTCGGTGCCGAGCACCCGTCGGCCTTCGGCGGCAATGCCCATCCCCGAAACGTAATTTTCAAAATAGCCTGTGTCCGGAAATTCTTCACTCCAGCGAGGCCATTCGACTTGCAGCCGGAACAGTTCCCCGGCCGACCCGGTGCGGCCCTCATAGAGCCGGCCATTCACAAACACCCCGGAGCCGATGCCGGTGCCGACCGCCACGAAGACAAAGTTGTCCTTGCCGCGCGCGATCCCTCGCCAGTGCTCGCCGATGGCCGCCATGTTGGCGTCGTTCTCGATGGCCACGGGCAGGCGGAATTTCCTTTCCAGTTCGCGCCGCAGGTCAATATTTTTCCAGCCGGGCAGATTATTGGCGAAAGTGGCGACGCGCGTTTTGGGATGGACGGGACTTGGAACATCCATGGCGATGGCGGCGAGCGGAAGCCTCGCGCGACGGCGGGCGAGGCGCTCGATGCCTTTTTGGATTTGGCGGATGGTCTTTCGCGGGCCGTCTTCCGGGCGAAGCTTTTCTTCCCTCCGAGCCAGGACCTTTCCCGTAAAGTCCGCCAGTGCGAAGCGCACGTTTGAGGCGCCCATGTCCACACCGACGACACTGCCTCTCTGGGTGTTGGGAGTCGCTCGGCCGCCGCGGGTCATCCGAGGTTCCCGCGCTTCATTTCTTCGGCAATGTGATCGGCGGCGCGCATGGCGAGCGTCATGATGGTCAGCGTGGGATTCTTTTCCGTCGAGTTCACGAACGCGGCCGCGTCCACCACGAATAGGTTCTTGACGTCGTGGCACTGGTTGAATTTGTTCAACACGGATTTTTTCGGGTCGTCGCCCATGCGCGCCGTGCCGGCCTCGTGAATGGACCAGCCGGGCGGCAGCGGTTCGGTGCGCTCGCTCATCACTTCGATTCCGGCGGCCTTGAACATTTCGCGCTGCGTCTCCACCATGTCCTTCGCCATCGCCAGCTCGTTCGGCCCCCACTCGACGTTGATCTTGAGCACGGAAATGCCCCAGGCGTCGCGGACCACGGGATCGAGTTCGACGAAGTTTTCCGGCCGCGCCAGTATTTCGCCGAACGATCCGATGCTGACCACCGCGGCGTAATTCTTTTTCACTTCCTCCTTGAACTTCGCCCCGAAGCCCGGGATTTTGCGGGCAAACCCGGGAAATTCCGAACTTCCGCCGCCGCCCTCGAAGCCGTAGCCGCGAATGAAATCCCGCTGCTTGTCTTTGAGGTTGCGAAAGCGCGGAATGTAGATGCCCGCGCCGTCGGGCTTGGCGTCGCCGCCGCGGTTGGTGTCGCCGCGCAATTTCGGGATGACGCCCATAATGTCGCTGGCCATAATTTGCTCGCAGAAATACTTCCCGAGGACGCCGCTCGAGTTGGCGAGCCCGTTCGGGTATTGTTCGTTTTTCGAGTTGAGCAGGATGCGCGTGGACTCCAGACACCCCGCGCCGAGCACGATGACCTTTCCGTAGGCTTCCTCGGGGACGCGCGTCACCCGGTCGAGAAACAAAACGCTCTTCGCTTTGCCGTCGCCGCCCATCAAGACTTTCCACGCCACGGCGTTTGGACGGAGCGTCAGGTTGCCGGTCTTTTCGGCAATCGGGATGAGCACGCCGACGGAGCTGAACGCCGCCGCGACGTTGCAGACGCGCCCGCAGTGGCCGCAATAGTGGCAGGGCGCGCGGCCGTTCACGGGTTCCGTCGCGGTCGCCGAGCGGCCGTGGATGACGTGCCGGTCAGCAAAATTCTTTTCCACTCCGCCCTTCAACACCCATTCCGGACAAGTCAGCGGGACAGGCTTCAAGAAAAAGCTGTCCGGATTGTTTTCGAGATGCTCGGCGTGCCCGCAGACACAAACCATCTTCTCGGTGCGCGTGTAATAAGGCTCGACGTCCTCATAGGTGATGGGCCAGTTTTCACCGAACCCGTCGTGGCGTGCCGCCTGGAAATCGCGCGGGCTGAAACGCAGTGAGACCAGCCCCCAGTGCAGCGTCTTCCCACCCACACAACGGGCGCGCACCCAAACGAATTTCTTTCCCGTATAGGGATGTTCGAGTTCGTTGACGAAGTGCGGTTTGTTCCACTCGTTGGCGGTGTAGTTGTATTTGGCGCGTTCGAGCGGGCGAATGCGGCCGCGAAAAGGTAACTCGTAAGGCTTCTTGTGGTGCTGGAAATCCGTGGCGATGTCGAGGTGCGGGCCGGCTTCGAGCAGCAGCACCTTGAGCCCTTTGAAGCACAGCTCGGTCGCGGCCATGCCGCCCGCCGCGCCTGAGCCGACCACCACCGCGTCATAGACTTCGGACATGGTGAAGCCTCCGCACTCGGGATTAAAGGGAGAGAGTTTAACGCGGAATCGGGAAGAAGAAAACGTCCGTTGTCTGCGGAAAGGTCGAAAGTTAAAAGTCTAAACTCGAAAGTCTTCGCTCTCAACCTTTGACTCTCGACTTTCGACTGTTCTTTCCGCGTCAGACCACGGACAACCGACCACGGACGCCTTTTTGCCTTTGTTTCACGGAGGCGTTTTTCTGAGAATTAAGTCGGAATAAGACTCCGGAACAATCTCTGAGTCGGCAATCCCAAATCGCCGCTGAAATTCCAAGGCCTGCCGTCGGAGCGCTCTGGCCTTCAACTTTTGACTTTCGACTTTGGACTTCTTCATCGCCTCAACCTCCACGAACCGTCCGAGGCCGTGCACGCGGTCGAGATGGATTTTGACGTTCTTCCAAAAATAAATTTCACGCCGCTTCTCGACCACCGCCAGGACTCCGAAAACCGCGCCGAGGATTTTGCGCATCGAGTTTCCGGGCGCGAGCTTTACGAGAAGGACTTGTGAGCTCCGCGCGCGGCGCTCGTTCGTGCGTCGATAGAAGATCAGCGCGTTCTCGATTTTCCCTTCGCGCACTTTCAGGCGGCCCCGCGGCACGCGGAAGTAGGTGTCCACCTGGCGGTCCAGGCCCGCGAACCGCGCGCGAAGTTTCCTGAGTTCCGCCCGGACACGCCTTTCGCTTTTCAGCCGGGCTTTAAATTCGTAGTTGAGGATTCGCACGCTTGACTGTTCGCCCGAGGGGCCGGTTTGAAATCCGCCCCGAGAGCCCTTTGTAAGCTAGAATTCCCGCCGATGAAAGCGGTATTGCGCACGCGCTGGGACCTTGCGCCCCGCGCGGCGATGCGGTTGCAGGAGCGGCTGCGCGAGCGGGTTATCCTTGAAGACCGGCACGGAGAAATCCGCTTCGTCGCGGGCGCGGACCTGGCATTTGAACCGGAGACGAACGAGGCAGTGGCTGGCGTGATTGTCTTCAGCTTCCCCGAGATGAAAGAAGTCGAACGCCGGCACGCTTGGCGGAAGCTCCGCTTTCCCTACGTTCCGGGTCTGCTTTCATTTCGCGAGACTCCGGTGCTGATGGCGGCTTTTCGAAAACTTCGCACGGAGCCCGACCTGATATTGATTGACGGCCACGGCCTCGCGCATCCGCGCCGGTTCGGCATCGCCTGCCACGTTGGGGTGATTTTCGATAAGCCCACGATCGGCTGCGCCAAATCGTTGCTGGTCGGCGAGCACCGCGCGCTCGGCCTGAAGAAGGGTTCGACGGCGCCGCTGATGCACCACGGCGAGCGCGTCGGTGTGGCGCTCCGCACGCGCGACGGCGTGAAGCCGATTTATGTTACGCAGGGGCACCGGGTGTCGCTTGCCAGGGCCGTGCGCATTGTCGGCCAGTCGCTCGACGGCTTCCGCATCCCCAAGCCCACGCGCGAAGCCGACCACTACGTTCGTGAGCTCCGCCGCCGCGACACCGATGTTATAATCCAGCGCCCCTTAAGCGTTTGGGAGGGAAGAAAATTATGAAGGAGGCTGTATGAGCAATCGGGAATTCTTCATCAAGCGGTGGGAGGCGGAAGGTCCGCCGACGTTGCGCGTGCTGAAAGCGCTGCCGGCGGATAAACTCGATTACCGCCCGCATCCAAAGTCCATGTCGGCGGGCGAGCTTGCGGCGCTCCTTGCCGACGAGGCCACAAGCCTCATCGAGCTCTGCGACAAAGGCAGCATCACCTGGGGCGGGCCGCCAAAAAACAAAAAGCTCGGCGAGTTGGTGAGCGAGTTCGAGCACGCTTCCAAAACTGTTTCTGAAAAACTCCGCAAGTTCAGCGATGCGGCGTGGGATAAAAAGGCGCCGTTTTACGTGGAGGGCAAGGACGCTATCGGCGAAACCGCCGGAGGCCTGTGCTGGCTGTGGCTATTCGATTCCATCCATCACCGCGGCCAACTCAGCACGCACATCCGGCCCATGGGGGGGAAAGTGCCTTCCATTTATGGGCCCTCAGGGGATGATCCGGGAACATAGCCGTAATCCGCCGGCTGTAGGGGCGGACGGCGTCCGCCCAGGGCGCATGCCATGCGCCCCTACGCCGGACGGCTCTTCTCTTCGTTCTGGCGAATCTTCTCCAGGACTTCGGCTGGGCAGCCGGGCCACTCCGCGAGCATTTGGTTGCCGAGGTAGGGCAAATCGGCGACACCCATCTTGCTCGAAAAAAATCCCGAAACCACCAGGTTGCGCAGGTGGTTGAAGAAAGTGACGCCGGCCGCGTCTTCGGGCGCGGCGGTTTTTGGATAGGCGACGCGGTCGAGCATCTGCTTCTGCTGGTCCGCGGAGCAATCCACGAAATCGCGGCTCCAGGCCCGCTGGCACTCGAGATCCAGCCATATCAGGCCGCCGCGAATGGCGGGTAGCGACTGCGGGTTGAATGCCAGCCAGTCGTCCATGAACTCCGGCACGCTGGCTTCGGTGGCGCTGCCGCTGCGCTCGTCACGCGGAATGATGGTATCGGAGAGCACGCGGACGGTCTTCCATTCGTGCTCGTCAAAGGTCTGCCGCTTGGTTTCGCCCGCCTTCTCGCCCGCCGGCGGCCGCACTTGGCGCTTCGCTTCCTGCGCTTCGGCCCGTCCGCTATTCGGCACGAGCGCCGCCGGCACGGTGGAGATGACTTTCAGAAGATCGCGGCGGTTTAATCCGGTTTCACGGTCTTTGTCCATAAGTCCTCCCTCGAGGCATGTGGTATGTGGCATATGGCATGTGGCGAGGCGCCTCAAACTAGCTGGGCACGGACCGGATGAGTCCGGTCAACATGCGGCCCACGCGCTCGATGCAATCGGGCAACGATTCAGCGCGCAATTGGAATCCCAAGTCGCGGCAAAGAATCAAGTAGTACCTCAGATCTTCGAGCGAGCTTTGAGCTATGTTGTAAAAATGCTTTTTGTCCGCCCCGCCTCTCCGCTTGAATCCTTCAGCAATGTTGCCCGGCACTGAAACGGCAGCCCTACGCATTTGCGAAACAAGTCCGAACTTCTCCTCCGAGGGCAATTTCGATGTGACCTTGTAAATTTCCAGAACTACTTGGTGCGCCTCGCGCCAGACTTCCAGTTGCTCAAACCGTTCGATGCTCATTGCGAAAAAGCTCTTGTGCGACCCCCATATGCCACATTCCACATACCATCTGCCGCCTACCGACTACACATTTCCCTTCTTCACCTGCTCCGCAATATAAGCCGACGTTCGCCAGGCGAGCGCCATAATGGAAAGCGTCGGGTTCTTGTCGGCGTTGGAGACAAACGGCCCGCCGTCGGTGACGAACAGGTTTTTCGAGTCCCAGGCCTGGCAGTTCGAATCGAGCACGGAGGTCCGCCGGTCGTCGCCCATGCGCGTGGTGCCCACCTCGTGGATGATTTCTCCGCCTTTGGAGATTCCCCAGTTGTCGTCCGCGCTGAAATGCGAGAGCACTTCGCCGCCTGCGGTCAGGATGATTTCCTCGAAGATTTCGCGGGAGTGCTTCGCCATCAGGATTTCGTCTTGTGAAAACTTAAAATGAAATTTCAGGACGGGAATGCCCCAGGTGTCCACGACGTTCGGATCGATTTCGCAGTAGCTGTCTTCGTTCGGAATCATTTCGCCGCGGCAGGAGAAGCCGACGAAGGCGCCGTGAAGCTTGCGCACGCCGCGCTTGAGCTCCACGCCGTAGCCGCCGCCTAAGAAGCGCTCCGTGCCGTAGCCCGAGTACGGCCCGGGCATGTCGCGTCCGCCGCCGAACTCAATGTGGTAGCCGCGCGCGAAAGGCAACTCGCGGCGCAACTGCTTCTGGTAATTCCACCACGGCATGTAGAGGTGCATCCCGCCCACGCCGTCGCAGTTGTGCGCGGGCAGGTCCATCAACATGGGCAGAAATCCGTCGCTGCCGTCCGCGCCGACGGTGTCCATCAAGTATTTGCCGACCAAGCCCGAGGAATTCGCCAGGCCGTTCGGGTGCCGCGGGCTCTTGGAATTGAGCAGCAGCCGCGCGGACTCACAGGCGCTCGCCGCCAGCACCACCACCTTGCCGCGCACCTGGACTTCCTTGCGCGTTTTCTTGTCAATGTAGGAGACGCCGGTGGCGCGGCCCTCGCGGTCCACCAGCACCTCGCGCGCCATGGCGCCCGTGCGGATTTCGAGGTTTCCAGTCTTGAGCGCCGGCGGCAGCAAAACCGTGGGCGAAGAAAAATTCGATCCGGTGGCGCAACTGCGCCCGCACTGCCCGCAGTAGTGGCACGCCGGGCGGCCGTTCAACGGCTGGGTGATGATCGAAAGCCGCGCCGGAACGCACGGGATGGCGAGCTTTTGACAGGCCTTCTGGATCACCAGCTCGTAGCAGCGCGGCTTCGGCGCGGGCTGGAACTTTCCGTCGGGAGTGTTCTCGAGCCCTTCGGCCGAACCGAAAACGCCGATCAGCTCTTCGGTCTTGTCGTAGTAGGGCGCGAGGTCTTCGTAGGTGATGGGCCAATCGAAGCCCTTGCCGTCGCGGCGGTAGGGTTTGAAATCGTACGGCCCCATGCGCAGCGAAATGCGGCCCCAGTGGTTCGTCCGCCCGCCAAGCATCCGCGAGCGGAACCAGCGGAATTCCTGGCCGGGCGCGCTCAAATACGGCTCGCCCTCCACCTGCCAGCCGCCCACCGCCGCGGCGAAATAACCGAAGGCGATCATTTTCGATTGCTTGGCGGTGTCGTACCAGTCGCCCGCTTCGAGCATCAGGCATTTCGCCCCAGCCGCCGTCAGCACATAAGCCGCCATGCCGCCGCCGGCGCCCGAGCCCACAATCACTGCGTCGTAAATTTCGGGAGAAGGAATCACTTCAGGCATGAGTGGACCCCCGGATGGAGTTTCAGTTCAAGCGCCGCAGTCTAGCACAAAACGCCATGGGCGGTGCCAGCGCTGTTGGTACGGGTGCTGGTGTCATTTGCCGGACATCGGCGCAGCAACGCGCCGTCATTCCCGCGAAAGCGGGAATCCAGCTTGCCCGCAACGCGCTCCCAAAGGCTTGCCAGGTGGATTCCCGCTTTCGCGGGAATGACCGCGGGAAGTTGGCAGGCCAGCGATCTTTGGGAATGACGACGGGAAGGTTATGGGATAACAATCCTCAAATTGGTCCAGCACGATCGGCTGTGGTCCGTTGACCGCCCTTTGGCCGCAGCGTAAGATCCCCGCATGACGCTCGGCGAGGCACTGGTTGAGGTCTGGCGGCAAGCGCTTGAAAACGGCAAAGATACGGTTGAGCTGGATGGCGAGCGTTTTCGCGTGAACACGACCCGCGGCAAGGGCCTGAGGATTGTGAGCTTCAAGGTGGGCTCGCACGGCTTCGACGGGATCGAGCAGAACCCGCAAACAAGCTCCCGCTGGGCGGAGCTCGCGCGCGAAGGCAAACGCATTATGCAATTCAGCGTCAGCCGGCGCTACGTCGCGAATGTCTGCGAAGGGAAGCTCTTGCGCTATCCCGCCTGGAAGTCGCTAGGTCTGCCGGAGTAGGGGCGCAATCCCACAGCTGACGGACACCCTCTCCCCGAGGGGGAGAGGGCCGGGGTGAGGAGAGAGAGGCCTGACGGCACGGATGAATCTGCGCCCTGGCCCGAGCCTCGACTCTACAAGAGCCCAAATGCTCGCAGCAGCCAATGGGCGAAGAGAAGCGCGAGCGCCAGCCCGCCCACAATTCGAACCAGCGCTGAGCGCCGCAGCTTCCTCTCGATGTCGGCTTCGGCGCGCCAGGAGATGAGAAATGTCGGGTCGTTCTCGCCCTTGGCGATGAGGTTCGTGACGCCGGCCGATAATTGCGATGCCGCTGAATTCGAGAAACACGTTCCCGTCACGTTGTACCAGCGGCCCGGCAGGAGGCAATATTCCTTGACGTGATACTTGGGCCCGGATGGCTGTTTCTGATCCGCGAAGCTCAAGCCTTCAAGGTGAAACTCTTTTTGCGGGCTCAGGCGCTCTTTCAGCGCTTCGAGCTTCCTGGTCAGCGGGCCTGATTTCATCGCGCTCTGTTTTTCGAGAACCGAATCCGCGTACGCGGCAACGGCCCCGTCAGCCACCTGCCCTGGCAAGGCGGTGAAAGGATCGCCCTCGCCCCAATACTTCTGCCGAAATTGGCCGAATCCTTCGGATGCAATCTTTTCGAACGTAGGTTTCAGGTCGAGCTCGGCGCCGCGAGCGTCCAGTGCCACTCGGCCGCTCTTGTCCTCGAGGAAGAACGGAACCGAGTCCTCATCGCTCGCGGAGTTCCACTCGGTTTCGAAACCCAGTATGGAGGCGCCGCGATGGACCTCGGTCCTCCAATATACGCAAGGCGTCGAGGTCAGGGGCGACTTGGTCAACTTGTCTGCGTGAACTTTTCCGTGGAAGCGCACGCGGCCCATCGGGAGGCTCGAGATCGGCTGCTCGGGTGTATCGGCGAGAAGACGGTATTCGCCGTAAACGCGAAAGCCTCGCAGGAAAACCAGCACGCCGACTACCGCGCCTCCGACCAAGATGGCTGCATGGAAAAAACTAGGTTCCAAAGGATGCCTTCAGCAGTTTCCCTGTAGTCTATTCAAATGCCCTTCCTTCCCTGGGTACGTCATTCCGAGGAGTCCCGATTCACTGCATCGGGACGACGAGGAATCCTGCACGGCCCCAACTACCAGAGCGAGATTGCTCTCCGTCGGCTGACGGATCGGAATGACATTGTTGTTTTGCTCGCGCTACCAATTCGTGAACGAGCCGTCGGGGCGATGGAAGATGGGAACCGGCCGGAACTGCTCCGTGATTTCCGCGAGCAGTTCCAAGGGTTTTGTGTCGAGCTCCACGCCGAGGCCCGGCCTCCGGTTCGGCCACATCTTGCCGTTCTTAAAATCGTAACACACCGGCAAATGCGGCTGGCTTTCGCCGCCCGCGCCGAGCATTTCCATCATCACCGGCCCGGAGAACGCGCCGCAACAATGGACCAGCGCGGCCTCCGCCACGGGCCCCGTGAAGTGGGGAATCAGGCCGACATAGTGCGTCTCGGCGAGCGCCAAGATTTTAATGTACTCGGTGATGCCGCCGACGTTTGGGAGCGTCACGCGCGAGTAATCAATGAGCTGGTTTTCGATCAGCCAGCGGACGTCCCACTTCGATCCAAACTGCTCGCCCACGGCAATCGGCACTTTGACGTGCTCGCGCAGCTCGCGGTAAACGCCCGGGTCTTCCGAGCGCACCAGGTCCTCCGCGAAGTAAGGCTCGAGCGGCTCGATGAGCGTCGCCAAGCGCACGGCGTCCGGGAAATCGAAGCGCGTGTGGAAGTCGAGCGCCCAATCGCCCTCGGGGCCAACGCCTTCACGGATTTCCTGGCACTCGTCGAAAGTCTTCCGCACCGCCTTGTGGGAATTGAACGGCTCGCCTTTCCCCGGGTCGGCCGTCGCCCAGCGGAAGGCGCGGAAGCCGGCTTCGATACAGGCGCGCGCGGTCTCTTTGAGGCTGCCGCGGCCTGGGAACCCGGTCGAATAACATTCCACGTGGTCGCGCGAGAGCCCGCCGAGCATCTCAAACACCGGCACGCCTAGAGCTTTGCCTTTGATGTCCCATAGCGCCAAGTCCTTTTCTCGCCCCGCGGGATAAAACATTCCGCGGAACATGATTTGCCAAAGGTGGTCAATGCGCGAAGCGTCCTCGCCAATAATCATTCCCGCGCACTGCTTCACAGTGTCGGGTGAGCCGCCTTCGCCGATGCCCGTAACCCCCTGGTCGGTTTCAACGGTGACGATGTGGAAGCTTTGGTTAAAGTGCGCGGGGGAGCGCGGATTGCGGTAGAAGCGGACGCGGGTGATTTTCGTCCCCAGCGGCTTCTCAGCCGCGTAAGCATGTGTGGGCGCAGGCGAGCCGACGGCCAGCGCTCCCGCTCCTCCCAGGGTCGCGCTCTTCAGGAAAGAACGCCGTTCCATAAGGCCTCCTCACGACGAAAGCAGGCTCGAGCCCGATCGGGCGCAACGTATTCCTCCTTCGCAAAAATTTCAAGTGGGAGTCAATCCGGTCTTGTAGGAGATGAGTTTGAAAAGGGCTTGCGAGCATAAACGAGATGGACTATTCAGGATGCTTTCGAGCCCAAGTATGGGGAAAAACATTTAGCCTAGATTCAGGACTTTACCTGATTGACTTTTGTTTAAGGTTTGGTTAGCTTATCGTTCGTTGGGGGTTGTTGTCTATCTTTAGTTAGATTGACTTTATCGAACCATTTTGGAGCGCGGCAAACAAATTGTCCAGATGGATCGTGTTTCCGCCAGTCAGATGTTGAGCAACTCCGGAATCTGGCTGTCAGGAAGGTAAGGATTTTTTATGCCATTCGAGAGCGGACACGGAGCGAAGGTCCTCATCGTCGCGGATGACGCGAATGGGGAGCGGCCTCTCCAAACGTTTCTTTCCAGCATGGGTTGCTCTTGCACTGTGGCCACGGCCAGGGAGCTTGCCACCGCCGAAGCCGCTCGCCGTACGTTTGACGCAGTGCTTCTCGATTTGCGTTATTCCGCCCGCCCCGCGGAGCGACTCACTTCGTTCGTCGAAGGAATGCCCCTCAGTCTGAAGGAACGCACCCTGTTGATCAGCAGTGACCGCCCTGACGCCCAGACGATGAATCTGGCCGACCGTTACAGCCTTCCTCGGCTTACTGAAAATCGTTTGATCTTTGGGGTGTGGGATAACATCCAAAAATTATTGGCCCTCCCGCGAATCGAGCACCCGGCCACGAAGGGTGAGCGGATTGCTTGGATCCTATTTGACAGCTTCCGGCGGCCGGCGCCGCCGGGAACGCGCGGGTCGTCCGGTTCCACTCGCCAGTTCGCCTACCAGCATGATGACGTGATTGTGGACATTGCGATTGAGCCCGTGGCCGAGTCAGGCCGGATATCGCTGGTTGGCCAAATCATGGATAGGCGGTCCGGGAAGGGCCCGAACATAAGCCTGCCCGTGACCCTCACCAGCCGCAAGGGCCCTGTGGCTCGGGCCCAGACGAACCCGATGGGTGAATTCGTGTTCGAGTTTGAATTCGTGCCGGACGTCGAGATGGAGTTTCAGACCGACGCGGGGACATGGGTGCTGATCCAGTTGCCGAGCTTAAATTGGATTAGGGAGCGTTTGCCGTTGTGGGCGGCCGGGTAAGGGCGCCGAGCTTCCCAATCTGTAAAACGGGAAGACTGATTTTTTGCTTCTGCGGTTGCCGCTTAGCCGGGCATAGTCACGTACAAAATTAAAAGTTAGTATATAGTTGGATTGTCGCTCTTATATGTAATCAGTCGACCGCATGATGCTCGAAAAAGCGTAGATATTCCTTAACATCGCAGGCCCAAAATTAAAAGCGCGTAGGGTGGCGGCTTCCATCCCTGGCCACACTTACGCGACCGCGCCATGAGCCCAAACGGCGATGGCATGCATATAACTTTCGGTGTATGTCCACACTGACCTTACGCTCAATTGACAGCTTTCAAGAAACAAGGTATTTGATTCACACCACTCTAAGGCGACTCGGGTAGCTTTCCGGCGCGAGGGCAATAGCCTCGGCCAGCGCACAGGAAGTTCCGATGCTCAGCCGCAGTCTCAACTATGTAGGTTGGGCTGTCTCAAGCTGACCGGAAAAATTCAGTGCGAAATCAGGCAAGCCCCTGATAGCCCATGGATTACGTGTGCTTTAAGGACGGCATAATGGATTGGTTCATGCCATTTCCGTGTCGAGGACCGAGGGGCACCCAAAACCCCAAGAAAAAGGAGGAGGAATGAATAGGGTGCTGATTATTTAGGACAATGAGGGCAGACTGGAAGAGCGCCGATTGTTCCACACATATCTCTCCAGTTTGGGGTGTTCCTGCACCACGGTTCAAAGCGCGGAGGATATCGTTTCGTCGGTCGCGGATGGCAAGCTCGATGCGGTGTTAATGGACTTGCGTTTTTCCAGAGTCCCTCAGGAACGGCTGGCATGCATCATCGATAAAATCCCTCCCAGCCTGATGAAACACACTCTGGTGATCACGCGGGACGCCTTTGACGCGAAGACAAACGAACTGCTGGTTCAGCGCTCTCTCCACACCCTCCCTCAAGGCCGCTTGGTTCAAGGGATGTGGGAAATTTTGCAGAGGATATTTGCGGCGCCATGGTTCGAAGGCTCGGTCTTGCGGGGTATGCGAGTCGCCCAAATGATATTCGACAGCTTTCATACGCCGCTTCCCGCGGGAGTGCGCGGCTCGTTCGGTTTCAGCCGGCACCTCTCCTCCTGGCTTGAAAACATCATTGTGGATGTCTCCATCGAGCTGTTGGCGGGGTCGGGCCGGATATCCTTGGCCGGCCAGTTCACGGATTACGCTACCGGCGAAGGCCCGCGCGAGAACTTTCCCGTTGCCGTCAACGGCGCCGCGGGTCCACTGGCCCGCGCCAGGACAAACGGGTTTGGGGAATTCAAATTGCAGTTTGATTCGGTGAAGGATCTGGAGCTGGAAATTTGGGCCGCCAGAGGCTCTTGGCTGGCTGTTCCCATGCCCGAAATGAACTGGCCCAGATCGTCTGTGTCGTCCTGGGGCGCGACAGGCTAACCGAGGGCCGGCTCTCATGGCGCCGTGTCTAAGGTACCGCCTCCGCCTCCGTCTTCGTCGCTGAATCTCCCAAAGACACCTCTCGCGCAACCGGGCATTGTGAACACCGAGCCGGGCGTGACGCGCAGAGTTCTGCAGTAACACACACAACCGCCCTGAGCGGGATAACCCCTGCAACTTCTGTCAAATAACCTTAGCGAGACTTATTTGGGTTGCCTGCGCCATCCGGTCCCATGGCCCTAGAATTCAGGTGTCTTCCCGATTGACTTTCGGATCGCCTGAGGTTTATCAAGGGGCTGTCGGGTTTACTTACTGATGACGGAGGCCGCTCATTCAAGGATTAAGTGTGCAGTTCGGAAAGAAGACGACGATCCTCGTCATTGGAGCGGGAGAGTCAACGCGCTCTTTCGTTCACACCTTTCTCTATAGCCTCGGATACTCGACCACGGAAGTCTCGAGCGAGAAAGAAATCCTCGCTGCCTTCGGGCAAGACGCTTTCGACCGGATCGTGGTGGATCTGCTCGGCTCTGCCGCCCCTGGTAAGCGGCTGGCCTACGCCCTGAAAAGAATTCCTCCCAGCTTCCTGAAGCACACCCTTGTGGTCAGCGAGAATTCCGACGAAGCGGCCATGAGCCTCATCGCGAGGCACAGCCTTCATCACCTTTCTCCAGGGCACTTCTTTTTCGGACTGCTGCGAGGCATTCCGAATTTATCTTCCAGCCCCCGGCCGGAGCTCTCGGCGAGGGAGAAGGGACGGATGGCTGAAATAGTATTCGACAGCTTCACCCGGCCCCAACCCGCGGGAGCGCGCGGCGTGTCCGAGCATACCCGGCAGCTCACCTACCGCAATGGGAACCTCATTGTAGCTGTCTCCATCGAACCCGTAGCGGGTCAAAACCGGGTTTCGCTGGTCGGGCAGCTCATGGACTATGACACCGACAGGGGTCAGTTGGAGAACGTTCCCGTACTTGTCAACGGCGAAGCCGGTTTCATGGCTTGGGCGCGGACCAACCAGTTTGGTGAATTCGCGCTGGAGTTTGGTTCGAGGAAGGATATTGAATTGGAAATATGGACCGATCAGAATTCAAGGTTGGTTGTTCGTCTGCCCGATTTGGGCTGGACAAGGAGGCCATTGCAATGGTGGGACGCTGCGAGCTAGCGGGGATGGCCGCGTTCAGCGAAAGGTTGGTCCATGCCGGGGAACGACGAAGGAAGAGCTTGACCCTCTCGAGAATAAGGAGGCGTATGTTCCGACGGCATTGGATTCTATGGCTGGCTTTCTTTTTCATCGCCCTCTCCACCCGGCCCGCGGCCGCGCAAACCCGGTTTATCGTGCGCGACCGTTCTGGTCGACCGGCGCTTCACCACATCTGTGCGCGCCTGGGTTGCTCCGTCCAGAAACAGATAGATGACGCTGGCGTCGTCTTCCTGGTGACGACCCCAACCACCTCCGTGAATTTTCTGGAGGCGATTAAGGGCATGCCCGGGATCGCCAACGCGGAGCTGGATGTGAATCTGCAAGTGGAGACTTTCGAGACCCAGGCCCTTCCGAGCGGGTTGAACGATACGACCATGGCCAATTATTTTGGCCAGTCCGTTTGGGACGGCTACGCCAACCAACCCGCGGTAGGCGCAATCAGTCTCCCGCTCGCTCAATCCTCCTATGGTGTGACGGGCACCGGCATTGTCGCCGTGATTGATACGGGCGTGGACCCAAATCACCCCGTGCTCCAATCGGTGCTCCTGGCAGGATACGACTTTACACGCAACCAGTCGGGCGGCTCGGAACTTGCGGACGTGAATCAGTCCACGATGGCGGTCGTGGACGGAGACGACGTTGCCCAGGTGAACCAATCCACCATGGCGGTGGTGGACAGCGATGATGTGGACACGCTCTCCGAATCGCAGCTTGCGGCGTTCGGGCACGGCACCATGGTCGCCGGCATCGTTCACTTGGTGGCCCCCACGGCATCCATCATGCCGCTCAAAGCATTCCAGGCGGATGGCACCGCACACATGTCCGACGTCTTGCGGGCCATCTATTACGCGACGCGAAATAACGCGAAAGTATTGAACATGAGTTTTGACTTCACCGGAAGTTCTCGGGAGCTCCACGCCGCCATCGATCATGCGACGTCGAAAGGCGTCGTCTGCGTGGCGGCGGTTGGAAACGGCGGCCAGCCCCTGGTGGTCTATCCGGCCGGTTTTCCCAATGTGATGGGCGTCGCCTCCACCAGCGACGACCAGACGCTCTCCTCGTTTTCGAACTACGGCCAGCCTCCGGTTTGGGTTGCGGCGCCGGGCGAAGGGATCATCACCACCTACCCGTTTGGCACATACGCCGCCGGGTGGGGCACTTCCTTCAGCGCGCCGTTTGTTTCGGGTACGGTCGCGCTGCTGAGGAGCGTCAATTCCAACCTGAACCAGCAGTCAGCCGCGCAAGCCATTTCGAACGCCGATTACATAACCCCCGACTTAGGCCACGGCCTCCTCGATGTTAACCAGGCCGTCGGCGCTTCGAATCAGACCGTCCAATCCGCACCCCACTCGGACGACGACGACGACTTCGACCAGTGGTTCCCACCCCGGCAGTAGTATTTCCAGGAGTTGGGGAACGTTGGCGTCGGAAAAAACCCGAAGGCGAGTGCGGTTTGTCGAACCGCAAATGGGAGCGTGGGGAAGGCCGGATCAGGGAAGCTTCATCATGATGTACTCGCCGCCGCACTCGAACAGTGAGAGCACGCGCGTCACTTGGAAGAGCTCCCGGATCTGCTTGCTCAAATGGACCACCTGCAATTCTGAGCGCGCCGCCTTGGCCGAAATATAAAGGGCGACGATCGTCCCCAGGCCGCTGCTGTCCATAAAAACCACTTGGCTCAAGTCCAGGACGATGCGCTTGATGTCCGGCAAAATTTCCCGGACGTAAGCTTTCAATTCCGGCGCGTAGGGAGCGGTCAGAAAACCCGAGCATGTGACGACGGTTGCATCTCCGCTCACGATTTTACTGAGGGTGAGGCGCGGCGGCGGCGTGCCGGAAGCAGGCGGTGACATAATTCTCCTTCGGTCGGGCTGTCCTGACGAGTTCGAAACATCAAAGCCGTGAAGAAGTTATCCCGCCCTCGCCAGGTTTCGAAGCCTCGGCTCCAGGTTGCCGCACGACGGACAACGGACGTCTTTAACTTGTCTTCCTCCCGATGAGTCGGTTCTAATAGCCGGGGATGGACGCCAAGCGCGAAGTGGCCGCTCAAATCGCCCGGCGCCTTCGGGAAGCGGGCTTCCAAGCCTACTTTGTAGGCGGCTGCGTCCGCGATCTGGTGATGGGCCGAGAGCCCGCCGACTACGACCTCGCGACGGACGCGACGCCTCAACAGGTGGTCGGGTTATTTCCCGAAAGCCTGACGGTGGGCGCGCAATTCGGCGTGGTGCTGGTACCGCGTGCGGATGGCAACGTGGAGGTTGCGACGTTCCGGTCCGATGGCCGCTATGCGGATGGACGGCACCCGGCGGAAGTCCGCTATGCGAAGACGGCGCGAGAAGACGTTCGCCGGCGCGATTTCACCATCAACGGCCTGCTGCTGGATCCCGGCACCGATGAGGTCCTCGATCACGTCGGCGGGCAAGCCGATATTCGCGCGCGGCGCGTCCGGACGATCGGCGACCCGTTCGAGCGGTTCAGCGAAGATCGGCTGCGCATGCTCCGCGCCGTGCGTTTCGCCGCGCGCTTCGACTTTACGCTTGACCCGGCAACGCTTGAAGCCATCAAGAAACTTGCCCCGGCCATCGCTGACGTGAGCGCCGAGCGCGTGCGGGACGAAATCCTCAAAATCCTCACGGAAGGCCGGGCGCGGCGCGGATTCGAGCTGCTCGACCGATGCGATTTGCTCAAAGAAGTCTTGCCGGAAATTAAGGCTTTGCAAGGCGTGGCGCAGCCGCCGGAGTTCCACCCCGAAGGCGACGTTTGGACGCACACGCTGATGATGCTCGAAGGGCTTGGCGCAGGAGTTTCGGCGACGCTCGCGCTCGGTGTGCTCCTCCACGATGTGGGAAAGCCTCCGACCTTTACCGTTCGCGAGCGGATCCGCTTTGACAACCACGTGGAAGTGGGGGCGCGCATGGCGGAGGAAATCTGCCGCCGCCTGCGACTGCCGACGAAGGACACGGAGCGCGTCTTTGAGCTGGTCAACAATCATCTGCGCTTCAAGGATTTCCCCAAAATGCGCCGCTCGACCGAATTGCGCTTCATCCGCATGCCGGGCTTCGAAGAGCACCTGGAGCTCCACCGGCTCGACTGCCTGTCGAGCCACGGCAAACTCGACAATTACGAGTTGGCGCGGAAGATGCTTGCCGAGACTCCGCCCGAGGAAGTCAAGCCCGCGCCGCTCGTCACCGGCCACGACTTGATTCGAGCCGGCTACAAGCCCGGCCCGCGCTTCAAGCAAATCCTTCGCGCCGTCGAGGACGCGCAACTCGAAGGCAAGCTTCACAGCCGTGACGAGGCCATGAGCATGGTCGCCAAGCAGTTTCCCGCCGGTGCCACAAGCTGAAATCATCGCTCCGCGGCCATAAGAAATTTTTATGAACGGTATTCAAATTAGTTATTTGACTCCACCGCTGTGCTATAACGATTTCGGTTGATTTATGAGGGGCCGAACGAGCACCCCGGTTTCTTGGGTTCACGTTCCGGTGAATGGCCAACCGATCTGGCGCACGAGGCGAGCTTCGGAAATTGGAGTTGCGGTATCGCCTTTACGGAAGATTGCTGGAAACCATCGCTGGAATCATACATAAGGTAACACCATGGGCTGCGGGCATCGTAATAGCCTATTACGCCCATTCCTCGATTCAGTCGCTTGCCGGACACGCGACCTTCGCCGATATTGGCATAAAATTTTTGGCGGATTTCCGCATATCTGAAGTTGTT
This sequence comes from Acidobacteriota bacterium, assembly GCA_003224695.1. Taxonomy (GTDB): domain Bacteria; phylum Acidobacteriota; class Terriglobia; order UBA7540; family UBA7540; genus Gp13-AA74. Next base: position 80,730 of record QHZO01000040.1, read on the forward strand.
TCGTATGCAGTTGGGGCGGGTGGGGTCATATACGGGGCTCGTATGGGGAAGCTTAAGAAGGACGCCATAGAACGAATGGCAGGGCGAATCAAGGAACTAGAGACAAAAATGGATCCCGGGAGGAGTTCAAGCCGCTTAACTCCGAGGGGAGAGACGAGGTCGGAGGATAAGCCATGACGTCTCTCGAGAATGTTTCTGCGTCTCTACATTTGGCGCTTGCGCTTTCCCTCTTACTGGTCTTGGCTTCCTATTTCTGGCGGCAATACCGCGTTGATCGTCTCCGCGAGACCTTATTTAAGCTACGGGCTGAACTGTTTGACTACGCGGCGAGCGGACAAATTTCGTTCGCCGATCCTGCTTATACGAAGCTTCGAGTCATGATGAACGGGATGATTAGATTTGCTCACAAGTTTACATTTTCACGCATCGCCTTGGTGATATTGTTTCGGAAACAGCTCGAGCGCCTGAGTACCAGAGACCACCTTGCGGAATGGCAAGAAGCATTGGTAGACCTTCCCGAGAAAGCACAGGAAAGACTTCGTGAAATCAACGATAAGATGGTTGTCGCTATAGTTTGGCATTCTACGACAGGTTCTCCGATTCTTTTGGCGGCCGTCATTTTCATGTTCGTTCGTTCCAACTTATCCGGACAGGTCAAGAAACTAGACGAAGTCAGCGCGCAACTTCCAGGCGTTGATGTGGTGCAAAGGCAAACTCTTAATGCTGAACTTGATGATCGACAAGAGTGTACGTACAACGAACCCACCCTCGCGCATTCGTAGCCTCTGGTTTCCACCTGTGTTATAGGCAACAGGCTCTTCGGGCACGACCCCCTGCCTCCCCAACTTGACAGATGGCCTATAGTTAAACTCCGAAAGGGAGTCATCGGGTTCGGCGGGACATACTGAATGGCCGCTTCCAAGCGTGTCGGGTTTGCGGTAGTGGGGCTCGGGCACATCGCCGAGCCGGCGATTCTCCCCGCCTTTCGCCATTCGAAGAAATCGCGTCTCGTGGCGCTGGTGAGCGGCGACGAAGCCAAGGCCAAGCGCTTGGCGCGGCAATTCGGCGCGGAGGACTTTTTCAGCACCGAGGATTTTGCCTTCTGCTTGAGCCACCCCAGAGTCGAGGCGGTTTTCATCGCCACCGCCAACCAGCCTCATGCCCATTTGACGGAGTGCGCCGCGGCCGCCGGCAAGCACGTCCTGTGCGAAAAGCCCATGGCCACCTCGGTGGATGGCTGCCTCGCCATGATTCGGGCCTGCCGCGCGAACGACGTGCGCTTGATGATTGCTTACCGGAAATACTTCGAGCCGGCCAGCCTGGCGCTCAAGAGGCTGGTCGAAAGCGGCAAGCTGGGCAGGCTTAAGTTCATGCATTCGGCGTTCAGCTTCGTTCTCCGGCCCAGGGAAAAGGGAACAGATTGGCATCTGGATAGGATGCTATCGGGCGGCGGGGCACTGGTGGACGTCGGTGTCTATGCGGTGAACACCGCCCGCTGGCTGACCGGCCTCGATCCAGTTGAAGCATCCGGTTACACTTGGACGGCGGACCCGGAGCGCTTCGACCAGGTCGAGGAAAACATCTCCTTTCGGTTGAACTTTCCCGGGGGACTGGTGCTTCAGGCCACGGCCAGTTATGGCGCGGCGAAGGCATCATTTCTTCAAATTTCGGGCGAGAAGGGGTGGGCGGCACTCAATCCCGCATTTGCTTACGATGACGAGCGGCGGTTGTTCGGGAAAATTCAAGGGCGGTGGTTCGAAAAGCGATTCCGGGTCATTGACGAGTTTCGAGTGGAGCTCGACGCCTTCGCCGACTGCGTTCGCAGAAAGAGGGAGCCCGCGCCGAACGGCGTTGAAGGCTTGAAAGACGTTGTGGTGATGCAAACCATTTATCGCGCCGTGCGAGAATCCCGCGCCGTCGCGGTAAGTTATCCCCCTGTTCCGGCGCGTTAAGCCGGCCCGGGCAAGCAGAAGGTTCTCAGCTTTCGTTCGAGCTTTCGTGGAATTTTTTCCAACCGACCCGGCTTCTTCTTCCCACCTCCACGGACACCCTTCCTGGCAGCCGTGACTAACAAACTGAAAATAAAAGGCCAATCTTCGCTCCAGGCTGGCATCCTTCTTGCGGGGAGAAACGCCTACAGGTAGATGAAGAGGATTGAGCTGCTGCCAAGTTCGTCAAACTTGGCGTGGGAGGTTTCAACATGGACGAACGAGATGATGAATACAAAGGCCGGCCAATATCTCAACCCGCAATCGTCACCACGGCGCTCGTTGCGTTTGCGTTTCTATGCTTGGCCGTGGTGGGCCTTTACTACGCGATGCGTTATCGCGGGCAGGTGAACGAGTTGACGGCACAAAATGACCAGACGTCCGCCTCGCTGGCGCAAGCCCGCGGCCAGCTTGATGAGCTTTCCTTGAAGGTGGCGTCCCTGACGGCTCCCCCTGCAACGTCGGCCACAACCGCCGTCAAAGGCGTGGAAGAGAAGACCGCAGCAACCTCGGCCAGCTCAGAGCCCAAAGCGGTCCATTCACGCGCCAAGCACGTCGCGCGTACGGATCCGCGCTGGAAGCAGCTCCAGGATCAGTTGGCCGAGAATCAAAAGGAAATCCAAACGACCCACCAAGACCTTGAGCAGAACCGCACCGACCTCGAGGGTGATATCAACAAGTCGCACGACGAGCTCAACGGCACGATCGCCCGGAACCACGACGAGCTGGTGGCGCTTGAAAAGCGAAGCCAGCGGGATTACACGGAATTTGAACTGAACAGGTCGAAGGACTTCCACCGCGTCGGCCCGCTCAGCATCGCGGTGCGCAAAGTGAACGCCAAGCACGATTACGCCGACCTCGAAATCCTCGTGGACGACAACCGCATCACCAAAAAGCACGTCAACTTGATGGAGCCTGTGATGCTCTACCCCGCGAACTACTTGGCGTCCGTCGAGATCGTCCTGAACCACCTCGGCAAGAACCGCGCCACGGGGTACGTCAGTGTTCCCAAGTTCAAGCAATCCGAACTCTCCACCAATGGCGGTACCAGCAATAGTTTGACTCCGGCAACCGGCGCTGCCCAACCCGGCGCTGGTTTAATCAGCCGGCCGGCCCAACAACCATAAAGTGTAGG
>QHZO01000256.1:0-5235 GCA_003224695.1 Acidobacteriota bacterium
GTCCCTGAGCCCGCTCTCGCTCAGCCACAATGTGGAAAGCGCAGTCCGAAACGTTGATCCGAACCTCCCCATCGGGCGCGTCCGTTCCATGGAAGAAGTCCTCGCCACTTCCTTGGCTTTCCAACGCTTCCTGATGATGCTGATGGGCGTGTTTGCCGGGCTCGCCCTGGTGCTCGCAGCCGTGGGAAGTTACGGCGTGATGTCCTATTGGGTGCGGCAGCGGACACGCGAGATCGGCATTCGCATGGCCCTCGGCGCAGGCCGCAGCACTGTGCGACTGTGGGTCGTGCGACAAGGCATGGCGCTGGCGCTTTACGGAGTGGTGGCGGGGTTAGGTGCTTCCCTAGGTTTGGCGCGCCTGTTAGGAAGCGTCCTCTATGGCGTCAAACCCACCGACCCGCTGACGCTTGTCGCTGTGTCGCTGATCTTGGCGGCGGTTGCGCTCGCGGCAACCTATTTCCCTGCCCGCCGGGCGACGAAAGTGGACCCCATCGTGGCGCTGCGGTATGAGTAAAGCAGTGGCGAGTGACAAGTGGCGAGTGACGAGAGGAAATAGAAGGTCAAAAGACGTGCACCACTTCCCCTGGTCTGACGGAGGACACGGCCTGGCTGATTTTTTCTCGGAGACGCTCAAAGTAAGCGATTCGGTTGCGCGCAACCTGGACGATCACAATGCCAAAGCGCAACAACGAAAGGTTGTGCTCATGTTCGAATCCCCGGTCTATTGTCAAGAATACATCGCATGGTCCTTGCAATCGCTCCACAAGGATGTGGTCGGGCAACCCGCCCCATCCCAATTCCAGTACCGTGAAAACTGTATGATCTCGTTCCAGCAGGCGTCGGACGCGAGGGTTTACGCACTCAACCAGCACAATCCGCACGGTGTTAGCGGGAGGAGATGGATTCGAGCAGCCGTTCTTGGGCCAGGGCGAGCAGGCCCGTCGCTTGTTCGCGTTTCACGCTGGGAAAATCGGTGAGAAACGCATCCAGGGTGTCGCCTTCCGCGACGTAATCGAAAAGCGTCTGAACCGGCACTCGGGTGCCGGCGAAGCAAGGAGTGCCGTGCATAATTTCCGGATTGATCACCACGATTTCATGAACGTTCAACTTCTAGTTCACATCCATATCGAGAAAAGGATAAGTCAAAGGGATGGCTTTCTGCAAGGGCACTCTGGCCGCGGGGTGCCCGACCAAAGGCGATCCCCCTTGGCGGCGCAGCGGTATGATTAAAGCTGGGGCGAGTGACAAGTGACGAGTGGCAAGCGGTTAGTGGTTAGTTGCCAGAACGACTGACGAAAAGAGCCGCGCTGTGCCGCGTGAGTTTCTTTCTTGGGTTGCCACTTGCCACTAACCACTAGCCACTTATTCCGGCGCAGGCCTAACATGAGATGGAAGTAGTCCATGAATCCGGCGCACAAATACCGCGTCCTGGTTGCCGACGATCAGCCCGACGTGCGGGACGCCCTCTGCCTGCTCCTTAAGAGCGAAGGCTTCGAGGCGCAGGCGGTGGCCTCGCCCGCCGCGGCGCTCGAAGCGATCGAACGGAGGGATTTCGATGCCGCGCTGATTGACTTGAACTATACGCGCGACACCACCTCGGGAACCGAGGGCCTTGATCTCCTTTCGCGCATTCAGGCGTTAGACAGCTCTCTCCCCGCCATCGTGATGACGGCCTGGGGCAGCGTGTCTCTGGCGGTCGAAGCCATGCGCCGCGGGGCGCGTGATTTTATCGAAAAGCCCTGGGACAACGCGCGCATGCTCGCGATATTGAAGACCCAAATCGAGCTCGGCCACGCGCTGCGCAAGAGCTCGCGCCTGGAGCCGGTGAAAGAGCTCATCGCGCGGGTCGGCCCGTCGGACGCGAACGTGCTGATTACCGGCGAGCACGGCACCGGCAAGGAAGTGGTGGCGCGGACGCTTCACCAAGTTTCGCCGCGCGCCGCCAGGACCTTGGTGGCCGTCAACGCCGGAGGCCTGGCCGAAGGCGTATTTGAGAGCGAACTCTTCGGCCACGTCAAAGGCGCGTTTACGGACGCGCGCGTGGACCGCGTGGGGCGCTTCGAGCTGGCCGACGGAGGAACGCTTTTCCTCGATGAAATCGCCAACGTCCCGCTGAACCTCCAGGCCAAACTCCTCCGAGTGCTTGAAACCGGCGAAATCGAGCGGGTGGGCGCGTCGAAACCGCGCCACGTCAGTGTGCGTGTGATCTCCGCCACCAATGTGGATCCCGCCGCCGAAGTCACCGCCGGCCGCTTTCGCGAGGACCTGCTCTTCCGGCTGAACACGATTGAGATTCACCTTCCGCCCCTCCGCGAGCGGAAGATGGATATTCCAATTCTCGCAATGCACTTTCTCGCGCAGTATCACGACCGCTATCGCCGGCCGGTCAGCAATTTCGATGACGCGGCGCTCGTCGCGCTGGTCGAGCACACCTGGCCAGGAAACGTCCGCGAGCTCGACCACACGGTCGAGCGGGCCGTGCTGCTGGCCGAGGGCCCGGTGATCCGCCCGTCGAACCTTGGACTGCGCGCCTCCCGCGACGGAAACCTTCGTCTGGAGGAGATGGGCCTTGATGACGTGGAGCGCTTCCTCATCCAGAAGGCCATGGCCCGCTATAGCGGCAACATCAGCCACGCGGCGAAAGCCCTGGGCTTGAGCCGCAGCGGGCTCTACCGCCGCATCAAGAAGTTCGGCTTATGAGACCGCTGCCGTACGAACGGCGGATCTTCCTGACCGCGTTTCTCGCGGGCTTGCCCGGCTCGTTCGTTGGATTGCTGCTTCTGTGGACGGGCGACTTCAGCTCCCGGACCGACTGGACCGTCACGCTGGTGGTGGCCGGGTTGTGGCTGGCGTTTGCGTTCGCCGCCGCCGACCGCGTCGTCTTCCCCCTGCGCACGCTTTCGAACCTTCTCTCCGCCCTGCGCGAGGGTGACTTCTCCATCCGCGCTCGCGGTGCGCGGGCCGATGACTCGCTTGGCGAAGTCTTTCGCGAAGCCAACGCCTTGCAAGCCACGCTGCGCCAGCAGCGGCTGGGAGCGCTCGAAGCCGCGGCCTTGCTCCGCAAAGTCATGGAGGAGATTGACGTCGCCATCTTCACCTTCGATGCGAGCGCCCGCCTGCGCCTGGTGAATCGCGCCGGCGAGCGCCTGCTCAATCAACCCACCGACGGGCTCCTCAAGCGCACCGCCGGGGAACTCGGCCTCGAGGAGTGCCTTCGCGGCGAAAGTCCGCGCACCGTCGAAATGTGGTTCCCGCGCGGGTCCGGCCGCTGGGAGATTCATCGCTCGAGCTTCCGGCAAGAGGGCATGCCGATGGACCTCCTGGTCATTACGGACGTCAGCCGCGCCTTGCGCCAGGAAGAACGCCAAGCCTGGCAGCGGCTGATTCGCGTCCTTGGACACGAGCTGAATAATTCCCTGGCGCCCATCAAATCCGTGGCTGAAAGCCTTCGATCCATCATGCGCCGGGGCTCGAACCTGCCTGAGGGGGCCCTCCCGGCGGGGCAAAGCAAGGCAAGCTCTTCCGACGGGCGGGAAGATATGGAGCGAGGCCTCGAAATAATCGCCGCGCGCGCCGAAGCGCTTAGCCGGTTCATGACCGCGTATTTGCGCCTGGCGCGCCTGCCCGCTCCGCGCCTGCAGCCGGTTGACATTGGTGTCCTGATCCGCCGGGTTGCCGGCCTCGAAACGCGCCTGCCGGTGGGCCTTACCGCGGGCCCAGAGTTGACTGTGCGCGCCGACCCCGACCAACTCGAACAACTCCTCATCAACGTGGTGCGCAACGCCGTGGATGCAGCGCTTGAGACCGGCGGCGGCGCGGGTGTGACTTGGAATAAAAAAGGGAAGTATCTCGAAGTAGCTATCGAGGACGAAGGGCCCGGACTCCCCGAAACTACAAACCTTTTTGTGCCTTTCTTCACCACCAAGCCCAACGGCTCGGGCATCGGCCTGGTGCTCAGCCGCCAGATCGCCGAGGCCCACGGCGGAAGCCTGTCGCTTCAGAATCGGGATCCGGGCCGCGGCTGCGTCGCCCGGCTGCGCATTCCCGTGGCATGATGCGCTCATGTCATTTCCCCGATATTCGCTGAGAGATTGGAAAGTCCTCGTTCACCCCGACCACTTCACGACCGTATGCTTTGCCCCTTTGCGACTTTGCGTGAAAGCCTTTGCTCGATAATTATGAAGGCGTCAATCTTTATCGCTCCCGGAGATTCAGACAAATCCTGACTCTCGCGCCGGGCATCCATTAGAATATCTGCTATGAACGGCTGGGGCGAATTTCAAGGGCTCAACGCCGCTTACGTCACCGAGCTTTACGAGCGCTTCGAGCGCGACCCAAACTCGGTGGACGTGGCCACGCGGGAGTTTTTTGAGCGCTGGCCGGCCCCTCCCGGCTCAGAGGATCGAGCGGACCTCACAAGTGAAGTTTCGCCCGTGATGGGCCGGTTCGAAGTTTCAGGCGGTTTTGAAAAAGTTGTCGCGGCCGTGAATTTGGCCGAATCCATTCGCAAGTTTGGCCACCTTGACGCCCACCTCGACCCCCTCGGGAGCTCTCCGATTGGCGACCCGTCGCTCCGGCCCGAAACGCACGGTATAACGGAAGGCGACCTGCGAGCGATGCCTGCCTCCATCATCGGCGGCGAAATCGCGCAGGGGAAATCGAGCGCCTGGGACTCGTCGCGCGGTTACGACTACGCGCACTTGCGCAGCCCGGAAGAACGCGAGTGGCTGCGCCAGGCGACCGAATCCAGCCGGTTTCGCACGCCGAACGACCCAATTGATGAAGAGGCTTTATTGGAACGGCTGACCCAGGTCGAGGTCTTCGAGCAATTTCTCCACCGCACGTTTCCGGGGAAGACGCGATTCTCGATTGAAGGCCTGGACATGCTCGTGCCGCTGCTCGATGAAATCATCGGCGCGGCTGCGGAGGCACGCGTCCAGCACGTGATTATCGGCATGGGCCACCGCGCGCGGCTGAACGTATTGATGCACATCTTGAACAAGCCCGTCGCCCAGATTCTCGCGGAATTCAAGGACCCCGTGCGCGCCCGGAGCTTCCGCGAGGACCTGGGGTGGACGGGCGACGTGAAGTATCACCTAGGCGCGCGGCGGGCCATCAAGGGCGGAGAGCTCGTGGGCCTCGAAATCAGCATGCCTCCGAATCCCAGCCACTTGGAGGCCATCAACCCGGTCGTCCAGGGCATGGCGCGGGCGGCCGGAACTTTGGCAGCCCAGC
>QHZO01000256.1:5241-13371 GCA_003224695.1 Acidobacteriota bacterium
CGGGCCAAGGCATCGTGGCCGAATGTCTCAACATGTATCGCCTGGCGGGCTATCACACCGGCGGAACCATTCATATTATTACTAACAATCAGATTGGTTATACGACCGAGCCCCAGGAAGGACCCAGCACCCTCTATCCCGGAGATTCCGCGCGCGGCCTTCGTATTCCCATCGTTCACGTCAACGCCGACGACCCGGAGGCGGTGATCGAAAGCGGGCGTTTGGCCTTCGCTTACCGCAGTTTATTCCACAAGGATTTTGTGATTGACTTGGTCGGCTACCGCCGCTGGGGGCATAACGAAGGCGACGAGCCGGCATTCACGCAGCCGCTGCTCTATCCACAGATCGCCGGCCACCCGAGCGCGCGCGCACTGTGGGCGGCGAAGCTTGTCGAGCGAGGCGCGCTCGAGGCGGCGCGGCCCGAGGCGCTCGTCCACGAAGGCATGGAAAAACTCCAACGCGTCCTCGAGTCGCTCCGGCCGGAGCAGGAACTGGTCGAGCCAACTCCCGAGCCGCCGCCACCCGGGGCCGCGCGCCAGGCCCACACGGCCGTTCCCGCCGAGCGGCTTCGCCGCCTGAATGAAGGCTTGCTGGCCCTGCCCGAAGGTTTCTCCATCCATCGCAAACTCGAGCGCGCGCGGGAGCGCCGCCGCCACGCGCTCGATCAGCTCGATCAGGCTACTGTGGATTGGGCGATGGCCGAGGACCTGGCGCTTGCCTCGATTCTCGAGGACGGGGTCGCCATTCGGTTGACTGGCGAGGACACCGAGCGCGGGACTTTCAGCCAGCGCCACGCGGTGTTCCACGACGTCAAAAACGGCCGGCGATTCACGCCGCTCGAGGCCCTGCCCCAAGCGCGCGCGGCGTTTGAAATTCTGAACAGCCCGCTGAGCGAAGAAGCAGTGCTCGGATTCGAGTACGGCTACAGCATGCAGGAGCCGGGGCGCCTGGTGATCTGGGAAGCGCAGTACGGCGACTTCATCAACGAAGCTCAGGCGATTGTGGATGAGTTCATCGTTTCGGCGCGCGCGAAGTGGGGCCAGACGCCTTCGCTTGTGCTGCTGCTGCCGCACGGCATGGAGGGCCAGGGCCCCGACCATTCGTCCGCGCGCCTCGAACGCTTCCTCCAGCTCGCCGCAGAGACCAATCTGCGCATCGCCAACCCCACAACCGCGGCCCAGTATTTTCACCTGCTGCGCTTGCAGGCGACGCTGCTCTCGACCGACCCTTTGCCGCTCGTCGTCATGACGCCGAAGAGCCTGCTGCGCCATCCTTTAGTTAGCTCGACGTTGCGCGAGCTCTCCGAAGGCGGCTGGAAGCGCGTGATTGCCAGCGACTCAGGCGGCGAACCCGAGCGCGTCCGCCGCTTGATTCTTTCAAGCAGCAAAGTCTATTTCGACCTGATCGCAAGTGAGTTGCGGGAGAATGCCGCTGGCGTTGCCTTCGTCCGCCTGGAGCAGCTTTACCCTTTTCCCGCGCAAGACCTGGCGCCGGCGCTCAGCCACTACCCTCGGCTCGAAGAAGTCGCCTGGGTGCAAGAGGAGCCGGAGAATATGGGCGCGTGGGAATTTGTGCGCCCCGAGCTCGCGCGGTTGGTGCGCGAAGGCATCCCTTTGGTCTACGTCGGCCGCCCGCGAAATTCGAGCCCGGCGGAAGGCTCGCTCGCCCGGCACACGCTGAATCAGGAGGCCATCGTCCGCAGCGCGCTCAGCCCCGAATGGACGGCCGTCGAAGAAGATCACGTGCTCTTGAAAAAGATCTGATTTCGAGCGGGCTTCGTAGGGGCGGACGGCGTCCGCCCAGGGCGCATGCCATGCGCCCCAACAGGACAAAATTATGTCACTCAAAATCCTGGTGCCGGAATTGGGCGAGTCGCTGGTCGAAGCCACCGTCGGCCGCTGGCATAAAACGGAAGGCGACCGCGTGTCGGTGGGCGACGTTCTGGTGGAACTCGAAACCGAAAAGGTGGACCTCGAAGTCGGCGCCGAGCGCGACGGGGTTCTCGCGCGCATCGAGAAAAAAGAAGGCGAAGACGTGCGCATTGGCGAAGTGTTGGGATGGATCGAAGAAGCTTCATCCGACGCGAAGCTCAACGCGCCAGCTCCCGGCCCGAAAGTAAGACCAGCAAAGGCTGAGCCACCCTCGGGCGCCGCGGAACTGCGGACAAGGCCTTTTGCGCCGCAAGAATCCGCTGCGCAGAAGTCGGCTCCGCCAAGCGTTTCCGCTCCGCCGCCAAAGCCCGCGGCGACGCCGCTTGCTCGCCGCGTTGCCGAAGAGCGCGGCGTGGATATCGCGAAAGTAGCCCCCACCGACCCAAGCGGCCGCGTTCGCCAGCGGGATGTCGAGAGCTATCTCGAGCGGCAACCGGCGGCGACGAAGACCGCAGTCGCGGACAGCGCTCGAAGACCTGAACACGGCGGCAGCCCCGTAGGCCCTGGGGCGGGCGCCCTTGAAAAGACATCCGCCGCATTGACAGGAGCCCGACCGGAAGAGCGCATTCGCATGTCGCGGCGCCGGCAAACCATCGCGCGCCGCCTGGTCGAGGCGCAGCGCACCGCCGCCATGCTCACCACCTTCAATGAAATTGATATGACGGCGGTCAGCGAATTGCGCGAGCGGCGCAAAGCCGCGTTCAAAGAGCGCCACGGCGTGAGCCTCGGCATCACATCGTTCTTCGTGAAGGCCGCGGTTTCCGCTCTCAAACACTTCCCGCGCTTGAACGCCGAAATTCAGGGCGAGGAGATGGTACTCAAGCATTATTACGACCTTGGGATTGCCGTGGGCGCCGAGGAAGGCCTGGTGGTCCCTGTACTGCGCGACGCCGACCGGATGTCGTTTGCGCGAATCGAAATCGGCATCAAGGCCTTCGCCAAGAAAGCCGCGGACCGGACGCTGACGCTCGACGACTTGCGCGGCGGCACGTTCACCATCACCAATGGCGGCGTCTATGGGTCGCTGATGAGCACGCCCATCCTCAATCCCCCGCAGGTCGGTATATTGGGTTTACACAAGATCGAACAGCGGCCCGTTTCGCTCGGCGGCCAAATCTCGAGCCGCGCGATGATGTACGTCGCCTTGAGCTACGATCACCGCCTGGTGGACGGCAGGGAGGCGGTCGAATTCCTCGTGCGCATCAAGGAGCTCGTCGAACACCCGGAAGATTTGCTGCTCGAAGATTAGCCGCGGCCCGCGTGGCGATCAACGTTGACACCGTCCCTCGCCTGAGGGAAACTACCCGGCGACCCCAAGATAGTGCGAGGAGGATATCCATGGCAAATGCAAGTGTTTCGCCCGTTCGCCCGAAAGATAAAGCCGCGCGTGTCCTATTTGTGCGGGTCGGGTCGATGAAGTTCTATGCGGGACCACAGGAAGGGGATGAAAAGCCAAGGGGTGGGGGAAGATACACTAAGGAGGGAATTGGACATGAGCTTTTCAACTTCTTCAAATTCGGGGACAGGCTATATGGATTTGTGCGCGCAGTCGGCGAAAAAATTGACCTGGATAAGATCGATCCCGCGGCCAGGGGGCTTGACGCATTGGCCGATGTGCGGGTGATATTCGTCGCGAAGCAACGCATAGTGGGCTGGTACGAGGATGCTCTGGTACATAGGAAAGCGAAGGCCCTACCCGGCGAGGTGGACGAAAAAATGAGAGCGCAAATGAAGCAACGGGGTGAGAACAACTTCAAGCCGGCACACTATTCCTTCGAGGGACCAGCTCACTCCGCAAAATTGCTCCCTTCACGATACCGCACCCACGACATCAGGGGTAACAAGAAGGGGGGCTTTGGCACTTACAATGTGTGCTACCCGTATAACAGGAATGGAGCTAGGAAGCTAGACCCGTGGATGGACGAGGCCGTATCCTACGTCGGCAGCTACGACAAGGGAAATCTGCTTACGCATCCCATACTTGAAGGCGACACGGAAGACTCGGCAGCAATCGCCCAGGAGCAGGCGGAAGGTTTCCGGTCGAATGCCGACATACGGAGAGCGATTGAAGCGTACGCGATGGAACGGGCGAAGAAGGAGCTTGAGCGTCGGGGATATGAGAACATTAAGGATAAGTCCGGTTCCAAGCCTTACGATTATGAGTGCGTGAAGGGCCGAACCCGATACGTCGAGGTAAAGGGCACCCAAACTTTGGGAAAGAGCATACTTCTGACGAGAAACGAGGTCGAACACGTAAGGCTTAATCCTAAAGATTCCATCCTGGTCTTGGTGCGCTCCGTTAAAGTATCCGAAAAGAAGGGTGGCCGACCTACCGGCGGGGAAATCGTCGTCATAGAGAACTGGCAGCTGAATCCCGAGCCGGATCCGATTCAATACACCTGGGCTGTGAAGCCAAGGGATTCCGAAGAAGAACCGCGGACCTGAGAAGCGCAGGTCCGCTCTGCCTGGCCTCCGCAACCCGCCGCAGTTTTCCCCTATTTTAGTTGCCACGCTTCAAGCCTTTCCATAGACTAAGCGCCCTCGGCCAACAGGGCGGGCGGAGGGGACGGTGAATAGACAACACTTGGGCATCATTGGACTCGGAGTGATGGGGAGGAACTTGGCGCTGAACGCCGAAAGCAAGGGGTTCCCCGTGGCCGGGTTTGATGTGGACGCCAACAAACGTGCTCAGGTGGCGGAATCGGTTCACGGGAAGAAAATCGTCGTCGCCAATTCCCTCCAGGATTTCACGCAGGCGCTCGAGACTCCGCGCCGAATCTGGATGATGGTTCCGGCGGGAAAGCCCGTGGATGCCGTGCTCCACGACCTCCAGCCCTCCTTGAGTCCCGAAGACATTCTCATTGATGGCGGCAATTCTTATTTCAAAGATACCGAGCGTCGCGCGAAGGAACTCGAGGCCGCGGGCCTGCGCTTCTTCGGCATGGGGGTGAGCGGCGGCGATATCCAGCTTCTGTCCTCCAAACAGGGCGACGAACGGTTGAATGCGGTCGATTCCACCGGCCGGACACAAAGTCCAACGGCGGTCGAGGCCCCTCTTGCCCCGACGTAGCAGGGCGGACGACCAGGCCTCCAGGTACAGGATGTCGCCGGGGCCCTCCACGAGGAGCGTATGCTTGCCGACGAAGAGCGTCTGCGTGATGTCGTAGCATAGCGCTCCCTGGAGCGGAAACAGCGTGTCGCGGTCCGTGACCATCGTGTCGTCTCGGACCTTGGTTCCTTCAGAGCGAAACTGTCCGGGCTTAGTTTGAATTAGTTTATCCTCGACAATGCGCACAGACGGGAGATCGTCAGGAGGGACCATAAAAGGCGAGTGGGTGGTAAAGGCTACCTGATGACTCGGCGCAAGCTTCTCCTGGATGTACCGCAGTAGGTCGGCCTGCGCTTTGCCATGGAGGGTCAGCCCCGGCTCGTCAAGGAGCAGGACTAAATTGTTGCCGGTCTTACGAACTTGGGCGAACTTCACCAAGAAGGAAAAGAACCAGATGAAGCCCGCGCTACGCTCCGAGAAGGGGAGCGTCAGTTTGTGCAGGTTATTCCGGACGCGCGCCCTGGCGATGACCCCCTGGTTAAAGGGTGGGGGGTCGGCTGGCTCAGCTTTGGTGACACGTACTTCGATCTCTAAGGTAGGGTTCTGCGTCCAATATTCCTGCAATTGGTTCGTAATACGGTTTGAAGCCGCTTCACACCGAGCATTAAGCCCTCGTAAGTTTTCGCCGCAATAATCTCCTCCAGCGAAGTACCGGCATACTCGAGAAAATCCAGGAAAATCTGCTCGCCCACCTGAATTGCGGGCTGTTGCTGCCCCTGCTTTCTCGCGTTGAATGTATCCAGGCGGATCTCCCCTACCATCCGGTCATAGTGGGACGAATAAAGAAATCGAGGCAAGCCAGGCAGCAGCGATTGCATCACCGCCCCGCTGATCGTGCTGTTGGGGTAGCCCTTCACGCGGTCAAGTAGCCTTTGTTGCTTCGGCGTTCGCTCTTTAAGGCCCTCAAGCCGAGCAACCAGTTTTGAGGACGTATCGGCGTCAACAATCGGCTGCCGCTCCTCCTCATCCAGCTTCTCCATTACAGTCAGGTTCTCTATAGCCTTCTTAAAGTTAATAGGAAGCGACCACTGCGGCTCACTATCCATGTAACGGCGTAAGACCTTGACTGGCTGGTCGAGTATCGCCGATTTGCCAATTTTCTCCGCGATGCCGGCCTTTTCCTCGGGCGACATCACCCACTTCGTAGTGACAACCGCCGCATGCTCTTTGCCATGGCGGTCCTCGTACTCCGTAAGCCACCGACGCGGGTAATCCCGTTCCAAGTCAAAGCTCACTGGCGTAGAGGTGTGGGGGTTCAATCCTGCCAGCGCCTGTTCGATTGCTGTCTTCCCGGCTTCGTTTTTCCCGACCAAGCAAGTCACTTGGCCAACTTCAAACTCGGTGGAATCTTCGACGCTCCGGAAATTCGTAACGTGTACGGTACTCAATTTCATCCCTTCACCCTGATTATAGATTGCATTCCTCTTATACCATAAACGACCGGCTACCTTTAACCTTAACATGTGCAACATGTAGTGACACCCCTCCCCCCGTATCCTGTGGTTTCGAAAATTGGCGCAGGTCCCCGTGTTCAGCCGTGCGCGCAGAACCATGTCCCGCAGCGCGCCCCCGCTGATGCCCGTCCAGCCGTATCGCCTTTTTTTATCGCCTTTTTTTGACAAGCGGTGAACCTTGAACTATACTCCCGTTTTTCCACGGCGGCTCGTTCCCTTCGTGTGAGTTGTTCCGCAGTCCTGACACCCAGCCAATGGGCCGGCCGCACCCGTCCTGCTTCGCGGGACGCGCTTCAGGCGTTCGATGGCTCAAGTCTTCCATCGCAGCACGAACACGCTTTCGCGGCTAACTATTTTTGGCGCGGTTTTTCTCGCAGTCGCCCTGGCCGCGCTCGCCTTCCTCGTGAACCAATCCTCGTATTTCACGGAAGTGAACCTGGCGCGCGAGCAGCCGGTGCCTTTCAGCCACAAGCACCACGTAACGGAAGACGGCATTGACTGCCGGTATTGCCACTCGACGGTCGAGAAATCGTCGTTTGCCGGCATGCCTTCGACCTACACCTGCATGACCTGCCATTCGCAAATCTGGGTGAAGAGTCCGATGCTCGAGCCGGTGCGCGCGAGCCTGGCGACGGATAATTCGCTCGAGTGGACGCGCGTCAACGCCCTGCCGGGCTTCGTCTATTTCGACCATAGCATTCACGTGGCCAAAGGCATCGGCTGCACCACCTGTCATGGCCCCATCGGCGATATGCCGATTACGTATCGCGCCAACACGCTTTACATGCGCTGGTGCATCGCTTGTCACAACCATCCGGACGAAAACGTCCGGCCGCGCGACCAGGTTTTCAACACGGCATATCGGGCGCCGAGCGCGCTTACGCCCGTCGTCTATAAGGGCAGAAGCTACTCCGAGCAGATTGCGCTCGGGAAGGTCCTGGTGAAGGAATATCGAATCAAGTCCGCGAGAGAATTAACGGACTGCTATACGTGTCACCGCTGAATCATGAGGACGCTGAACGAACACCGACGCTGTCATCCTGAGGAGTTCCCGTCGGCTGACGGGGACGACGAAGGATCCCTGCATTGGGTTGCCTTTACCAATTCCGAGATTCTTCGCTCAGAATGACAGTCCTGAGCCATTTTTGAATAACCCGCTATGGGCAAGAGCCACGGCATGAGAGACGCGGCGCCGAAGTTCTGGCGGTCGCTCGGCGAGCTCGAAGGATCGCCTGAATTCCGAGCCTCGGCCGAGCACGAGTTTCCTCACGGCGCGGCGCGCGAACCCGAGACCCTGCCCGGTGGTCAGGCGGGCCTGAGCCGCCGCGACCTGCTGTGGTTGGGAGCAGCATCGGCCGCCCTCGCCGGACTTTCAGCGTGCACGAAACTGCCCACCGAGAAAATCGTTCCGTATGCCCAGCAGGAGCCGGAGGACCTTGTCCCGGGAAAGCCGCTCTTCTATGCCACAGCCATGACGCTCGGCGGCGTGGCGAAAGGTGTGCTCGCCGAAAGCCACATGGGCCGGCCGACAAAGGTCGAAGGGAATCCCGACCACCCGGCGAGCCTCGGCGCGACCGACGTCTTCATGCAGGCGAGCGTCCTCGACCTCTACGATCCCGACCGGTCTCAAGTCATC
>QHZO01000039.1:0-4560 GCA_003224695.1 Acidobacteriota bacterium
TGCGGACCGCGCCTTCATTGACATGCACGCGGCGCACTACCTTGAGTACAAGAAGGTTTATCTCGACGAGCTGAAGAAGGGAACTCTTGCCGGCGCTCGCTGATCCGGGATGCACGGCCGGAACACTTGAATCACCTGTGAGGGCAACCTTGGCTGAAGAGGCGCGCAAGAAAATCGAGCCGGTTCGTTCCGTCAAAGGCACGCGCGATTTGCTGCCTCCGGCAACCGGACTCTGGCAGCGCGTGGAAGAGGAGTCGCGCCGCGTCTTCGAGGCGTACAACTTCCGTGAGATTCGCACGCCCGTGCTCGAGGAGACGGCGCTGTTCCGGCGCAGCGTCGGCGCGGACACCGACATCGTCACGAAGGAAATGTACACTTTCGAAGACCGCGACCACGAGTCGCTGACACTGCGTCCGGAGGCGACGGCGTCTGTCGTGCGCGCCTATATCGAGCATGGCTTATTCAATGATGGCGGCATCCACAAGCTCTATTACATGGGCCCGATGTTCCGGCGCGAGCGGCCGCAGAAGGGGCGCTTCCGCCAGTTTTATCAAATCGGCGCGGAAGTGCTCGGGTCGGATCACCCTTCCGTGGACGTCGAGCTGCTAGAAATGCTGGCGCTTCTTGTCGAGCGGCTGGGCCTGGGGAATTCGACTCTGCTCGTCAATTCCGTGGGTTGCGCGCGCTGCCGCCCGGAGTACGTGAAAGTCTTGAAGCGTGCGCTCGAGGGCGTGAAGTCCAAACTCTGCGCGGACTGCCAGCGCCGCGCGGTGACCAACCCCTTGCGCGTTTTCGACTGCAAAGTTGAAGCCGACCAGGCGACGATCGCGGGCTTGCCGAGGATTCTCGATTACCTCGATCCCGAGTGCCGGCAACATTTCGAGTTTGTGACCGCGGGGCTCAGGGACCGGAGCATTGCCTATACCATCGAACCGCGGCTCGTGCGGGGCCTGGATTACTACACGCGCACGACGTTTGAAATGACTTCCGGCGCGCTCGGCGCGCAGAACGCGTTGATGGGCGGCGGACGATACGACGGTCTGGCCGAAATGCTCGGCGGGCCGCCCACGCCCGGATTTGGAGTGGCCATTGGGGAAGATCGGCTGGTCCTCGCGGTTGAGGAAGCCGGCGCGCTTCGCGCAGCCGTTGGGCTAGACGCTTATATCGCTTGGATGGGTGACGGCGCGTATGGGCCTGCGACGAAGCTCGCGCGCGATTTGCGCCGTGAAGGGTTGAGCGTCGAAATCCGTCGGCCGACGGACGCCGCGAAGCTGAAAAAGTCACTTGGGGTCGCCAGCAAGCTGAGCGCGAGGTATTCCATCATTATCGGCGAGGATGAAGTGGCGAAAGGCCGTTACCAGGTCAAAGACATGACCTCCGGCCAGCAAGAAGAAGTCGAACCCGCGCGCCTCGTAGCGTATTTGAAAGTGAGGATGGGAACCGGAGGTTAGAAGTCTAGCGGGGTACTGTAAAACGATTCCGCACGCTGTCATTCCGATCCGTCAGCTGACGGAGAGGAATCTCGCTCTGAAGATGAGGCCCGTGCGAGATTCCTCGTCGGTCGCCTAGGCGACCTCCTCGGAATGACAGGCCGGACGAGTTTTTCGGTATCCTGCTAGGAGTCAAGGGCTGGACGACGTGCGAACCGGTTTTTCCCAGCCCCTAGTCCCCAGTCCCTAGCCCCTATTATTATGCAACTCGACCTGCTCGGTGAAAGATGTCGAACGCACATGTGCGGCGAGCTGCGCAAGGCACACGTTGGCCAGAAGGTGTTTCTGGCCGGATGGGTGGACCGCCGGCGCGACTTGGGCAACCTGATCTTCATTGATTTGCGCGACCACACCGGCATGACGCAGGTGGTGGTGAGTCGCGAGAAGGACCCCGAGGCGCATGAGAAGGGGGAACAGGTTCGCTCCGAATTTGTGGTGGGCGTTGAAGGTGAGGTGCTCGAGCGCTCAGCCGAGACCGTGAACGCGCAGGTTGCGACGGGCGAAGTCGAGGTCAGGGCGCGGCGGCTTCTAATTTTAAACGAAGCGAAGACGCCGCCCTTCGCGATCGAGGACGAGACGAAGACGGCCGAGGAGACGCGCCTCCGCTACCGTTACCTCGACCTGCGCCGCCCGCGCATGCAGGAACGGCTCCGGCTGCGCCACCGCGCGGCGCTGGCGGTTCGCGAGCACTTAAGCGAACACAAATTCGTCGAGGTCGAGACGCCCTTTATGACGCGCTCGACACCCGAAGGCGCGCGCGACTTTTTGGTTCCGAGCCGCATCCAGCACGGAAAGTTCTACGCGCTGCCGCAGTCGCCGCAATTATTCAAGCAGCTTCTGATGATCGGCGGCACGGACCGCTACTTTCAAATCGTCCGTTGTTTCCGCGACGAAGATTTCCGCGCCGACCGCCAAGCCGAATTCACGCAGGTGGACATCGAAATGGCGTTTCCCGAGCGGGAGGCGCTTTTCGAAATAATCGAAGGCTTGATGGAAAAACTCTGGGCGCTCGCGGGCGTTCAGATCGAGCGACCTTTTCCCCATCTGACCTACGACGAAGCGATGGAGCGCTTCGGGTCGGACAAGCCCGATCTCCGCTTTGGCTTGGAGTGGCGGCAGATAGCCGTGCCGGCGGCTGCGCGGGAAAAGCTCCGCCTTTTCGAGTCCCTTAAAGCCATGCGCCTGCCGAAGCTCGCCGAAATCAGCCGCAGCCAGCTCGACCGGCTCCAGGACTTTGCTCGCACGACCTCGGCAGACTGGTTCTCGTATTTCAAGGTCAGCGGGCGGGGAATTCAGTCGCCCTTGGGGAAAGTTATTGGGGATGAGGCTGTGAAGGCCCTCGCCGAAGGAATCGGGGCGGAGCCGGGCGATCTGGTTTTGCTGCTCGGGATTAAAAAATCGGGGACGACTTCGCCGCGAACGACTCGCTCGAGCGCCGACCGGCGCCTGGACGAAGCCTCGGGCGTGCTGCGCCTGGAGGCGGCGCGGCGCTTCGAGCTAATCCCCAAAGGCGGATGGCATTTTGCCTGGATCGTGGACTTCCCGATGTTCGAGTTCGACGAAAAGGAGAAGCGCTTCAACGCCATGCACCATCCCTTTACGTCGCCGCAGGAAGAAGATTTGGAGAAACTCGAATCCGACCCGGGGGACGTCAAAGCGCTGGCCTACGACCTGGTTCTGAACGGCTCGGAAATCGGCGGCGGCTCGATTCGTATCCACCGGCAAGATATCCAGCGGCGGGTTTTTAAGGCGCTGGGGATGACGGAGGAGCAGGCGCGCGCGCGGTTCGGATTTTTTCTCGATGCGCTTGAGTACGGCACGCCGCCGCACGGCGGCATCGCGCTCGGTTTCGATCGTATCGTGGCGCTGCTCTCTGGCGAGTCGAACATCCGCGAGGTCATCGCCTTCCCGAAGACCGCGAGCGCCGTGGACCTGATGTGCGAGGCGCCCGCCGAAGTTGATTCGCGGCAGCTCGACGAGCTCGGCATCAGAATCAAGTGAGAAAAAGTCGAAAGTCAATAGGCGAAAGTCAAAAGTCGAAAGTCAAAGGTCGAAAGTTAGGAGGCTACGCGCCGAAATCAACGGTTAGTAAAAATCGCTTGCGCCTCAGACTTTTGACTTTCGACTCTTAACTTTCGACTCTTGACTTTTGCCCTTTGACTTTTGACTTTCAACTCTTGACCGTTGGCTTCCCCTATGTCCTCGATTCGCATTCTTCCGGAAGCCGTTGCCAACAAAATCGCCGCGGGCGAGGTTGTCGAGCGGCCGGCGTCGGTCGTCAAGGAGCTCCTGGAAAACTCGCTCGACGCTGGCGCGGGGCGCATCGAGATTGAGGTCGAGGCTGGAGGGAAGCGGCGCATCCATGCCTCGGACGACGGCTGCGGCATGGGCCGCGACGACGCGCTGCTTGCTTTCGAGCGCCACGCCACGAGCAAGATCCGCTCTGCCGACGACCTGTTCGCCATCGCCACGCTCGGGTTCCGCGGCGAAGCTTTGCCTAAGAGTCCGGCACGCAAATTGAAATGGCGGGAGGAAAGCTTCGCGACGTGAGCGAAGTGGCGCGCCCGCCCGGAACTGAGATCGAGGTTCGCGACCTTTTTTTCAATACGCCCGCGCGGCGCAAGTTCCTGCGCTCGGAATCCACCGAGCTGGGCCATATCGCCGCACTGGTCACCCACTACGCGCTCGCCCACCCGCACAAGCATTTCCGCCTCGCCTCGCTCACCAATGAAATTCTGAAGGCGTCGCCCGATCAAAGTCTTCGGGAGCGAATCTATCAAGTGATGGGGGCGAGGACGCTTGAGGAAATGGTTGAGCTCGCGCCAATCGAGCGGCGCCTGCCTGCGATGGTCGCGGACGACGATGAAACCGGCGGGGCGCCGGCGGAAACTCTTCCCGCCAAAGTGATGGGATTCGTCTCGCGGCCTGAGATTCAAAAGCTCAACCGGAACAATATTTATTTCTTCGTGAACCGGCGGCTTACCCGCGAGCGCCTGATCCTGCACGCCATCACCGAAGCCTATCGGCACATCCTGCCTTCGAACGTTTTCCCCGTGGCGCTGGTTTTCCT
>QHZO01000039.1:4582-6091 GCA_003224695.1 Acidobacteriota bacterium
GCGGTTCAGACATTCCTCGTTCATCCATGACCTGGTGCGCGACACGATTCGTCAGGGACTGATTGCGGCGCAACCGGTGGCCGCCTTTCCTTCAGAGCGAAAGGTGTTTCGGCCCTTGCCGGCCGGCGTCGGCACCTTGGCACCCGCGCCACGAGAAATCTTCGGAGACGAGCATGCAATGGATGCCAGCCCTTCGAGGGCGTTGGCTGGCGGGGGGGGGCTGCCTGCTGGCCACGCAGGCTTTCGCCTGGCGGCGCCATCCGCCGCGCCCGCGACGTTGAACCTTCCGCTCGACGGAGCGGACAGAACGCCACCGGCGGCTGAAGCATTCGAGCCGCTGCTTGCGCCCGCCGCGCCGGAGGACAGCGGAGCGGCGGTCTCCGAATTCCCTTCGGACCTGCGCCCGCTCGGCCAAGTCGAAGATAGTTTCATCGTTGCCACCAACGCCCAAGGTCTATTTATCATTGACCAGCACGTTGCGCACGAGCGCGTGCTTTTCGAGCATCTTCTCCGCTTGCGGCGCGAGAAGCGGGCCGAGGGCCAGCGGCTGTTGCTGCCGATTGTCGTCGAGCTGAAGCCGGAGCAACGGTTGAACCCTTCGGGCAGCGCACGGTGGCCGTGAAGACGGCGCCTGCGGAAATTGCGACCGGCGACGTCGAACACCTGCTGGTCGAAATCCTGGATGGTGTCGGAGCGGAAGCGCGGGCGCTTTCGCTCGAGTCGCTGCGCTCGAAAATCGCCGCCTCCGTCGCCTGCCATGCGGCCATCAAGGTGAATATGGCGCTCGACCGGAAAAAGATGGAATGGCTGCTCGCCGAGCTTGCGAATACCCAATGTCCGATGAATTGTCCGCACGGCCGGCCGATTGTCCTGCGCTATACATTGAAGGAAATTCAAAGGGCGTTCAAGCGGATATAGCCGTCAGCTTTCAGCGATCAGCCGACAGTACTCAGCCCTCAGCGGCTACGAATTGTCGGCCCGTTACAGCAGATGCGAGGTGTGGTGGTATGACTGATAGCTGAAAGCTGATGGCTGACAGCTTGAACTTAGACAAACGTGACTAAACCGCTTGTGATTGCCATTGACGGACCAGCCGGCGCAGGAAAGAGCACCGTGGCGCACCGGCTCGCCGAGCGGCTGGGGCTCGGCTACACCTACCGCGCGGCGGCGCTCAAGGTGCTGGATGCCGGCATTAGCCCGGACGATCCCGAAGCCGTGGCTCAGGTGGTAGCGGCCGCGGACATCCGGATCGATACGCTCGGAGGCCGTTCGCGCGTTTTCCTGGACGGAGCCGACGTGAGCGAACAAATTCGATCCGCAGAAGTGACGCTCGCGGCGGCCCAAGTCTCGCGCCTCCCCAAGGTGCGGGAGAAATTGATCGCCCTGCAAAGGTCACTCGCTCGAGGGCGTGGGGTGGTCATGGAAGGCCGCGACATCGGGACCGTGGTTTTTCCCGACGCCCCTCTGAAGATTTTCTTGGAAGCGGACCGGGAAGAACGGGCGCGGCGA
>QHZO01000257.1 GCA_003224695.1 Acidobacteriota bacterium
AGTTGTACTGGTGCGCGTTGAACGAGCCGCCGCAATGAGTGAGGATCTGCACGTGAATGCGGACGTGCCGAAGAGCGTTCTTTATCTGGAAGACAATCCGGTTGATGCCGATTTGTTGCGCCGCGCACTTGCATCGCAGGCGCCGCAAATCTCGTTGGACATCGTCTCCACTCTGGCCGAAGCAATGGAGCGCGTGGCGCGAGGGAACGCCGACTGTCGGTCGCAGTAGTGATTCTCACCGGCTCCGGCGACCAAGCCTCCGCGATCGCTGCGCTGAAGGCCGGGGCCGATGATTATGTCGTCAAGCGCGCAGACTACCGCGATCGGTTGATTCCTACGTTGGCAGCGGCGATGGCCCGTTTTCGCTCTGAATCCGTCAGGAAGGCGCGAGCTTTGCGAGTGCTGTACGCCGAGCACGATGCCTTCGACATCGACCTGACAAGGCGTCATTTCGCGAGTCATGCGCCACAGATCCGCCTGCAGATCGTCAACAGCGGGTATGCGGTGCTCGATGCATTGCCGCGCGCAGCGGATGACTCGCCCCCGTATGACGTAGTACTGCTGGATTATCAATTGCCAGGAATAAACGCACTTGAAATCGCCAAAATTCTGCACGACGAGCGTAGCCTAGATGTGCCGGTGGTGCTGGTAAGCGGGCAGGGCAGCGAGGATGTCGTGGCCGAAGCGCTGCGCCTGGGCGTGTCCGACTATCTAGTGAAGCATCCCAAATATCTAACCGAGTTGCCAGCCATCTTGGAACATGCGCATCGGCAGGCACAGTTGATGCGCGAACAGACCAAGCTACGCACTACGGCGGAGCGCCTGCGCCAGTTGCTGGCAGCGAATCCCACGATTCTATACACGCTGCATCTGGACGGGACGCGCGTGACGCCGCAGTGGATTAGCGAAAACATCACCCGCGTCTACGGTTATTCGGTCGAAGAATGCCTGCAGCCGGGCTGGTGGTGGGCAGGCCTGCATGCTGACGATCGTGAACGTGTGCAGGATGAGCGCCGACGACTGTTCGCCGAGCATGAGCTGACGCAGGAATACCGGTTTTACGACGTGACTGGGGCCATTCGCTGGGTACGCGACGACATGCGGCTGCTGTTTCACGCTGACAAGCCGGTCGCGGTGGTTGGCAGCTGGAGCGACATCACTGAGCGCAAACGTGCCGAGGAATCTCAATACTGGTTGGCGACGATCGTGGAGTCGTCGAGCGATGCAGTGATCGGCAACACGCTGGACGGGACGATACTTTCGTGGAACCAGGCGGCGGTACGCATGCTCGGATACTCGGCGAGCGAGGCGATTGGCCGCTCGATCTGCATGCTCCTTCCGACGGATTGTGCGAGGTTGGTACCGGAGCTTCTGGAACGCATCGGTCGCGGCGAATTCATCGAACAATACGAAACGGAATGGAAATGCAAGGACGGCTCGCTTCTCAGCCTGTCGCTGACCATTTCGCCGATCCGAGGCGCCAGAGGCGTCGTTCGAGGCATGTCGACCATCGCGCTTGATATCACCGAGCGGAAGCGCGCCGAAGAACAGATTCGCTATCTCGCGCAACAAGACGCGCTGACCGGACTGCCGAACCGCAGTTTGTGCTGCGATCGTATCAGCCAGTCAATCGCTCAGGCGAGCCGCGATCAGCGGATGGTCGCTGTGCTCTTTCTTGATCTGGACCACTTCAAGATGATCAAC
>QHZO01000258.1 GCA_003224695.1 Acidobacteriota bacterium
GTCAAATACCCAGTTGAGTTGCATTATCGGGCGCTTCAAATTGGGAGTAAACCGGATCCGAAACGGATGAATCTGGCGGGCGCCGAGACCGCATTTAGCGCAGTAGTCAGAGAGATCGTACGTGGCCTTTAAAAAGCCGAAATCCTCGGATGGTTCTGGGTAGCCCCGTTGCGTGGAGGCCAGCATGTAAAGGACGCGTGCCGCATCGAGCTCGGACTTGGAAAACTTGGTGGTCACAAGTTCGGTTGGCTTAAATTTATTAGCCAACTGTCGAGCTTCGACCCACGGCGGGTCGTCTTCGGCAATCTCGAAATTCGTGAAGTATGATCCGTGCAGGTTCACGCCTCCCCGCTCTAAATCAATACTGAGGTCGGAGAACGCTTGCCTGTCAGTTCCCGGTGGGATTGTGATTCCAAACCTATGCATTATCTTCATGATTAAACCGACACTTGGTAGTCATCGGAGTGTTGAATCGGACGCTACTATTACCGAGGCTGGGTCACAAACCTGGACCTCACCCCGCCTGGCATCTGGCATTTCTACGACGGTCGAGCCGCCATCGAAGTCCGCATCCGCGAACCGCGCGAGGACTTTGCGTTCGCCAACATCCCTGCGCGTGCTTTCGCGGCGAACCACCTCTATCTGGAGGTCATCCGCTTTACCTAGTCAGGGCGGCGTAACCGAGAGAGACTACAAGTTCGCGCCGAACGCAAGCAGCCGCCCGTCGCAATCCTTCACTACAAACTCACGCGAGTGCCATGGCATGTTGGCAAGTCCGCGCGTGAATTCCACGCCTCGAGCTGCATACTCGGCGTAAAGTGCGTCCGCATCTTCGATGAATACGTACGCGTCGAGCAGTTCGTCCGAATATTTGTTGGGGTTGGCTGTGGGAGGCTCGGCACAGCGGAAGTGAATCGCATGCTGGTCGCGCGCAACGATGGCGTAGACCGGCGGATCCTGCCACGTGCCCAAACACTCGAAGCCAAGCTTATCTTTGTAGTAGGCAAGAGTGCCGGGAATGTCCATGGTGAAGAACTGAGGCGCGATCTGGCGGATCATGGGCCAAGTCTACTACAGAAAAACGCTGGGTGCCGACCGCGGGCCACTGGCAATTTTCGCCTCACCGTCGCGAGCACGACGTTCTGGTAACTGGCAATTCCCGAGCAGATCGTCAGCAACTCTTCCCCAATCCGATAGGGACGAGTAGCCCGTCATCTGACCGGAATCTAATGCGGTGGCGCCAAGTCAGCTACCAACGCGGCCACTTCTACGTGTACGGGACATACCCGGCCAAGTGGATTCGTCAACCCCACGGCGTTACTCGCGAACTAGCCTAGTAAGTGGCCAGGGAATCCAATTATGAATTGCATTCAGCTGGGGCTCGGAAAATCGCTTACGAGGGAACACTATTCTGATAAGCTCGGATGCTATTGTCGAACGCTGTAAAGCAAATGCGGGCTAGAAACCCATTTTCACGTTAGCCGGTTTTTCGAAATCGGCAAATCCCTGATCCTTTTGCCGGTAGCAGCAAAGATGGCGTTCGAAAGCGCCGGCGGGATGACCGACAGTCCGGGTTCCCCCACCCCTGCCGGCGGAGCGGTGCTCTCCACGACGTAAACGTTCGTCTGGTAGGGCGCTTCGGCGATACGTGCTACCTGGTAATCGAAGAAGTTTGACTGGTCGATGACGCCGTTGGTGGCGGTAATCTCACCGCTTCGGGCGATGCTGGTTCCAAATACCGCCGCATCTTCGAATTGGGCTTTGATGTTGGCAGGATTGACCGCCGTGGAAGGGTCCACGGCGGTATCAATGCGAGGAATGCGAATTTCACCTTTCTCGTTCACTTCTACTTCCACGACCGAGGCGACGTAATTGAAGGAATAGCGCTGTGCCGCGATACCGACGCCTCTCCCTTTGCCCAGTTTCCGCTTGCCCCATCCGGCCTTTTCCGCAGCCATCTCTGTAACCCTGCGTAGACGGCCTATGTCCAGAGGATAACCGGGTTCCGATGGGTAGTCAGGAATGTTGAGATTGAGGACGCGAGGCGGTCCGAACAACTCCAGGAGGTATTCCAGAGGGTCCCGGCCGGCGCTGTGTGCCAATTCACTTACAAAGGACTGGATGGCGAAGTTATGGTAGGCGCTTGCCACCGACCGTAACCACCCGATTCGAACATGAGCTTGTGCGGGGCCTGTCTCGACGCGCAGGTTTGGAACGTCAAACGGCACCTCGATCCAATTCCCCTTAAGCTACCAGCTGCCGTAACGTGCCGCAATGTCAAACGTGGAATTGATGGGAGGAAAGGCGGAGCGCTGGAGCCAGGCAGTCGGTTTGCCGCGGGAATCAAGCGCCGCCTTCAGGTACACGGCTGCAACGGGGAGGTAGTAATCAAACTTGATATCATCTTCCCGGGTCCATACTACCTTGACCGGCCGCCCCAATTTCTTCGAGAGGACGGCAGCTTCGACGGCAAAGTCAGAAAACGACTTGCGACCGAATCCACCACCTAACAGCGTGACGTGGCACGTCACATCCTCCTTTCGAATACCAACCTGTTGGGCGATGGCCTCCTGCACGCCCTGGGGATTCTGAGTCGGCGCCCAGACCGTCACTTTACCATCGCGGAATTCGGCCACGGCCACGGGCGGTTCCATCGTGGCGTGTGCCAGGTGCGGGACATAATACTCGGCTTCCACAGTCTCCCCGCCCTTGGTGAATTCCGCATCAATGTCCCCTTCATTGCGCATGACCCTGCAAGGATGGCGCACGGTCTCTTGAAGTTCCTTCCGGAACTGATCGGAGTTGTAGGTAGCGTTCGCCCCCTGCTCCCAGACCACGGTCAATTTCTTGCGACCTTGAAATGCCGCCCAGGTGTTGTCGGCGATCACCGCCACGCCACCCAACGGCTGGTAGCCATGCGGAGGCTTGAAGGGTTCGATGAGAACAGTTTGCTTCACTCC
The DNA here is from genome assembly GCA_003224695.1 of Acidobacteriota bacterium. GTDB lineage: Bacteria > Acidobacteriota > Terriglobia > UBA7540 > UBA7540 > Gp13-AA74. Next base: position 2,961 of record QHZO01000258.1, read on the forward strand.
CGGCACGCGCAGCGCCTCCTGATCCTGACAGGATTTTACTTTCCCTCCCAGAACCGGTGGACGCTCGACCGACGCGTAGACCATGCCTTCGAGGCGTGCGTCCATCCCGTAAACGGCTTTCCCCGTGCAGATGTCTTCGAGATCGTAGAGACTTGCGTCTCTGCCAACATAGCGCCACGCCGCTCGGGACTTAAACGGCAGGTCTTCCTTCCTTGGGACCGGCAGTCTCGAGGCGGCGAGCGCGAGTTCCCCATATGCCCATTGGCGACCCGTCGGCCTGTGCCCAACCACGTGCAAGCCGGATTCGCATTCCGACACCGGAACAGACCATTGGACAGCACCTGCGCGAACCAGCATGAGGCGCGCCGTGGCCCCGGCCTCGCGCATGAGGTCAAAGAACTCGCGAACGGAGCGCGAGGCGTCGGTATCCTGGGACCCGTACCGCGGGTCTCCGACCGCCTGGACGATCTTCACGCGATTCCAGTCAGCGTCCATCTCGTCCGCGAGGACACGTGGCGCGAGCAACAACCGTTTGGACGATCATTGGGGCCGGGCATGTGGTCGCCTATTGAATATGGTTAGCTCTCAGCCAATCCAATTCCCGTTTCTCCTGCATTTGCTCATATTCCAGCTCTGCTCCTTCGCCGACAATATTAAGCGGGTCCATCTCGTCGGCGTATCTGGGTATCTTCTTGTAGTCCAGGCCGTCCAGAATCTGCAGAGCCATTTCATTCAGCTTTTGCGATGAAAGTGCGAAGGCCTGCGCACCCATGGCCGCGCTGGCCAATCGCGGCGCACCGAAATAGCCCGGCCATCCGTCGACTTTGGCAATCCGCACCAAGTCGGCAAAATTCTTCCCGGTGAGAGATTCGGCTTCTCGATAGTCTTGGGGCACGAACTCGGGACGTAGAAATAGAATTTCACTTTGCTCGTCCGCTCCCGCATGTACCGTGAATCCTTCCTCCTCACGCTCTTTGTTGGAAAACATTTTGTCCTCGATTCCGCAGCATAAGAACACAGGTTTCAAGCCGAACAGATGCACCATGGTGCCGCCGTAGACATCGTGGAAATAATCCGAAGCCTGGTTGAGCGCTTTGTGGTGGTTTGGTGCGCCATGATTGTGAACGAGGAAGACCCACCGAAACCCCTGTTCTCCGAGCTCGTTGGCCAAGTCCATGTAAACCGCACGCAGCGTCGCCATGCGGATGGGATAACTTCCGGGAAATATGCGCTTGGCTCCAATCGTGTTGGCCGGGTCATTGCCCAGCGGAATTTGCGGAAATAGGACTACCGTCCAGCCAGGTCTGGCGACAATGGCCCGTGCCAATTCCTGTGTGTACGCGTCTATGGCGTAGCCATCGGTATAAGAAGGGAGGTAGGGTCCGTGTTCTTCCGGAATTCCGCCGGGAATCAAGACGACAGTTTTTTGAAGATTTAGAACCTTGATTTGCCGCGTGTTCATTTCGGCGATCCTGAAGATCTGTGCCTTAACTTGCTGGTTCGAGAACATCAGGCCCGCAAGTAGACTCCCGGCAGCAAAAAAACGCTGACATCGCTTCATGGGTCTCTCCCTGATCCAGATGGCAACGTGTGAAGTGTAGCCTGAATTGAGATTGGCAGCATTGCAGGATCGACGGCACGGATGGAAGTTATCGCGACGTGCGGTCGGCGAAGATACATGGCGATAAATCCCCATCCCACCAGTGATTTCCTGGTGGTCGAAAGCGCCAGGAGCTGATTGGGCCTGAAGAGTCGGCTTCGCATCATCCGGCGTCGGCAGGCCTGGAGGAGATTGGATTAGGGCCTCGAAGGGAGTTTCCCAGGCAGAATTCTGGAAGCTCGAGAGAACTAGAAACTGCAAATGGTTTCCGAGTTCGCTCTCATCCCGCCAGAATCGCCAAGCGTGACAGATTGCTCGGTGAAAGCTCTCTGCCCCGTATATAAAACGAATTCAATTCGACTTCGGTGGGTGAGGCCGCTTCGCATTAGGCCAGTTGGAAGTAAGTCGTATAGCTTTCCTCGCCAATTTTGTAGAACGGAACGAAGCGCCGCTTCTCCGGAGCGGTGGGCAGCTCGAATAATCCAGCTGTGTTCGGAACTTTTTTCAGCGCTTGCGGCGAGGAAATAATGCTTTTTTCCAGAGTCGGAATGCGGTCGAGCGCCACCATCATCAGCGGGCCGTGCATCAAGGCCACGGTGTTCGGGTGCTGGTCGTCAACGGCCTCGGCGCGCAAAGAAAACGGGAAGGTTACCTGAATCGTGTCGCCATTATTCCAGCGCCGACGGATGGAGGCAAAAGTCCGAGGCTCCGCAGCCACCGATGTGCTCCGGTCATTCACCAGGATCTGAGCGGGGTTTTGCAGCCAGCTCGGGATGCGCACGTATACGGTGAATTCCGCCGGGGAAGAGAGTTTCAGCCGCAGCTCGGTGGATTCTGATTCAGGAAAACCAGTGTTCTGGATGAGTTGTGCAGGTGCGCCCTGAATTTTCCAACTGAGCACGGAAGGTGCGAAGAGATTCACATAGATTCCATCGGAACTTTGAAAATAAGCGCTGATCAAGTAATCAGCGACCCCCTGGGGCAGGGTTCCGGAGCAACATGGATATTTGTCGGGGAAATAAGCCTTCGTGGCGAAAGGATGGTAATCCGAATAGTAAAAATAATGACCGTCAGCGCTCGGATCCTTCGCGCCCAGTACCGTGTTATAAAGCACGCGTTCCAGACCGTCACCATAACGAGCTTCGCCGGTAAAGAGCAAGAGGTAGCGCGCCAACTTCAAATGGGCATAAGCGCCGCAGGGCGTTTCAAAATGCGCGTGCGTTTGATCCAGGCTTTCCCCGAGCTTTCCTTTGCCAGGCTCCACGAAAGTTTCATTGGGTCCCCATCCGCCGGAGGCAAATTGCTGGGTTCGCTCGATCATGTCCCAGGCGTTTCGTATCGCCGCCAAATACATGGGGTTGCCCAACCCTTGGTACGCGCGGGCCGCGGAGCTCAGGGCATTGCAATGACTATAGGCGTGGCGGCCGGGCAACACGTTTTCACCGCGACTCAAGGGTTCAAAATAAGTTCGGGTGAGAAGGTATTTCTTCGCCATCTCAAAGTATTCCTTTTTTCCGGTGACCTCGTAGGCATAGAACAAGTTCTCGCCGAGCGTGTAAGACTCGTCATCCGCTCCATGTTGGGGGTGTTCAATCAAACGATCCAGGGCGCGGGGCGGCATGTACGGGATGGCGCCCCGTGTAACGCGGTCGAGTATCTCGAGTGCGTTCACCACACCGGCGAATCGATAGGCATCGAGAAGGCCTACCACGTATTTGTCATAGTTGTAGGCAGGAAAATTGGTGGCGGCTTTCTTGCTCGGGTAGCAGAATCCGTCCGGCCCAATCGCTGCTGCGAAACCGTCCACCAGTCGCCGCGCTTTGTCCGCGGTGGCTCGATCGCCGGTGGCGTCGGCGAATCTGGCCAGTCCGGAAATATATTGCCCGAAGCAGTGCCCCGGCGCGAATCCATCCCGGTCATACCAGCCGCCCAGGTATTCCCCGGGCGCCGGCAGTCCGGCTCGAACTCGCATTTCCTTCAACAGCCCGTCCTCGTTCAGGCCCATATAAGACGCATGAATGCGGTCGAACTGGTCCTTCAACGGTCCACCCGTTAGCCGGACATCCGAATATCGAAATAAGAAGAGTTTTTCCCTCGACGTGACTGCGGGGGCATCCGCCGGGGACGCGCATTGTCCCGCCCGCGAATATCCGAGTGCCGCCGTGGCGGCCAATCCCTTAAGCAAATGCCTTCGGGAAAGAGTCTGGAGACTATCCATAGGATGGTGTCCTCCGAAATATTACTTGACAGCTGTTTCCAGGTACCTTTTCCCCGGACTGCACCTCTCTCACGTTACAAACTAGAACTTAAGTTAGCTGATACGCAAAGCTCGCCCGTCCCGCCCCATAACCGTATTTCATTTGGCTTGAGTCTTGTAGCCGGCAAAGTCGTATAGGCCCTTGAAGCGAGTCGGCCAGTCAAGACGCTACTTGCCACCCAATCGTAAATCCTTCCTTGGTTCCCGGCAAGCGATCCGCCCTCATGTGCACTCCAGCGCCCGGTGCGGGGACGAAACGGTCATTGTCAGGGAAGGGCGTTCATCGTTCCCAATCCGCGTTTGTAGCTCATCCCTCCTCCGACCGCATTCCGTGATCGACCAAACTTTTCCGTATAAGCCGTAACTCATCCACAAAGAATCGCTCTACCCCTGCCTCTTGCTCCCTGTGTCGCGTGCACGCAGATACGCTTCAATTGCTGTCCTGCCAGCGTGTCTTGCCCAGTCAGCCGGGGTTGCCTGCCAGAGGATATCCTTCAGATCCAATCTCGCACCGCGTTCGACGAGGAGCCTGACCACTGCGTAATGCCCCGCCCCGGCCGCTTGGTGCAACGGTGTCGTGTGGGAATGTGCGCCGACGGGGTTGTATCGGTTGGGATCTTCGCCCGCATCCAGCAGCAATCTCCGGGCTCGCGTTAGCAATCAACCGGCGGGCATCGTTGATGCGTCCAAGGGCTGCCGCCATGGGGAAATCGATCCGAGCTCCGCACGCGATCAAAGCGTTTACCGCTTCGAATTCGCCGTGCAAGGCTGCCGCGTGTATGGCGCTATTGGGATCGGCTCCGTGATCCGAGAGGAGGTCAATTAAAGGAAGCTGCACGCGGCATTCACGTGGCACCCTGCCAGTGGAGACAAGCTTCAGCGTCTCGTTCACTGCGGATCGCTCCGCGCCGGCATCGAGAATAACTCTGGTCACCTCAAGAATGTTGCCCGGCAAACTGCCATGGCGCACCGGATTCTCAGCTACGAATTCAAGCAGGGTTGGTTTCCGAAAGTAGTTCCCGCCCTCGAAAGCTACGTGTTGATGTACCAGGGTCGGATGGTGGTTCAGATGGGCCCGCAGGCCCGCTGCGTCGCCTGCATCGAGAAGGTCCACGGCACGGCGGAATGTGGCGTTTTCAATTCGCTCACGGTGCGGTAAGTGTAGACGATCAGAAGGCGTTGGTCTCTCAATGTGCTTTTTCAGCCTTGCCCAGCTCTTAAATCCATACTCGCGCGCGATTGCGAGCTGCGCGTCACTGAGGCTTAGCCGGGCGTCAAAGATAGCTGTGTCTGCGGCCCGGTTGAAACGCTGATGAAATTCCCTGAGCCGCTGGGCCACTTCGGGATTCCGGGCGGCATGCGCCTTCAGCAGGTCTTTCGCTTGGTACTTGAGATGATCGAGATCGGGATTCGATGGAAGGCTTCTTACCGGCATGACGAACTTCCTTTCGTAGGCCCGAGGTCCGCATATTTACGGGCAGAAAGTCAGTTCGTGAAAACGAATTGCAGTGGCAAGGTGGACTTCTGTCCTTTCCGCGGACCGGATGCGCCCTTCGCGCTCCCCAAAGCTTAACAGGGAGGTGGGCTACTCGGCAATGCGGTTGCACCCGCACGAATGCGCGGCTCATAGTGACCAGGGGCAGAGAGAATTGCGGCAAGCGCTCGATCGGGAGCGAAGCCAACAAGCCGTGCGCAAAGAGGCCCGGCGCCCGAGAATCCCAGGAAAATGAGTTTGGTTCGAGAAAGCTCGTGATGACCGGTCGCGCGGGCAAACTGATCGAGAGTGGTAAATAAGGCTCTACCGAGGCCCTTTGAGGGGTCCATATTCATGTCCATGCGATCTTCAGCGGCCTTTCCCGGGCAGTGGCCGTGCAATAGAAGCGCAAGCCGGAAACGACGAGCAAATGCTAGTATCGCCGCATCGGAGTAAAGATCATGGACGTCGTGGCCGCGGTCAAAGATAACCCAAACCGCTTGGATCGAATGATTGGGGACCGGAAACGTTAACGCATAGTGACAAGCCGCGGCGATAACCTCAGTTGGAAGTGGCGTAACTGCCGTTTTAAATTCTATGGCCAGTGCAACAGAATATGAAGATATGATAAACAAAAGGATGATAAGAAACCGCACAACTCATTACCCTTTCGATAGAGATATACCGTGTTCGAGATTTCTAGCAGGATCGCGGGCAGGCCCGCTTCTAGTCAGAAGATGTAAACTGCCCGCCACGGAAAAGAGCATAGCATTTCCCTGGAGCCTTACGGGTAGAATTGCCGAGCATGCCACAGTCCCAGGACGCGGGTCCAAACCTACGAGCCATCAGATTGACTTTACCCTCTAACATACCGTGCCCGCAGAGAACGAAAGCGGAGTGATCTTCCATGAGTCTGCGTTTGGGTCGTGCGATTAAGTCTTTACTATTGATTATGGTTTCGGTTACTGGACTCCGACCGATGCCAGGTTCAGGCCGGCGTTGGCCGGAAATTGTTCCGGTCAGAAGGACCTTCAGTTTTTCCGACGTGGACCGCGACTCAATAGCCTTATACTTGAATGGGCCGCAAGGCAAGCCTCTGTACTGGCTCGGCTGCCACAGCACCGACTTCGCGGGTAAACCAAGCGATCCTTTTCACGACGACGAAGACGACTACTACGCCATGTTCGATTGCCACCTGCATTGGCTAAAAGACAAGGATGGCTATAACCTCCTGTCCTACGATGCAGCTGACCCCCGCGAAAATTTCAGCAGAGCGCTTACCACCTCAGAGGACATTGAAGGGCGTTGCGCGGACTATCCGGACTGGGGTCTTGTGAGGCACATCCGCGTTCGTGGAATGCGGATAACATTGGAGTTCAAGGATGTCGAACTCGGTAAAGAGCCCAGCCCGTTGTGGGCCGGCGACCCCAGCGCCAAGGAAGTGAAGTCATTCAAGTTGGACCTCAGCATCGAGCCGGACGAGCGCGCGCGATCTGCGTTTGCTGAGCCCCCCACCTACGCAAATCCTCACTGGAGCCAGCCCGGCTCGACGAAGCCTCTCTCGGCGGACTGTAGTAAGTTGATTCTTTTTCGCGACTTTCGATAACCAAGGTCACCGAAGTGTTTGAGCGGACAGCGAGGTGCAACCAGCCTTGGCGGGAGTCATGACGGTGCTCGAGTTGCCCTTTGGCGGTTGGCCCACGCTTTGGGGCGAGAGGGTGGGCGGGTGGCGCACCGTTTGGGGGAGGGTACCCCATCCTTGCACTTTCTGTAAGGGTTGGGCCGTTTCGTGAAGGTCAAAAGTGATCCATTTCGGACAGGACGATTGACGAGGGTACGTGCGGGACGAGGTTTTCTGGTCGCTGCGGGTAGCGCCCACATCGCGGGTGGCGACGAGATTGCTTTTGATATCGTCGCCGGGCCATTCAGCCGGTCACGCGCGGCGCAGGGGCAGGCAGGCGATTTCAGGCGGGCAATTGAGCCGCAGGGGAATCAAGACTTTCCCGATGCCGCGGTTGACGTAAATTTGCGTGCCATTGAGGCGGTTCCAGCCTTCCACAAACCGCACCGGGGCCACCTACCCGAACCCCATCGCCCAAAACATCACCTGCAACTCGTTCGGAGCTATTAGAACGCTGCTCGACGGACTCGGATTCCTTTGGCTATGACTCGAATACGGGCCGGATGACGAGTTATACTTTCAATGTGAATTCGCACGCGGTTTCAGGCAGCCTGGCCTGGAACGCCAACGGGACGCTCAATACGCTCGCGATTACGCCGGATTATTATAATTCCGCGAACGTTCAGACTTGCACTTACGGCACGACGAGCCCCGTTGTCGCGGGCTATGACGACTTGGCGCGGCTCCGAGCAATACCAGTCCACGAATTCAGCGATGGCGTGCCGGTACCCGCGTTGAGCGTCCGGGCATGTGAGGCTATTGAGAGCGGCGGCTTTGGCGTGATCCAGGTCGGGCAATCGGAGGATGGTCTTCGGAGCACTACGTGCCCTCTTTGAGGAACGGTTTTTCTTCATGGCCAGCGGCCCTCCTCGACCGCTGGCCATTAATGAAATCCAAACCCTCTCCGCGTGCAGTCCGAGTGCCCCCGTTACACGTCAAATGGAGAGAAGAGCACATCCAGACTTGCCCCAAGGCCATTCTTGGGAAGTTTGATCCTGTAGGCGCGGGTTTCCCTTCCTTATGACAAGGGGGTTTCGCGACACCTACGCCAACATTGCGGGCGCCGCTCAAAAAAAGCGCGACTCGGGGCGACTTAGGCGTGCATCGGAACGCTCCCGTTCGGCGCGCGCCGTGCTACGCCCTGTCACCTGGCCATTCACCGACTCCTCAATAACTTCACAATTTCCTTCTCCCCGCGACCTTGCGCGAGCGATTGCGGTGTATGTCCTCCCGCAGCGATAACTGCTGCGTGCTGGTGGATACTTACGAAAGCTTGCAACAATGGGACCGCGTCATTGAAACAGCCACGCAGATGGCGAAAGTTTTTGCCGAAGACGATTACTACGCGCCCCGCGCGATAAGAGACCGAGCCGCCGCTTACATCAAGAAGGGACTGAGAGTTGAGGCGCAAGCAGACATTCGAACACTAGCGGCCTCGGATCCTGGGTGGGCAAAATGGACCAGGCATTTGCGTAAGGCGCTTGCGCAGGGGCAGTAGCTTTCGCCCGGTTGCAGGGAATTGGCACGTCTATCACGTAGAAGGCAGGCCTCTTCTAAGGGCAAGGTTCTCAGATCGAATCCGAGTGGCGGTTCCAGCAGGCCCATGAAGTCGGCGAGGACGCCCAGCCTCCGCCGGTTATGACACTTCCCAAACTGTCACCCACCCCATAGCCCCTCCCCAGAATCCCGCGTATCGCCCGTACCGAGGTT
>QHZO01000041.1 GCA_003224695.1 Acidobacteriota bacterium
GTCACCAGTGAGGTTAAAGATGTTCCAGACCTGGGTTTCTCCCTGGTGCGGGTTCTCAGTAGTTTTAGACACGTAAGCATGTCCCCATGTGGGCAGCCCCTGGTTGTTGAACCCATTCTGGTCGGTGGTGCCCACCCTCTGGAGCAAGCGGCCGTAATTGTCAAAGTCCTCGTTCAAGGTCTTGCCCAAACCCGCGACATACTGCCCAACTTGATTCGAAAGTAGCGGAGGCTGGGTATTGGCGAAGGCAGTCGGCAACTCGGCGTTCAACAGGTTCAGGGTGGTGGTGAAGTCCGGTTCCGTCGAAATGGGTCCGGTCGCTACCCGAATTTGCATTACAGTTCTGGTGTTCGGCCCAAAACCCGGCCGGGTTGAGGGTGCGCCGCCCATGCCGGTCTGATCAGGGTCGCCCGTGAAGTAGTCGTTGCGAGGGTCTCCTTCCGGGAACGGGGCTGGGGTGTCGCTGTATAGGATCAATTTTTGCCCTTCAAATCCTCTGAAATCGATGATCACATCAGCGCGCTCTGCTGGAGCCAGCAACAGGTTGAAAGCCTTTGTGAAGTCAGCGGCTCCTTCCGAGTCGAGCCGCGTGGGGAGCGGTGGATGGTTGAGGACTACGGGAGCGGGCAGGAAGCCTCCTTCCGTCCCAATCTGGATGAAGGCTGGGCCGGCCGCATTTAGGTTCGCTTCTTTGCCGGTCAAGTCGGCGACGTAGAGCTGCAGGTTGTAGAAACGTGCCTGGGAGCCGTTCAAGATCCGGAACCGATAGCGCCGGGGCTCGACATTAAGGTAAGGGTAGACCGCGCCGTTGACCAGCGCCGTATCGAAGAAGCCCTCGGGTACACACGAGGGACTCGGCAGTGGACCCGCAAGCGATCCTGGAAGCATCGGTGGTTCAGCCGTGGGACCGTAATCCCACCTGTCCTCGAAGTTCGTGATACCATCGGGCCAAATATTGGGCTCATAGACATGGGGATACCACAGATCGCCGCGCGAACCCCACCGCCAGGCGGGATCAATTTGATGGATGTTCGGGGGCACGAAACCCTTTTCCTGGATGATGAGAGGAATCTGGATGTCGGGAATTGCGCCTAGATTGACCAGACCAGCTTCGGCATCGTCGGTTATCAGGTAAGCCGATGCCAGCCCGGCGTATGCATTGAGGCGCGTGATGCCCAAGGCGTGGTCGTGGTACCATTCCAGCCTTGCGCTCTGGTTGTTGGGATATAGAAAGTCTCCGGGCTGCCAATCCACACCGTGAGCTTTGCCGCCGGGTGTGCTCCAGGCAAAAGGTCCCCCATCGCTGGTCCAGGGGCTTAACCCGCCGTGCAGATGCACAACGGCCCGGTTTTCCGGCTGGCCAACTTCCGCGCCCATTAGAGAATGGTCGACGGGCAAAATATGCTTGTCCGGAAGGTGGTTGACATAAGTTACTCTGACCGGCCTGCCGCTCTGCGCCACAATCACAGGGCCGAGGTATTGCCGTGCGTGAACGCCCCCGGCGGTGGCATCGTGGTACCCCCACAGTCTGGTTGGCTTTGGCAGGTCTGGATGTAGGAGTTCCTCGTATTGGTTGAGCTCGATCTGGTAGTAGGCGACTCCTGGGAACTTCGTCGTATCCGGCGTAGCAACCGGGATGTACTGTCCGATTTCGTTTTTGGCTGATGGGCCGAGGCCGGGTAGTGCGATGACGAACTTCCGCAGACCCGTGGGGCTTTGGGCGAAAGGGAACGCGCGTTTCCAAGGCAGAAGCAGCCCCGCGCCCGCTAGGGCGCCGGCCCTCAGGAAATTCCGTCTCGTAGTCATGACAGGTCTCCCTCTCTTTTCAAAAAATCCGCTGGCGAGCAAGTTCCCCATGCTTGCTTTGCCCACGCTAGCGTCCCCAACTTACTTGGCTTGCTCCCCGGGAAGCAGTGATTGCCATCACATCTCGGTGCGTAGCCCACTTAGAATAACGCGAGGTGTAGGCGCCCTTGGGGTGCGGGAATGGGGCTCCCCGTTGTCGTGTGTGCGTCCATGACGAAGCGCGCCTTATTCTCGGCTGGAATAAATCTCCTTACGGCCTGCTCTGCCGCGTCGAGGGATAGCAACCCCAAGACCCGTCTCAGTCTTGACTATGCTGCTCGCCCGGAAGTATTGATCTAGTAGCAGGACACCGTGAATCGAGTGCGGGCGCTGAAGGTGGTGTTAGTGCTGGTGGGATGGTTCTTTACGGCCGGCGTTTATCCCATCACGATGTTTTTAAGGCACGCGGACCCGGCGGACTACGGCGACGCTATGATGCTTAGCCTCTATGTCGCGCTGGGCATCTTCCTGCTGATGGCCGTGCGTAACCCGTGGGAACATCGCAGCCTGATCGCCTTCGCCGCATGGTCGAGCTTTGCGCACGCCACAGTGATGACGGCCCTGGCGTTCCAGAATGGGAGCGATCGCGTGGGATTCCTGGTGGGCTCGGCTATCCTCGTTGTCATCGGCGTAACCCTGATCGCGCTGGCCCCGAGGAAGCAATCAGCCGAGCGGGTTTCGGCTGCCGGAGGGTAGGTCGGAATTTTGGAAAGCTCGGCGTGCGTGATAAGGTCATTCAGGGGATTCTCCGTCATGCGAACGTCGCAACTACGAAGGCCAGCTACATCCTTGTCGACCGAGCCGAATCTACTCAGGCCATGAAGAAATTCTCTCGCGCCATCGGCAAGGTTGGGATAGAACTGGGATAAGCAATACGTATAACTCATTACGGGCCCATAGCTCAGTTGGTTAGAGCAGCGGACTCATAATCCGTTGGTCCCAGGTTCGAGTCCTGGTGGGCCCATACAGGTCGTAAGGCGCCTCCCGAACCTTGCCCATTACCATAAGCGCCGGCGTTTTTCGCCGCTCGTGGCGCGCCGCACCAGAAATGAACGGCACACTATTTTGCAACCCTCGCTAAATTTCTAGCGAGGCCTGCCTGGCGATGTTCGGCTCGAAAACTATCACCGGCTTAGGTGATTCACCCTCAACGAGCGGCCCTCCGATAATCTAGATGAGAAAGATCTTTTGGGTTGAGATTGCGCACGGGCGAAGCCTGTCTCGGCTGCAAGCGGGCCCCGATTGACAGAAGCCGAGTCCTTCATCCGCCTATTCAGTGAGGGTCCGAGGAGCTTGATGGAAACTCAAAAGATTCGCCGGAGCGACCGGATCGTCATGGAGATTCCCATCGAGGTCCGAGGGAGCGATTCGCGCGGCAGCGATTTTACTGAGGAAACGCACACGGAATTCATCAGCCGCCACGGGGCAGCCATCGTTCTCAAACACACCCTCGGCCGCGAGCAGGAGGTGACGGTCCGAGACGCGTCGAGGCACATCGAGGGAGCGGCTCGAATCGTCGGCTTGATCAAACCATGGTGCCATGGCTATTCCTATGGAATCGAGTTCCTCGATTCGAGCCTTGAGTTTTGGGGGATTCGGTTTCCGCCATTGAGCGAATCGGAAAAGGCCGCGGCGAGAGTGTTGCTGGAGTGCGGGCACTGTCACAGTAAGGAGCTCGTTTACCTCGACGCGCTGGAAGCTGAAGTGCTCGAGGCGAGCCACAGCCTCTCGCGTCCTTGCGGACGCTGTACGGACACGAGCCTTTGGAAGGTTTCCGTCCAGGCAGCAGGGCCGGCACCCGGCACTTTAGCTGGAACCCAGCTGGGCTCGGCCGTGCCGCTCCGTTCCAAGCGGGCCGAGGACAAGCGCAGGCACGTTCGCGTTGTCGTGCATATGACCGTTTGCGTTCGCCACGGCTTCTTGGGCGAGGACCTCGTGAGTACGGAAGATGTTTCCCGCGGGGGATTCCGGTTTAAGTCCAGGAAACGCTACTCGGTTGGAGCGCAGCTTTCAGTGGCAGTTCCCTTCGCGCCGGGCGGCGCCAACATTTTCGTTCCAGCCAGAATCGCCCACGTTCGCGAGTTGCTCGGCGATAACACCTTTGTCTACGGAGTGACCTATATTCCTGTGCTCAAAAGCCCCGAACTCGGATTCTGAATTGGACAAAAAGCCGGGAGCAGGTCGGTAAGCGCTGCGGTGCTCGCTAGTTCGCTAATGTCCTGAATCATTAGTTCCTTGCATAAGTTCGCATGTCATTCCGAGCGGAGCGAAGAATCTAAGTTCTTGATTGCAAAGCAGAGCGAGATGCTCGCCCCGACGAGTCGGGGCGAGCTTCGCTCAGCATGACATGATGGGCACTTTTTCATCAGCCTGGTAGAAATGCCCCCTTTTCGTTTTGGTGTTTGTTCTGGTTCTTGTCTTTCTCGTTGGCCTGGGCCGAAGCGCCGAAGCCCGCAGGGCGAGCAATTAGGGCGAAGGGGACGGCGAGGCCAACGACTATTTCCGCCCCACGCTGGCCCCGGGGCGGCGGGGGAGACGTGCGTGAGCTTCTCGACTTGCGCCGCCATCCAGTTAGTGACTCGGAGCGCGATTTCTGCACTGAATGCGGCAACGACGCTCCTGACCCAGACGTAGTTAGGGAGGCAGTTGAAACCCTCCGCCGAAAAACGACGGCCATCGGTACCGCCTGACTCCTGAACTTCGATAGTTGGGGAGTATGGCTGGCCGTGGGTTGCAGCCGAAAGGCCAGTTTATAAACTTAACTCAGAGAGGTGCCTCGACATTCCCCCTCGTGCTCAAACGCTGGGGTTTGGAAAGCGCCGCAACGGCTCGGCGTCTTCGGGCCGGGAGGGGCCCGAGAGGAAGTCGAAATCGCACCCAAGCTCCGCCTGAAGAATGTGATCGAGAAACATTCGCCCGTAGCCGCGCGTGTAGTGCGGCTTGGGCGGGCGCCAGGCGGCGAGGCGTTTCTTGATTTCACTTTCCGGGACGATCAGCTCGAGGCGCCGAGCGGCCACGTCGAGCTCGATTTCGTCGCCCTCGCGCACGATGGCGAGCGGCCCGCCCACGGCGGCCTCGGGCGCCACGTGGACGATGAGCGTTCCGAAGCTCGTGCCGCTGATGCGCGCATCGCTCAGCCGCACCACGTCTTTGACACCGGCTTTGAGAAGTTTTGTGGGGATGGGCAGATGCCCCCACTCGGGCATTCCGGGAGCGCCCTTGGGCCCGGCGTTCTTGAGGACGAGAATGCTTGATTCATCCACGGCCAGGTTCGGGTCGTCGAAGCGCGCCAGCAAATCTTGATTGTTCTCGAAGACCACGGCGCGCCCGCGGTGCTTCAGCAATTCGGGCGAAGCGGCTGACTGCTTGATGACGGCGCCCGACGGAGCGAGGTTACCCTTGAGGACGGCGGTTCCGCCTTCGGGCTGCAAAGGCTTCTCAAGCGGGCGGATGACCTCGCGGTTGTAACAGGCGGCGCGCCGAACGTTCTCTCCGAGCGCCTTGCCGGTTACGGTCAGCGCCTCCGCGTGAAGCAGAGGCACAAGTTCTTTGATGACCGCTGCGATTCCGCCGGCATTAAAAAGATCTTCCATCAGGAATTTTCCCGAAGGCTTGATGTCCGCGATCACGGGCGTGGCGCGCGAAATCTCATCAAACCGAGCCAGGGGCAACTCGATCCCCAACCGGCCGGCCATGGCCACCAGATGCACGATAGCGTTGGTCGAGCCGCCAATGGCCATGAGCACGCGGATGGCGTTCTCGAAGGCCTGCCGCGTCATCACGCGGCTTGGCCGCAGGTTTTGTTCCACGATCTTGACGATGCGCGCGCCGCTTTCTTCGGCCAGGGCTTTGCGCCGCGCGTCCACGGCGGGAATATCGGCGGCGCCGGGAAGCGTCATGCCGAGCGCCTCCGCCATGGCCGCCATCGTGGACGCCGTCCCCATCACCGTGCAGTGGCCGGCACTGCGCGAGACGCAGCCTTCGATTTCGCAGAATTCCTCCTCGCCGAGCCGCCCGGCGCGAACCTCGTCCCAGTAGCGGCGGAAGTCGGTGCCGGAGCCGATGGCGCGTCCGCGCCACATCCCGCCGAGCATCGGCCCGCCGGGAACCATAAGGGCCGGGACGTCGGCGCTCGCCGCCCCCATCAGCTGTGCCGGGGTCGTCTTGTCGCAACCGCATAACAGCACCACGCCGTCCAGAGGATAAGCGCGGATACATTCCTCGACGTCCATCGCCATCAGGTTGCGATAAAGCATCGTGGTCGGCTTCATCAGCATTTCGCCGAGCGAGATGGTGGGGAACTCGAGCGGGAAGCCGCCGGCCGCCCAAACGCCGCGCTTCACGGCTTCGGCCAGTTGGCGCAGGTGCGCGTTGCAGTTGTTGAGCTCGCTCCAGGAATTGGCGATCCCGATGACCGGTTTCCCTTCGAAGACCTGACTTGAGAAGCCTTCCGCCCGCAGCCACGCGCGGTGCGCGGTGCCCCAACGATCGTTCTTGCCAAACCAGTCACGGCTGCGGAGTTGACGCTTTTCCATGTCCGTCCCCTTTCAATTGTCCGGGGGCTACTTATAGCAGAAAGCCGAGGCGTTTCGAGGGATTGTGACTTCCCAAGGGAGCAGGCCTTCGCGCGCGGTATAAAGGCGGTGGCCTGAAAACGGATTTACCATGGTTGTTGACTATAGTATAAAAGTCCTATGGAAGAAATGGCAATCTCCAAGTTTAAGGCGACTAGTCTCGCGGTCCTCGAACGTGTGCGCAAGACCCGACGTCCGGTCCTCGTCACTCGCTTTGGGAAGCCGGTCGCGGAGGTCGTGCCTCCGCCGCCCGCGCCGCGGCCGAAGCGCTGGCTCGGTTCGCTGGCTCACACCGGGTTGGTGGCCTACGTGCCTGCCAAGTCGCACGAATGGTTCCGCTGGAGGTCATCAGATGGGATTCTAAATGGCGGCTTGCCGAGCGAGCCGGAGAGTTGGGAGGCACTGAGGACCCATGCGGAAACAATATCGTTTGAAGGACTACCTTCGACGCTTGTCAAACGCCCCGCATTTGCATTATGGTTTATCTTAGTTTATCCGCATCGCTTTACTCCTCCTATCGCGAAACTCACTGAAGATGCTATCTGGAAATCAACAGCTTAACCTCGGGTCTTAACAAGGCTCTGCCTCAGGGTGCTCCGCGGGGGGCGACCAGATCGCTTTTTATGACTCCGTCAGCGGGCCGGGCGCATACATGAAGACCAATGCATGCGCCACCCACGCCTGTTTAGCCCTCTCTTACGCGCACATTACTGTCCTCTACAACCCACAACTGCCCGATTAGCGGCTCGCTCTTCAGTAGGTTTAGTATCTGAGCGGCAACCGGCAAAATACTTTGGCGGCTTTGATTGGTCACGCGGAGTACGACGAGTCCGGCAAACTGCTTCGGCGTGTAGGTGCGGATGTCGGCGAATCCTACATCGAGCGTCACCATGGCGCGACGCTCCGACCGGCATGCGGCAGCAAGATCGGAATCAGCCCGTCCGCGCAGCCCTTGGTCCCAAACTGTTAACGCGTCGTGACCGTTTTCGCGGAGAAACTCGGCGAGTTCAGGGTGAAGGTTTTCGTCGGTCTTGAAACGCATCAATCGGGGGCGACGCCGAGCGGCACGAAGCGCTCCTTGGCCAGTTCGGCGGCGTAAAGCAGAGCTGCTTGGACGTCCTCGGGAGCGAGGCGATAGGCTGCCGCAACCTGCTCGGGCGTCTCTCCCGCGCCAAGATTGTCAAGCACAACGGACACCATAACGCGTGTCCCGCGAATGCACGCTTGGCCGTGGCAGACGGAGGGATCAACACTGATTCTATCGCGCCAGTTCATACTGCACACCTTCGGGAAGCCGACTTAAGTATGCGCGAATGCTCCTCAAAAGGCAAAGTCTCATACCGCGAGCATCCATTCTCAAGACCAGCGGCGCTTAATTCGCGAGTTGCGACGCGCGTGGCGACGGCATCGTTTTTTATGTCGTCGTCAGCGCACCAGGCGCATGCTTGAGGACCAGCGTGTGTGCCACCCACGCGCAGGCGCTGGAATGGTGCCCCGCGGGCGGCGCCGAGATCGCCTATATCCATACGAGCGGCCACGCCTCGCCGGCCGATCTGCGCGCCTCCGCCGCCGCCATTTGCCCGCGCGTGACTGTGCCCGTCCACGGCGAGAAATGGGATGAGGAGTCGCACGGCTTTGGCACAATCCGTCGCCTTGCGGATGCCGAGCCGATGGTGATCCCTTAACGATCCCGCTCGCGGCGCAGGCCACTACCTGGCGCCTCCCGCCATCCATGCACGGCAAGCCTTTACTAACATTTAAAGGCCTCAGAACCTCTGTTCTTTATTCAATCCATCGTGATACCTTTGTCCTGTACTCAAGTCATAGCACCAATGTGCCGTCTACCCCCTACCTTCGAGCGATTGGCGAATCCGCAGCGTTGCGCCACAATTCGCGTGTTCGACCGCCAACCTTTTCCCCGGGCGTGAGAGGCCGAACTCGAGGTGACCGTCATGACTGACCGCTCGAATAATAAGAAGAAGAAGGAAGTCAAGCGAGCCGCGCGCTTCCCCATCCGAACCGCCATTCACTACCGGCCCGAAGGCAAGGACAACTGGCATACGGGCGAGACCGAAAACATCAGCCGCTCCGGCGTGCTGTTCAACGCGCGGGACCTCGTGGCCGTGAACACGGCACTGGAGCTGACGTTCCCCCTCCCCGCCGAAATCGGGAGCGAAGCCGGCGCGATCGTGCTGTGCCGCGGCCACATCGTGCGCACCATTCTTCCACCCGTCTCGGACCTCCCCGCCACGATGGCCGCGCAATTCAACGATTACCAGTTGACCCCTCGAGGTTCGACGGAGCCGGAAAAAGGCAAGTGACCTTCAACTTCAAAACCGCAAGAGCGCCAAGCTCTCCGCGCGGCATTCGCGCGGTGGCGGAAGCCCGCAAGAGCCGGTTTGTCTCCGCCGACTCGGTGTGTCATTGCCGAGTGCGCGCTGCAACGCCGTCCGCTGCGCGGGCCCCGCAGCAGACTGGTACGGCGCAGGCATTCCCGGTCGAAGCGCCCGAGCGCAAACGCAAACCGAATGACAAGCGTTAATCATTGCGTGCAGTTTATTGCGTGAGACCACCCATTAAGTTGACACCACATAAGTAATTAACTAATAAATCAACATCATAATCCGTTGCGTATCAGTCTGTTGAAAAATGCTTCGCCACACCATTCAGATTGGTATCTCAACTGCACGCTCCAATGCACGTCCCGGCGAGCACCACCGCCGAGGACGCAGGCACTTTGTCCGCCACGCACCATCGGTGCGGCTGAGACCCCGACCTGTCGGAGCCAAGCCGGCAATCTGCTGAGAGAGGCTACGACATGACGCGGGTTAAAAACTACTTTCTGGCCACAATCGGACTAACGCTCATCGGGATGGCGCTGTTGGTTAAGGGCTCGAGCCTCTCGGCGCCTCCGACAGGCACCTGGCTTGCGGCTGGGACAATGCTTTCACCACGTACGGGCGCAACGGCCGTGCTGCTCACTGACGGACGCGTGCTGATGGCCGGCGGGACTGGGACAACGAGCCCGCT
>QHZO01000260.1 GCA_003224695.1 Acidobacteriota bacterium
GATGAGCACGGCGTCCTGGCTTTTTGAGGATTCCCCTTCAATCTTCGATTCGCTCTTTTTGAACCCTTGCCTGCCGTTCCCTCCAAAGCCGGAAAGCGTGGCGCGCAGTTGGTGCGTGGTGCCGTTCGGCAGTGTAATGCCATCGAAACGCAAGCCGAGCTGGCCTCTTCCTTTGACGTGGCCTGGCCGCACGACCTGCGTGACCGAGCCTCGGACGTAGCTTCCCACGGGAATCACGATGCGGTTGCCGACCGTGACCGGGTAGATCGTTTCGCAATAGATGGAGTCGCCCACGCTCGCCGTCCGGGTGGAAATCGTATTCTTCAAGATCACCGGGATGGTTGTGTCCACAGGGACGATGATGCCTGACTGCGCAGGCAGGCCGGGGTTCGTCAGCTCAGTCTTCGCGGGCGCGGCGGGTAGCGGGGATTGGCCCGGAGCGGCCGCCTGGGCAAGCGCGGGCTTATTTGTGGATGTGATGGCGGCTAGTGCTAACATGCCCGTGAGGATTCGGTTTCGCTGCATGGCCAACCTCCCGGAGGTATTACCACGGGGATTAGGATGCCAGGGCATCGGGCAGGTTGCACGTCCCCGGAAAAATCAGCGCCACCCGCCGTTATTTTTTCGCAGCTCCCTTGGCCTTTGCCTCGAGCTCCTGATTCCGCTTCTCCAGTTCCTCGAGTCGAGCCTCGGACTCTTCGGCCAGCCCCAGCGCGTAGTTCTCGAGCACGGCGCGGTCGCGGTCAAGGGTGTTCATGATGTCCGATAGCTGCTTGCCCAATTCTTCCCGGTCGTTGTCGTAGGCAAATTGGGATAGTTCGTAGAGGTCGTCGGTCAGGTCATCCGTTTGAAAGAACAGCCGGAGCGCCAAGCGAAGGTCGCCGGGCTTCGCGGAGAGCTTGTGCAGCGTCTCGCGCAGGTTGGCGAGCGACTGGCGGCGGTCTTCGAGCGGGCGATGCCCGAGCGGCTGGCCTTGTTGATCGTAAAGCGGCATCGGATCGTTTTCCATTTGCCCGTACGCGCCCTCCAGCGGGATCAGGTTGCGCTCGTAATTGGTCAGATACCGCGGCAGCGTATCCGCCGTGAGCGGCTTGGGCGAGGTCTGCGCGCGAAGCGCGGACGAAGGCACCAGGAGAAACGCGAAGAAAATGTTTACGGGGATGCGCATGGGCGGCTCCCTCACTTGCCTGCTGACGGCAGGCCGGAACCTTTACGCGAAGCTTCGGCGGCCGCGAACCTGCCTACGGCCGGCAGGTCAGGGCTTGCCTTCCGCGCTTCCCAAGGTCCGGGCGATGGCCTCGGCGATCCGCGTGACGTGGCGCTCGACCAACTCCGCCGATTCCGCCTCCACCATCACGCGCGCCACAGGTTCCGTGCCCGAATATCGTACCACCACGCGCCCTCGCTTACCAAGCTCGTCGCGGCAGGCGGCCAAAGCTTCGCCCACTCCCGGCACGGATTCAAGCGGCGGTTTTTCGCGGACGCGAACGTTGGTGATTTTTTGTGGGAAAGGGTGGAGGCCCCGGACAACCTCCGCGAATTCCTGGCCTGTCTCGGTCATGATGCGGAGCATTTCGAGGAGCGTGACCAAGCCGTCGCCCGCGAGCGAGCGATCGGCAAAGATGATGTGGCCGGAGGGTTCGCCGCCGAGGTTCGCTCCCGAGCGAAGCATCTCCTCGAGAACGTATTTGTCGCCGACGTCCGTGCGCTTAAGTCCAATGCCGCGGCCCGCGAGCGCCACTTCGAGGCCATAGTTCGACATCGCGGTGCCCACCACCGCGCCGCCTCCGAGGGCGCCTCGATCGTGGAGGTAATTCGCGGCGGCGTAGAGTACGAAGTCGCCGTCGGCAACGCGGCCGTCGCGCATCGCGAAGATGGCGCGGTCGGCGTCACCGTCGAAGGCCACGCCCAAGTCGGCCTGGGCTTGGCGCGTTGCCGCCGTCATCTCCTGGGGATAAAGCGCTCCGCAGTTCTGATTGACGTTGCGGCCGTCCGGCCGGGCGTTCAGGATTTCGGCGCGAACACCAAGCCGCCCCACGAGCTCAGGAGCAATGCGGCTCGCCGCGCCGTTCGCGCAGTCCACCACCAATCGGAACGAAGAGAAATCGAGGCCGGGCCCGACGAGCTCCGCAAGGTGATGGGCATAGAGCTCGGCGAGCGCCGGGGAAAAGTCGAGCGACGCAAGGCTTTGGACGGGCTCCGTTCCGAGCATCCGGCGCTCGATTTCAAGCTCCACGGTATCGGAGAGCTTGGTCCCTTCCCCTGAAAGAATCTTGATGCCATTGTCTTCAAAAGGATTGTGCGAGGCGGAGATGACCACGCCGGCATCGAATCCCCCCCGCCGCGCGAGATACGCGATGCCGGGCGTGGTGATGACGCCGGCATAAGCAACCTCGATATTCTCGGCGCGAAGGCCCGCGGCGAGCGCCCGTGCGATCGCGGCGCTGGATTCTCGCGTGTCCTCGCGCCGTTCTCGCCGAGAACCGACCCGAGCGCCTTGCCGGTTTTGCTCACCGTCTCGGGATCGAGCGGGTAGCGGCCCGCCACCCCGCGCATCCCGTCCGTGCCGAAAAGACGCGGTTTTTCTCCCATGGGCTCTCATCGTCATCATATCCCGGTTTCGTGAGCCTGGCGAGAGGTCGAAATGAACGCTCCTCCTTGGGAGTTCGGAGGCGAAACGCCGAACTCCGAACACCGAACGGAGGATCTTTGTTGATCGGATTGCTCATGCGCCTGCTTCGAGAATTGCGTCGGCGATGCGGAGGGCGGGAATAACGCTCGCCACATCGTGAACGCGGACGACGTGAGCACCGGCAAGGGCCGCGGCAACCACCGCCGCCGCGTCGCCGGCAAGGAGCGGCTGGGGCAGGGCGCGAACGCTCGATGCCAGGCGCTCGGACGAGAGCAGCCTCCAATAGCTCCGAGCCCGCTGCCCGCTTTTTGGCGCATCGAGACCTTCGCCTGCGGCAATGGCCTGGACGAATGATTTGCGCGAAGTTCCCACCAGCAGCGGCAGACGAAAGGAGTGAAGACGATCGAGATGCGCAAGCAGCTCAAAATTCTGGCGGCGCGACTTCCCGAACCCGAGGCCTGGGTCGAGAATCAACTGCGAGCGGCGGATGCCCGCCGC
Source organism: Acidobacteriota bacterium (assembly GCA_003224695.1). Classification (GTDB taxonomy): domain Bacteria; phylum Acidobacteriota; class Terriglobia; order UBA7540; family UBA7540; genus Gp13-AA74. The sequence goes on from QHZO01000260.1 coordinate 3,131, forward strand.
AAGCGCCCGCCGGATGGAGGCCGCGAGCCCGGTGCGTACCGAGCGCCACACCGAGCGAGCAAAGGGTTTCCGCTGCATGGTCTCGGGCCGGCCGCGCAGATGCATCAAGACCAGCGGCGCACCCGAGCGAGCGGCGATGCGCGCGATTTCAGGGTCAAAGGCGAGGCCACTGATGTCGTTGATGATGCTAGCGCCCGCTTCGAGCGCCGCTTCGGCCACCGCGCTTTTCGTGGTGTCAATGGAAATCGGGACTTGCGGCAATCTTCGCGCCAGCGTGCGGATGACGGGCAGGACGCGGCGCATCTCTTCCTCAGCGGAAACAGGACGCGAGCCGGGGCGCGTGGACTCGCCGCCCACGTCAATCCAATCGGCGCCCTCGCGGGCGAGTTCCACGCCGCGGCGGACGGCGCTGGCCGCGTCGAAATAAGATCCACCATCCGAAAACGAGTCGGGCGTAACGTTCACCACGCCCATGACGAACGTGCGGCGGCCGAGCTCCACCTTGCGGCCGGCAACGCGGATTTTGAATCGAGGCCGCATTCTTATTTCAAGAACCTTTCACGCAAAGGCGCAAAGAGGCAAAGGACGCAAAGAATCGAGAGCCGCTGTTCGACAGGCGTTAGAGGTTTAGGAACGGCTCCGGACGCGGGGCCCGAGGCGAGCCAACCTCGCACGCTTTTCAATTCTCATGCGCCAAAGAGTTTGACGTAAGCCGCGGCGCCCGCGATGCCGCCAACCACAGGCCCGACCACGGGAATCCAGGCGTAACCCCAATCCGAACCGCCCTTCGAGGGAATGGGCATCAGCGCATGCGCGAGGCGCGGGGCAAGGTCGCGCGCAGGGTTGATGGCGTAGCCGGTCGGCGCCCCAAGCGAAAGCCCAATGGCCCAAACGAGCAGACCGATGAGAAGAGGCGCCAAGCCGCTTGCCGCTGCGCCCGAATCCCCGGTAATCGCCAGCACTCCGAACAGCAGCACAGCCGTACCCACGATTTCCGTGAACAAGTTTGCGAGCGGATGCCGAATCGCGGGGGCGGTCGAAAAGACCGCTAGCTTGAGCGCGGGGTCTTCCGTCTCGCGCCAGTGGGGGAAATAGACCAGCCAGATGAGAATCGCGCCGAGAAATGCGCCGAGGAATTGCGCCGCGAGGTACGCGGGCACCTGGTTCCATGCGAATTTGCCCACGGCGGCGAGGCCGAGCGTCACCGCGGGATTGATATGCGCGCCGCTGATCTTGCCCACCGCGTAAACCGCCATCGCCACGGCCATAGCCCACCCAGTGGTGATCACCATCCAGCCGCCATTCTCGGCTTTGGAACGCCGGAGCAGGCACGCGGCCACCACACCGTCGCCCAATAGAACTAACAGCAAGGTACCCACAAACTCCGCCACAAACAGTTTCATGCGCAGCCTCCCTTTTGACGCGTCAATTTACGCCGAGCGAGTATAAGAGGATTGGGAAGAAAAGGGCGAAGATTAGCGCCGGCTTCGAAACTCAAAACGTCAGCCGCACGCCCAGTTGCGCCGCGAAAGGAATCCCGACCGTCGTGCCGGGCCCAAAGAAATCTCCCAGCGCGCCGGCAGGGACTCGAAGCTGACTGAGACTGGTGATAGGCGAAGTCTCGGTGCAGGCGGCGTTCAAGCAGAAGGCCGTGGCGTCAAAAAGGTTATTGACTGGACTGGGCAGGGCGGAGATATCGGCGACGAAATTATTGCCCGGGTTCACGCGGTTGAAGAGGTTGAAGCACTCAACGAACGGGGCTACCGCCAGGTGCTCCGACACCCGGAAGTCGCGTTTCAGACGCACGTCAAATTGCACGTAGGGTGCGCCGCGGAACTCATCGAGGGAAGTCTGGCGGCCGTTCACCACGGCGCGATCGGTGGTGGTTACTCCCGTGTGGTTGAGATCCACAGGCGTCGAAAGTGTGAAGGGGCGCGCGCTTTCGGCTTGCCCGAGCGCCGACAACTGGAAGCCCCCTGGCAATGTCCAGATTCCCGCCAGCACGAAGCGATGCCGAACATCCTCCCCCGAAGGCCCGTAGTCACCTGGACCGAACGCGTCGAGCGGGTTTGAAACTCCGTTCACGTAATCAAACAGCTCGCCCACGACTGAACCCCATGTGGCGGCGCTCGCCAGGGTGTAATGAGCGATCAGGTCCAGGCGCGAGGTGTGACGACGAATCCCGGCGGAGAAGCCGTCGTACCGCGAGCGGTTATCGGTGCGATAGAAAGTGATGGAAGGCGCGCCGGGCGGAAGCGTGAATCCGGGGACGTACTGATAGGCGCGGTATTGATGGTTCCCCTTATGGTGCTCGAACGCGAGTGAAAGCTCCCATGCGGAACTGAATTCGTGCTCGAGGCCGGCGCTTGCCTGGAGGTCGTACGGGGAGTGGTAATCGGGAGAAATGACGGCGCCGGAATCGCCGGGGCCGAGCAGGGCGCCGTTGTATGGAGTATTGACCGCCCTCAGGGCTTCCACCCAACCGTTTTGGGCGAGGTCGTTGTAATAGACGCCGACGCCGGCTCTCAACACGGTTTTCCCCGAACCACCGGGAGCGTAGGCAATTCCCAGGCGCGGGGCGATGGCCTTGCGATAATCGCGCGGGATGCCGGGCGAGAGGGGAATGCCAAGCCGAGCGAGCGTCCGGACCGCGGCGTTCTGGTCTTGACCGCGGCCTTCGGCGAGGAACAGCCCAAAAGTAGTGTCGTAACGCGCGCCCCAGTTGAGCGTGAATCGCGGGCGCGCCCGCCACGATTCTTGAAGATATAAGCCCAAGCGCTGGACGTTTTGCGAAAAGCCGCCGGCCGAGCCCGGCTTCACCGGCGTGCTTTCAATAATGGGGAGAACGCTTATGCCATTATCCAGGTAAGTGCTCGGGTTCTGGTCAAACCTCACCAGGCGCTCGGGGGTATCGGACAACTGGCCGCTAAGCACCGGCTCGTGAATCAGATTGACGCCAAGTTTCACTGTGTGTGAGGGATCGAAATGGGTGAGGTCGTTGCGGAACTGGTATTTTTCCTGCGCGCGGAGGACCGGGAAGGCGGTGATTGCGGTCGCAAACTGGTTATCTCCGAAAGTCTCGAAGCCCGAAGTCGCGAGATACGTCGAGCTGAAGGGGAACGCCAGCGCGAAACCGAGATTCGAGTTGCGCGTCTGGCGATTGCGAGACAGGCTGGCTTCGACGGTAAGCGAGCCGGCCCAAGACGGGTTGAATTCCATTTGCTGGTTGGCGAGAACGTTGGCGCAGCGGGCGCCCGTTGTGGCGCCGGTCGAGGGCAGGGAAGCCTGCTCGACCAAATTGTTCTGGGTGTTATTCAAGTCGAACGCGCCGCGAAAAAACCAACTCGACCGGTCGGACTGCTTCCAATCGAGCCGGGCGTCGAAGATCTGGTCGCGAAACGGCGCGGGCGTGGACGCCGGCACGTCAATGGAGGGGACACCTGGGATTTCGCCCAATGCAGCGAGCTCGGCCAGGGCGCGGAACTCCGCGGTCGAGGTGGAGCTATAGGCGACGCTCGAGTTTTCACGCACAAACTCGAACGAGGAAAATAGCCAAAGCTTCTTGGGCCGGAGCGGTCCGCCCACTTCCAGCGCGGCGTTTTGCCGCGAGAAGGGCGCCTTCGGATTCGGCTCGGGGTTGTCGAGCGGATTCCGCGCGTTCAGTCCCGCGGCGCGCTCGAAGAAGGCCCCGCCGCCGTGCCAGCGCTCCGTGCCGCGCCGTGTTGCGATGATGATGGAGCCGCCGTTGGAGCGCGAAGTGTCGGCGTCATATTGCGCCGTGCGCACCACAAATTCCCGAATAGCGTCGGGCGAATAATTCTGAAGGAAGCCGCCGATGTAATCGTCATTGTTGTCGCCGCCGTCCACCGAGAGGTCCACATTCAATCCTGAGCTGCCCGCGAACGATACGGCGGTAATGCGAGCTTTGGTCGGATCGGAAGGCTCCACCGGCTCGGTCATCGGTGCGAGGTAAGCCATGTTGGCGAAGCTGCGGCCCGCAAGCGGCATCCCGTCGATCTCTTGTTCAGAGATGTTGGCCTTCGTGACGCTGCTGGCGGTCTCGAGTGGCGGCAATCCGCCGGACTGCCCTACGGTCACCACCTCACGATTGCCGGCCACTTCAAGAGTCACCTGAAGATTAGGAATAGAGCCCGCGCGGACTTCGACCTGCGGGCAGACGTAATCGCTGAACCCTTCCTTGTGAAACGTGACGCGGTAGGCGCCGGGCGGAAGCGGCTCGAGCCGAAATTCGCCGTCGCCGCTCGAAACCGTCTCCAGTTCAAAGTCAATGTCGAGCGCGCTCGCGGTGATCTTTACACTTGGGATACGAGCCTTTTGCGAATCCTCGACCGCGCCGACCAGCGCGCCGCCCGCCGATTGCGCCATGGTTGAAATGCCCGCGACCAGCAACAAGGAAAGGCAATTCGCCGCGAGACATCCTACCGCCAGGAGGCGTCGAAAAAGCATCAGCGTCCGCATGAACGTCCAACCGGCAAAAGACACCGCAGACCGCAACTCGCGCGGCTGACGGCGCGCCGCCCTCACGCATGGAATTATACGACGGGTTGGGCCGGCGCCTTCGGCTGACAGATTCTCTAGCCACGAACCTGATGGCGTGTGAAAGGGAAAGACGACGGTGGGACTAAATCAAGCCAGCCCGCCTCAAAGGGCGAAGATCGAAGCCACCTCGATTTCGAAGCCGGGCAAAAGCGCTGAACTCAGAGTGTCGTCTAGATCGAAGGTTCCGGCCAGTTCGTAACCGCCGGAACTGAGCCGATGGACCTCTACCGCTTGGGCTGCGGGGTCAATGATCCAGTACTCTTTAACTCCAAAACGCGCGTAAGCCTTGAGCTTGATTCCCCGGTCGCGCTTCGCGGTTGTGGGCGAGAGGATTTCCACTGCCAAGTCCGGCGCGCCACGGATCCAGTCCTTGACAATCTCCGCCCTTTCGTTAAGCACGAAAAGCAAGTCGGGCTGGAGCACATCGTAATCACTGAGAATGACGTCGAGCGGCGAGACAAACACTTTGCCCATCGGGTGGCGTTTGAGAAAGTTGCTTAGCTCAGTGAGAAGATTGACCAGAATCGTTTGATGGTTTGCAATCGGCGAAGGCGTCACAAACATCTCCCCATCAATGATCTCCCGGCGTAAGTTATCTTCCGGAAGGGCGAGAAGATCCGCGTGGGTGATTTTGGTTCCGATAACCACGGGCCGATTATAACATCCTTCGTTTAGGATGGCAGGTTCAGCAGAACGGCGACGGACAGTAAGGGAAGCTCAAGGGTGGAAAGTGGCTTTGCTTCACTCTCACGCCGGCTGGGGCCGCTCGCGGCCGGGGACTCCCGGCGTGGGCTGCGGTTTGAGGACCTGGGTCGTCTGGGGTTGGGGGGAGGGCAGGACGCGTTCGGGCAAGGGCCTCCCCTCGATCAGCAGCTTGACTTCGTTTGCATCCAGGACTTCGCGTTCGAGCAAAGCTTCGGCAATGCGAGTGAGGGCTTCGCGGTTGGAGCCTAGAATATCTTTGGCGCGCTGGTAGCCCGTCATCACAAACTTTTTCACTTCCTGATCAATCTTGATGGCCGTGTCTTCGCTAAAATCGCGCTGCGTAGCAAGGTCGCGCCCGAGGAAAATCTCTTGCTGGTTCTTGCCGAAAGCCAGCGGTCCGAGGTCGGACATCCCGTATTCGCAAACCATATCGCGGGCGAGCTCCGTAGCCTTTTCGATATCATTGGCGGCGCCGGTGGTCATGCTATTGAGGAAAAGCTCCTCGGCCACGCGCCCCCCCATGGCAATCGTCAGCCGGTCTTCGAGGTAATCCTTGGAGGAAGTGTGGCGGTCGCCCTCGGGCAGCCAGGCCGTCACGCCCAACGTCATGCCGCGGGGAATGATCGTGACCTTGTGCAGTGGGTCGGCGTTCGGAACCTTGCAGATGACCAAGGTGTGCCCCGCTTCATGGAAGGCGGTGATCCTTTTCTCCTCTTCCGAGAGGACCATGGAGCGCCGCTCCTTCCCCATCATGACCTTGTCTTTCGATGACTCGAAGTCCGCCATGATGACGTGCTTGCGGTTTTGGCGCGCGGCAAGCAGGGCGGCTTCGTTCACCAGATTTGCCAAATCGGCCCCGGAGAACCCCGGCGTGCCGCGGGCGAGCACCGAAATATCCACATCTTCCGAGAGCGGGATTTTTTTGGTGTGAACTTTCAGAATGCCATCGCGCCCGCCGACGTCGGGCAGCGGGACCACCACGCGCCGGTCGAAGCGGCCGGGGCGCAGCAGAGCCGGGTCGAGGACATCCGGGCGGTTCGTGGCGGCGACCAGGATGACGCCCTCGTTCGACTCAAATCCGTCCATCTCCACCAGCAATTGGTTGAGCGTCTGTTCGCGCTCGTCGTAGGCGCGTTTTTCTTGCCTTGCTCGAAGAGGTCGCGGACGCGGGAAGCCCCGACGCCCACAAACATCTCGACGAAATCGGAGCCTGAAATGGAAAAGAACGGGACATTGGCCTCGCCGGCGATGGCGCGTGCCAGCAGCGTCTTGCCCGTTCCCGGCGGCCCCACCAGCAGCACGCCTTTCGGAATGCGTCCGCCGAGCTTCTGGAACTTTTGCGGCTCGCGCAAAAACTCGATGATTTCGTGCAGCTCTTCTTTCGCCTCGTCCACGCCCGCGACGTCCTTGAACGTCACCTTCTTTTGCTGGCTGGAAAGCAGGCGCGCGCGGCTTTTGCCGAAGGAGAGCGCCTTATTCCCGCCCGACTGCATTTGCCGCATGAAGAAGATCCACAGGCCCAGGAGCAGCAGCAACGGCAGGCCGTTCATCACCCAACTGATCATGGTCCCGTTGGAGTTGTCCTTAATGGTGACTTTGACGTTCTTATCGGTCAGTGATTTGTAAAGGTCGGGGTAATTCGCCGGGATGGTGGTCTTGAACTTCGTGTTGTTTTTCCGCAGCGTGCCCTGGGCATCGGTCCCCGAAATGGTGACTTCGGAGACGGAGTCGCTATTTACGTCATTGACGAATTCCGAAAACGTCATATCGAGCGGCTTATCCGCCGAGGCCTGCCGCACGACGGCCCAGACCAAAACCGTCAGGACGACCATGAGCACCCAAAAGATGATATTTTTGACGACCGAATTCACAGCGCCCTCTCTGGTTCCTCGGGACCCCTGCCGTGGGATTAGATGCTTTCCCCTACCCTTCCGGTACCCGAAAACATGGATTAAGCCAGCGTCGCCACGACCGGCAAATTGCGGAATTTCTCCTGGTACCCCAACCCGAAGCCTACCAGGAACTTGCTCTTGGTCTTAAAGCCCACATAGTCGGTCGGGAGGTCCACTTTTCGCTCCTCCCTCTTCTCGAGCAGGAACGCGGTCCGAACCGACCGGGCGTTCTCGGTGAGCATCATCTGCCTCAGATGGTCGAGCGTCACGCCGGATTGCAGGATGGCGTCCACCAGCAAAATATCTTTATCGGCCACGTCCACTTTGGGCGTGAACACGATTTCGCGCAACGATGCATTGCCCGATGGCAGGTCGTGCATTTCGGCTTTCACGAAGTGGCACACGACCGGCGTGTGAAGCGCGCGCACCAAATCCGCCATGAAAAGAAAGCCATTTTCCAGGATGCCGACCACGTGCAATGTTCCGCCCTTATAGTCGCGGTCAATT
>QHZO01000259.1 GCA_003224695.1 Acidobacteriota bacterium
CGAGGAGACCGCACGCCGATTCTTCCGGATCATTTCGAACCTGGAATTCCTGCCCAACAGTCCGACCCTGATGAACGCGGGTTTGGAACTCCAACAGTTGTCGGCCTGTTTCGTTTTGCCTGTGGACGATAGCCTGATCGGCATCTTCGAGAGCCTGAAACACCAGGCGCTCATCCATCAAAGCGGGGGCGGCACCGGCTTCTCCTTCTCGCGGCTGCGGCCGAAGGGAGACTTCGTGAAGTCGACGATGGGCGTCGCGTCGGGCCCTGTCTCATGCATGAAGATCTTCGACGCGTCGACTCAAACGGTCAAGCAGGGCGGCTGCATTTCCGTTGACAGTCTCTTGCGGACCTCCGAGGGACTCAAGCCCCTCGGACGGCTCCTCAACAGTCCACCCCTGGGAGAGAACTTCACACGTGATCGAGTATTCGACGGAACGGGATATTCGCACGCCCTCGTTGCGCAGGACAACGGACCCGCGGAGATATATTCGATTGAAACCGAGCTCGGCTTCCGGCTAGGCGCGACCTACAACCACGCGTTGGCGGCCGTGGACGACAAAGGAGAAGTCGTGTGGCGCGAAGCACAGGACCTGAGGGAAGGAGATTGGCCCCTGCCCCCGCTTGGACAACAGCATCCGAACTCCACGCGGATCCGCGTTCCTTCCGAAATGAATTCGGAGCTCGCCGAACTCCTGGGGCTTTACATGGCCGATGGTTGCACGAGTCCGGTCGGACGTTTCATCATCACGGTCGGCACGGTCGACATTGAGGTCATGGACCGGATTCGGATTTTGATGGAGAGGAACTTCGGACTCGCCGCGAATCGAATCACGGAGGGTGAGGGAGGCGGATACATCGATGTCCAATTCCAGTGTCGGGACCTCGTGCGGTGGATGGAGCGGCTCGGTTGGGTCAAAGGGTCTTCGCCGAACGCGTTCATCCCGACAGAAATCTTGACCGGATCGGCGGACACCGCCCGCGCATTCCTGCGAGGCCTGTTCGAAGGGGACGGTCATCTTCACTCGAGCAGTGGATATCCGAGTTTCTCGACGACATCCGAACGCCTTGCGATTGAAGCCCAGCAACTTCTCCTGTCCTTGGGGGTCGTGGCACGACGCGGGAGCATCCGGAGCCGGAAAACCGCTTTCGGCCACGGCGTCGTTCACACGCTGGCGATCGTGGACGAGGATAGCGTCCGCACGTTCAGCGAGGAAATCGGTTTCGTATCGGACCGAAAACAAGAGCGGTTGGAATTTGCGCCAAGACCGAAGGTCAACAGCACTGATCTTGTTCCGAACCAAGCAGAGCCGCTGCGGTCGATCTACTCGTACGTGGGTCGCAGGAGCGGACCGGGTCGTTCGCCCCGAGGAGCCAACCGGCGACTGTACCGAGCGCTGATGCATTACATCAGTGAGCGGCACCCACGGGAGCTGCCGCGAAAGCGTCTGGTCGCGCTCATGAATCGGTTTCCGGAAGTCGCAGCGAACGAGCACCTTCGACTGATGTCGGATGCATCCAGGGTGTACACCCGCGTGACGGCCATTCGGCTCGATCGCGGGTCGACCGCGGACCTCGAAGTCCCGGGACCCGCGAGTTTCGTCGCGAATGGGATTCTGGTGCACAACAAGCGACGAGGTGCGAACATGGGGATCTTGCGGGTGGACCACCCCGACATCCTCGAGTTCATCACTTGCAAAGACAAGACGACGGACGTCACGAATTTCAACATCTCCGTCGCGATCACGGACAAATTCATGGAGGCCGCGAAAGCGGGCACGAAGTACGACCTCGTGAACCCGCGGAACCATCAGGTCGCTGGGCAGCTCGACGCGCGCGAAGTCCTCGACAAGATTGCGTTCCAAGCTTGGAAGAACGGGGAACCAGGCCTCTTCTTCATCGACGAGAACAACCGCCGGCAGCCAACTCCTAACGTCGCTGACATGGAGGCGACGAATCCGTGTGTGACGGGCGACACGCTCGTATCGACGGAGCATGGTTTGATTCCGATTGCGGAGCTTGCGGACCGCTATCCGAACGGAGGCATTTCCCTCATCACGGATCGCCGTGTCCCGGCCGAGATCGTCACAGAGTCGAACGGCTTGTGGCTTGCGAGTCGCGACGAAGCCGACCACGGTACGCGTCTCGGACCCATGGTGGCTGCGTGGCGAACGGGAGTTAGGCCGGTCTGGCGTATTGCAACGAAATCCGGCTTCGAAATCACCACGAC
>QHZO01000261.1 GCA_003224695.1 Acidobacteriota bacterium
GAATCCGTGACAATCACAATTCGGGCCTGAAGGAGTAGGTGCGCGAAAATTCCTGCTTCATCGGCATCCGTCGATGTAAAATGCGAGTCGCCGATATGGTGAAGATCTCGCAGGGAGCGCCGGAAGCTGACATAACACCTGAACTTGGAAATTGGGAGCCCCCTTATGACTCCCTTATGGGCGGGCTGCAAAGCAAAACGCGGCTAATTTCTCCTCTGCGCCGCATAGCGCCCCTCTCCCAAAGCGTCCAGTCGTTCCGCGTACCGCCCTCGATCTGATGCGCCGACGTGGCCGCGTCGAGCATGAACGTGAGCGGCACCGTGCTGGAGCAGCACCAGGGAGAGCTGAATGCCTTTGATACATCGAAGGGACGATCCGCTCCCCACATGACATCCCTCTGCTTGTCGCCCTCGTCAAGAGGATCGTCAAGGCACGCATCGCAGAGAACGAGAGCGATGGTCAAGGTTCGCCGGTCGAATCCAGCCAGAGAGCGGCCCGACGAGGGGATGACGCTGACGACCCCCTCGCGTCGCCTGCGGCGCCGCGTGCTCGCCCCTCGGCGAGCACCGGGGGTTTCGGAGCTTATCCGTGTGTTAGGCGGCCGGAGAGGATCTTTATGACTCGAGTGATGACGACCGCAGTTCTGTTTTTGATCGCAGCAGTTTTGCCTGCGCAGAACAGTGGCCAGGATGAGGCCGCTCTTCAAAGGCTCTGGAGTCAGTTCGAAGAGGCTTACAACCGCAGCGACGCTACCAAAGTTGCCAGTCTGTACGCGCCAGATGGCGATCGGATTAACAGAGATTTGGAGATAGCCAGGGGGCGTAGCGAGATCGCTGCGCAATACGAGAAGGAGTTCGCGACACGCAGGTCCGATCCTTCCACGGTTCCCTTTCATGCCAGGCTGGCGATTCGTCTTTTGGATGCCTCGGTAGCGATTCTTGATGGCGACTGGGAGGGCTTCCGGGAGGGCAAGAGAGTGCGTGGTCAGTTCACGGTGATCGCGAGGAAGGGAGCCAGCGGGTGGCAGATTGCGGCCGGTCGGGTTAGGGGCCTGAAGGAGCTGTGAGGTCAGAGTCCTGGACCCCGCCGCCTAACGAATGCGCCGCCCATTAGGCGGCGGAGGTAATGTTATCGCATGCGGCCCGTTAGTCGTGTCCTCACAGCCCTTGCCGGCAACGGCCTTCTCCTCAAGCAGGACAAGGCACTCCCAAACGTGGTCGGAATCCTCACGGGTGAGTCCCTTCGTACCTCATGGTGGAGCCATCCCAAGGCTCATCTCATCTTCGCCGTTTTGTCGGAGCTTGCTGATCACCCGGATGTCCTCTTCACAAAACTCCTGCACCATAAGGACACGCTTGTCCACCGGTCTCTTTGGCCCGCGGTTCTCGCGGTGGGTACTGCGCGCGACCAGTGGCAGCTGCAAGGACTCTCGGGCGAGGCCAAACGCCTGCTCGAGCGGCTCGGCAGAGGAGGCGGCCCGGTTCGCGCAGTCGGGGCGCCAGTCAAGGAACTCGAAACACGCCTTCTCGTCACGACTCGGGAAATCCACACGGCTTCGGGTCGTCACGAAATGGCGCTCGAGTCCTGGCACGCATGGTCGCGGCGAGTGGGTTGCAGCGCCAGCCAGTCCGTTCCACGTGCCAGGAAGGCTCTGGAGGAGGCAGCTGCCACCCTTGGCGCTCCTCTCAAGGCACTTCCTTGGCCGGCTCGCGGCGCCGCCGCCTAACGAGCGCGCGCCGCGGCCTTGCTCATTGGCTTCGCCGCTTCGCTCGCCGCTGACGCGCCGCCCGCCAGACCGCATGAAATGGGGCCGCAACACTGGAGGTCGCAGCACGTGGTGAAGATAGGCGAGGCGCGCCGTCTGGCGCTCTCGCTTCCTGAGGCTCACGAGAAGGGTCATCACGGGATACCCTCATTTCGCGTTGCGAATAAGATCTTCGCTACGGTTCCCGACAATGAGCACCTCCACGTCATGGTTGGGCCCGATGAGGCGGACATGGCGGTCGGGGCGCCCGTACCTGCTCTACACCGTCCAGGGAGGGGGCCACTCTTGGCCTGGCGGCAAGCCTATGCTGGAATGGTGGGTCGGGCCGACGAGCCGCGAGATCGACGCCACCGGTCCGCGTGAGCGCGCGCTGCCCGGCCGG
>QHZO01000042.1:0-10825 GCA_003224695.1 Acidobacteriota bacterium
GCGGCTTCGAGAGCCGCGCTCGAAGCGGTCGTGCGGCTGTCAATGAAGAAGAGGTTTCGTTCCCGAAGCACTTTCATGACGCGGCCCATGAGCGCGGCGTCGGCGGTGGCTCGCGAGCCCATGTGGTTATTCACACCGTCGGAGTAGGGGACGCTTCCGAGGTCCGCGCGAATCACCCGGCCGACCTCAGGGTCCGCCATTCCCACCTTGATTTCGCCCGGCCCGGGCAAAGCCCGCGCGCCAAGCTCCGGTTCCATCGGCAAGTGGAGGAGCACTTCGCGGCCGGCGCGGTGCGCCTCCTCGGCCGCCTCGCGAGAGTAGGCGAGCCCCGGCAGCACGGCGAAGGTGACCCGATAGGGCAGGCGCGCGAGCTGGTGAACGGCTTCGAGTTCCCGGCCGAGGTCGTCAATCACGATGGCGGCGCGAAGGATCCTCGGAGTTTCGATCAGGCGGCATCGCTCCTCGGTCTCGCCCCCGTGGGTCAGACGAATTTCGGCTGCTCGCCCGTGACGATTCGTGCGCGTGAGGACGCGATTGAAGGAGGCCGATGCCACGATAACGGTGAGGGGCTGGTTGCGCGCGCCTCCCGAAGAATCCGAGGACGCGCCCTTGACCCAAACTTCCCCGGCCCCTGCACGCTCGATGGCGTTCTTGAGATGTGAACTCGAGGGCGGCGCATGAGCTTGGGTGCGGGCATTCTCCTGCTTCTTTTCGCCACCGAACCGCTTGCAACCTTCAGCGGCAATCATGGTGAAGAGGAGAACAAGAAGAATGGAGAGAGTGATAGGGAGTTTCGGAACCGGCGCGGCGGCAGGCAGCCGCTTTCGTCCCCAGCCGGTCTTCAGGCAAGGTAGGATTAGCGCACCTCAGTCCGTCAGCCGACGGACGCCATGGACTTTTCGAGGACTTCGATGGCTTTTTTAAACTGCTGGTCGTCCTTCTCCCCGAAGTGGAGGGGCTCTTCGGGCGTGCTATCGTCCTCGAGCGTGGACACGTCGTTCCCAACCGCCTGCACCACGCTCGGCGTCACGCCATTGTCGTTGATCACTTTGCCGTCCGGCGCGTAGTACTTGGCGACCGAAAGGAGCAGCCCCGAGCCATCGCCCACCGGGATGAGCTTCTGGACCACGCCCACGCCGAAGCTGCGCGTGCCCACCACCTGGCCGCGCTTATTCGCCAGGACCGCCGCGGCCACCAGCTCCGCCGGCCCCGCCGTGGACTGGTTGATCAGCACCGCCAGCGGCTGCTTGAAAGTTTCGCCTGCGGGCTCGACGGGAAAGTCCTGGCGCGGATAGCGCTGGCCGACGGCGTAAGCGACCAGTCCTTTATCCATAAAAAAGCTCGCGGTCTTCACGGCCTCGTCCACATCGCCCCCGGCGCAGTCGCGCAGGTCGAGGACGATTTTATCGGCGTGCTGTTTGGTGAGCAGCCCGCGAAGCGCGGTGCCGATTTCCTGCGCCTTTCCCTTGCCCAGCCTCATCACGTGAACGTATGCAGAGTTCTCATCACCGAGTTTCGCCATCACGGGCGGGTCCTGAATCAGAGCTCGGGCCAAAACCGTTTTCTGCGGCTCGCCGCGAGTTTCGCGCACGATCATCAGAGTGAGCGGCGAGCCCACCGGGCCGGCCAGCGCGCGCTGGATCTGAACGGCCGAAAGCTCGCGCGTGGAATTGTTATCAATCCGATCGATCAAATCGCCGGGCTTGATCCCTGCCTTTTCCGCCGGGCTGCCCGGCAGGACGGAAACGATGGTCGCGAAACCCATGCGCTTCGAGACGTAGAGGCCCACGTCGCCCGGGCCGGGGGTGGGATGTTCGACGTAAGCTTGATATTGATCCGGGGGAAGGTAGGTGCTGTAAGGGTCGAGCGACTCGAGGAGCCCCCGGACCGCGCCGCCTGTCACCTTCTTCAAATTCGGTTCGGTCACATAATCGCTCTTGATGCGTGAAAGGACCTCGGTATAGACGCCCAGATCGCGATATGTCTTTTCGCGGGTGGAGGAATCGGTCTTGCCCAGCATTCCTCCGACCACCACATAAAAGACCACCACGCCGGACGCCGACAAAAGCAAAATGCGAATGCGTTTGCTCATGCGTGATCAAGCTCCTTTTGGGAGAGCCCCAGCCACTCGTCTCACCTAGTATACCATGCCCCCTCGCCGACGGCCATCAAACCTGGCGTTCGAGGTGAGTCAGTTTGATCTTTTTGTAGCGGCGGTCTATGACCGCCGTCCTTGATTTCTCGGCAATTGCAGCGCTCATAGAGACGCCACGTACCAAGTCACGACATGGCGTTCCACAACTCCCCCCACTTGGGTGTAGAAGTGCCGGACGGCCATTGGGGTTGCCCGAGTCTCGTTCGCCTTTGCGAGGCCTCGCCACAAGCTTGTCTCGGGCAAAACAAGATGTGGTAGACTCCACGGCGTTTCCGATCCATCGGTTTGGCCGGAGGATTTCCTTGGAAGAGATTGGGAAAATCCTGCCTCGCGTTTTTGAGCGGCGCGCCGCGCAGCAGGACGCCGGGCTCTCGGAATTCCTGGCGGCCGTGTGGGGGCGCGTGGCCGGGACGGCCGTCGCGGCTCACTCGCGCCCGGTGGCGCTCACGGGCGGAGCGCTGACCCTGGCTGTCTCCTCGGCGGCGTGGGCGGTGGCGCTCAGGAAAATGTCCGAGGAGCTGCGCGCCGCCGTCAATGGTTATCTGGGACGCGCCGCCGTGCGCAAGCTGCGCATCGTCGTCTCCGCCGGGTCCTCGATGGCCGAAGCGAGCGCGCCAAACGCCCGATCCTATGAAGTCAGGGATGAGACCGTTGCCCGGCTGGAAAGGACACTGGCAAGCATTTCGCTCTTCCCGAAGGGTTAACCGATGCCGCTCACCGAAAAAGACGTCCGATACGTCGCCGCCCTTGCCCACCTCGAGCTGACGGAGGATGAAGTGAGGCAGTTCTTGCCGCAGCTTGACGCGGTCCTCGATCACATGCAAAAGCTCAACCAGTTGGATACCAGCCAGGTCGAGCCCATGGCTCAGGTCATCACCCCAGGCGCCGGAGCGCCCCCGGCACGGCTTGACCAGCCTCGCAAGACCTTCTCCCAGGAGGAGGCGCTCTCGAACGCCCCCGACACCGGCGCCGGCTGTTTCCGAGTTCCGCGCGTCATCGAAAGGGAGTAGGGCCGCGCCAGCCGTCATTCCCGCGCGGTTCGATCCGTCAGCCGACGGATGCCAACATCCGTCAGCCGACGGATCGAAGGGCGGGGACGACAATGGACTTTGGAACTTTCGCACCGGAAGAGACTTCATGGAGTTGACCGACCTAACCGTTGATGCGATTCGGGCGGGACTCGTCGCCCGCGAGTTTAGCGCCGAGGAGCTGGTTCGGGCCACGCTCGAACGAATTGACCGCGAAGACAAAAGCATTCGAGCCTACCTGACTCTTTCCCCGGAGCGCGCGCTCGCGAAAGCGCTCGAAATAGACCGCCGCGTGGCCGCCCGTGAGGAGCTGCCGCCGCTCGCGGGCGTGCCGGCTGCTGTCAAGGACGTGCTTTCAACCCAAGGCCTGCGGACCACCTGCGCCTCCCGCATCCTCGAGCACTACATTCCGCCTTACGATGCCACGACCGTGGAACGGCTGGAGGCCGCCGGGGCCTCGATCCTCGGTAAGACGAATTGCGACGAATTCGCCATGGGTTCTTCTACGGAAAACTCCGGTTTTTTCCCCACGCACAACCCGCGCGACCTCTCTCGCGTTCCCGGCGGCTCGAGTGGTGGCTCGGCGGCCGCCGTCGCTTCGAGCCTCGCGGCGGTGGCTCTCGGCTCGGATACCGGCGGCTCTATCCGCCAGCCGGCCTCGCTCACGGGGGTGGTGGGCGTGATGGGCACTTACGGGCGCGTGTCGCGGGACGGCTTGGTGGCGTTCGCGTCCTCGCTGGACCACGTCGGGCCCTTTGGCCGCACGGTTGTCGACGTCGCCCGCGTCCTCGGCGTCATCGCGGGCCGCGACCCGCTCGATTGGACTTCGGCGGATGTGCCTGTACCCGACTACTTGGCCGAACTCGATCAGGATGTTCGCGGCCTCAAGGTGGGCGTCCCGGATGAATACTTCGCCGGCCTCAGCGCCGAAATCGGCGACAACATCCAAAAGGGCCTCGATCTGTTCGCCCGGCTGGGGCTCAAGATCGAGCGCATCCGCATGCCGCACACGGAGTATGCCATCGCCTGCTATTACATCATTTGCACCGCCGAAGCCAGTTCGAATCTCGCCCGCTACGACGGCGTGCGCTACGGCTTTCGCGAGACGGGCGCGGAAGAGTTGCGCGAGATGTATCGGAAAACCCGCGACCACGGCTTCGGCGCGGAGGTCAAACGCCGCATCATGCTCGGCACCTACGTCCTGAGCTCGGGTTACTACGAGGCTTATTATCGCAAGGCGCAGAACGTGCGCACGCTCATCGCCCGCGATCTCCTTGAAGCCTTCGACGAAGTGGACGTCATCGTCACGCCCACTTCGCCCATTCCCGCCTTCAAGCTCGGCGAGCGCATGGACGATCCGCTCCAGATGTACCTGGCCGATATCTATACGGTGACCGCTTCGCTCGCCGGCGTCCCCGGCATTTCCGTCCCTTGCGGGCTCACTCGGTGCCCTGCGCGCCTCCCCGTCGGCATGCAAATCATCGCCAAACACTTCGACGAAGCGCGGCTGCTCCGCGTCGCGCACGCCTTCGAAAAAGCCGGCGGGTTCGAGATAAGTTGAGATGATGGGTCAGGAATTCCGAGGGCTGATGCTATGGCAGGAGTGTGTCAGCTTCCTAATCTTCGCTATTCGCCAACGACTGTATGACAGCCTCCAGTTCAACGACCTCGATGTGTGTGGGACATTCGGGCCAGTTGTGACGCCAGCAAATGATTACGTCACATCCCTCGTCGGGATGCCCATGGTCACGGAAGTTTCTACTTTCAAATTCGAATTCTACCCGGACCCGCTGCCATTTGTTGGGCGCTACCTGACGCTTGGCTTCACAATCTGGAAATTCAGCCTGTAAAGCCTCCACCATATAGCCAAGCTCTTTCGCTACCATCCCGAAGAGGAACACCACCCCTTGTTCATTCACAGGTTCGTGTCGAAGCCCTCGGAAATCTATTGGGTTTCCGTAAGCCGCCCGATCGCCTAGCTTTGCGTGGCGGTGTTGCGGCCCAGGCGTGGGGAGGGAGGCGACGGTCTGTCGAGACCCTGCAGAACCGCTTGTTGCTCGCGACCGTGAGGGAGGCAGAGGCAGGAGGGGGAGCACATCGGCCCACTCCGCCTTGCCTTGCGCAAAGTCCGCGAATTTCTTGGGTACCCCTGACCAAGGCCCGAAGTGCTTCTCAAAGGTGCCCGGGTTCTAACTCCCTTCACGCCTGTACTGATCGCGGGAGGGAATCCGGCGGTCCCTACGCACCACCTCGCCCCAGTCCTGCAACAACTGCCCATCGTCCAACCTGAGGTTTGTTGCGTCAGCCGTCAGGCCGGCTGCCCGGACTGCTTCTCGCCAGTTTGGGAAGTGAGCTAGGATCTGGTATTCGCTCACGCTGGACCTTGCTTTGAACTCCGCCCTTGAAGGTGAGTGACCAAGGTCCTTCGCAGCGTTTCTGATGGCTTCAAGGATATCCTGTGCTGTTGACATCGCGACTCGAAATCTACGCGGCACTGCACCGTGCGGCGTCAGCTCACTTTCACTTCAAAAGACATTCCCAGCGGGTGAAACCCTGCGGTTTCCTGTTGTTCGAGTTTTTTTCTGATTTCTTCAAATTGGCCAACGGTCTCTTGTGAATACAGCCTCTCTCCGCAGCGAAGGCACACTTCAGCGCGCACCTTCACTACGGCAGTGTGCATTCCTCCGCGCAAAAGTTTTTCAACCTGCTTATGAATCAGCTCGCCGCCGCACACCGGACATTTCGTAAACGGGGTCATCAGTCTTTTTTCCTTCCCCTCCAGTTTGCCCATTGTTCGGGATCAGGCCGGTAAACCGTGACCAATACGGCCCAGCCACTTTTGTTGTTATACGCCCAAACGCTGTGAACAGCAATGCCACCTTCCGTCTGGCCAAGAATCAGGCAGCTCGGATAAGGCCAGTCTGATTCATAGTTTTCGATGATTTCACCGTGCGAGACTGAAAATAGGATTTCGTCAAGAGTGAGCTGATCCGCCCGTGCTTCTTCGTCCGCGTGGTCTGTAACACAGATGCGCTTGGCAAGGATGGCTTCGATGATGTCTCTGAGCTCCAATCGGCACGCCTCAGCCTGAAAGAGGGAGAATACCACGGCATATACGACGATCGCGGAGGCGTGGCTTGTCTCCGCAGCCCTGTGTCATGAAGGCGCGGCCGCGAGGTTGCTTGAACGATTTCATGCAACCTCTCCCTACGCAAGATGTCATTCCTCAGGAATCGAGATCGCGGGTTGAAATCAGCGGTGGAAACGATGATGCCGGAAGCCGCGTCCGTGAAAGCCCACAAAGAACGGGCTGGGATAGTAATAGGGCCGGGGATAATAAGGACCGCCGTAGTAGTAGGGCGTTGGCGGATAAGGCGGGCCAGCGAGGTGTGGCCGCCTTCGGAGCTTCCCCGGGCCGTAATCTTGCGGATTGACGGGGCGGAAAGCCACGCGGCTTCGCTCGGTCGAAGTCGTCAATGGGGATTGGAGTTGGAACGTCAAAGAAGTTTCAGGCGGGAGCACCGTGGGCCTACCGCGCGTGAACAGTACGCCGAGGAGGCCGACGGCTGCGCCGGCGCCCGCCCCGATCGCCGCACCTTCGCCCCCGCTGGCCGCGGCGCCAATGGTCGCCCCAACTCCGGTGGTCGTGCCAAGGGCCGCGGCGTCACGCCCGCGCGACGTGCCGGCGGAATCTTCGATCCATTGCGTCCGCACGGGCAGTTGCTGGCCGTCCACCAAGACCAGAGACGTCAGCTCGACGCCCAATTGCGACACGCCCTTGATGCGGCCCGCCCTCTTCGCCACAGCCACGCGGCCGACCACCGTCTGGCCGCGCCGAGCCACCACCCAGCCGTCCACAACCACGGGCTGCTCGAGTTCCGCGGTGAAGCCGTCGCCCGCCTTGTTTCGATCGCTCGATAGGAAATCCGAGACTCGCACGGTCACCAGTGTTCCGGCGGGCAAGCTCAGCGTCTGTGGCACGACGCGCTCTTGCCCCTCTTGCGTTTGCGAGGATGACGGCTCTTGCGCCTGCGAGCGTGACGGCCCGAGCAGCGCAACCCCAACCATGACGGCGCCCAACGCGGCCCAAAATTTTAAGGTCCGCTTTCTCGTGCCCTGTTCGTTCATCGGCGTTCCCCTTTCCCTCCCTCCGCTTTCGTCAAATCGCGCGTCAACAAGCGCCGGACTCTCGACAAAGCGGCCGTGGGATTCACTCCTTGGCCGACCAAAACATGGCCACCTAAACCTCTTCCCCTTGAATTAAAGCACCTATTTCACCAAACCGATTAATAACGGTAACCAGTTGAATCTAACCCGGTTGATGGAAAGGCGAGAATGAGTTTGGCGGGCGCGTTCTGGCCTATTTCGACCACTCTTGGTGAATTCTAGCCACCTCAGAATCTGGATTAAGATTTGGAATTCATCAATGCAATGATGTGTTCAGCAGGAGTTGTAGGGGCGCAAGGCATTACGCCCCTACGTGGCCGGTTGAACGCCCACGGCAGGCGGCGGCACCCGTGTCACGATGTGAACAGGGCGTCGAATCTTTTCTTCAAGTTTGCGGGAGGTATGCGGGGGGCTTCCCGGCGTAGAGGACTGCGTTCGGAGAAAAATAATCGCAATAGTTTGACGCTTCTTTATCGCGCACCCATTCGGCCCGGGTCTCGGCGCATTGATTGTGCTTCGCGGGATCGTAGTGCATGCAGTTGCGACAGGCGTGAAGCACGGCGTGGCAGGCCGGACAAGTGTCGCGCGCGAGGACGCGACCGCCCGAGGCGAGGTCAATCAGTTTGCCGCATTTCCAACAGCCGATTTGCATAGCTGTAGGGGCGGGCCTTGTGCCCGCCCCCAGAGGGGTCGGTCCTTGGGGCGACCGGGAGGGCAGCCCCTACGCCAATTAACTTCGCGGCTCGCCTTCGTCGGCCAATTCCGCCGCCACGCCGGGAGCGGCGGGAAGCACGGGCTCCGCCGCAACTTCCGCGGGCAACTCCGCCTCGCGAGGCGTCGGGGGCCCGACTTCCGTCAACAGCTTGAAGTTGCGATAGCGGTCGAGGCCGGTGCCCGCCGGAATGAGCCGGCCCATGATGACGTTTTCCTTCAGGCCGCGGAGGTAATCCACCTAGCCGCGAATGGAGGCTTCCGTCAGCACGCGCGTGGTCTCCTGGAACGACGCCGCCGAAATGAACGAATCGGTGGAGAGCGACGCTTTGGTGATTCCGAGCAGGAGCGGACGGCCCGTGGCGGGCTTGCTGCCTGCCGCGGTCACGCGGGCGTTCTCCTCGCGGAACTTGAATTTATCCACCTGCTCGTCGAGCAGAAAGTCCGTATCGCCCACCTCCTCAACCTTCACCCAGCGCATCATCTGGCGGACGATCACCTCGATGTGCTTGTCGTTGATGTTGACGCCCTGGAGCCGGTAGACCTCCTGGATTTCCCCGACCAGGTAGTTCTGGAGTTCCTTTTCACCCAGCACGGCGAGAATGTCGTGCGGGTTGCGCGGGCCGTCCATCAGCGGCTCCCCGGCGCGAACGCGCTCGCTTTCCTGGACGGAAACGTGCACGCCGCGAGGCAGGAAATACTCGCGCGGCTCGCCCCGCTCGGGGACCACATCAATTTTTCGCTGCCCTTTGACGACGTCGCCGTACTTCACCACGCCGTCAATTTCCGTGATGACGGCGGGCTCGGCCGGCCGGCGCGCCTCGAACAGCTCGACCACGCGCGGCAGGCCTCCGGTGATGTCTTTGGTGCGCGTGGTTTCGCGCGGGATCTTCGCCAGCACGTCGCCGGCGCTCACCTCGTCGCCGTCCTGCACCATCAAGTGGGCGCGCGAGGGCATCAAGTATTTGCGCGTTCCCTTGGGACCCGCTTTCTCGCTGCGGACGACCAGCGTGGGTTGATATTTCTCCTCCGGCGCGTCCGTCACCACCCACTGCGAAAGGCCCGTCACCTCGTCCACCTGTTCGCGCAGCGTGACGCCGGGTTCCAGGTCCTTGAACTCCACTTTTCCGAGGACTTCGGTGAGAATCGAGAACGTGTAGGGGTCCCATTCCACGATGACGTCGCCCACCTTGACCGCGGCCCCGTCGGCGGGCTTGATTTTGGCGCCGTACAACATCGTGTGGCGCTCGCGCTCGCGGCCTTTTTCATCCACGATGATGAGCGCGCCGTTGCGGTTCATCACCACAAAGTGGCCGTCCCGGTTGACGACGGTCTGAAGGTTTTGGAATTTCAGGAACCCGTTCGATTTGGCCTCCAGAGTGGATTGCTCCGAGATGCGGCTGGCCGTGCCCCCGATGTGGAAGGTGCGCATGGTGAGCTGCGTTCCGGGCTCTCCGATGGACTGCGCGGCGATGACGCCCACCGCTTCGCCCATCTCCACCACGCTGCCCGTGGCGAGGTTGCGTCCGTAGCAGCGGACGCAGACGCCGCGGCGCGACTCGCAGGTGAGCACCGAGCGGATGCGGACGCGCTCGATGCCCGCGGCCTGGATGGCGCTGGCCAGGTCCTCGTTAATTTCCTGATTGACGTCCACGATCACGTTGCCTTCATAGTCTTTGATCTGCTCGAGCGAGACGCGGCCGACGATGCGGTCGCGCAGCGGCTCCACCACTTCGCCCGCCTCGACGATGGGCTCCACGTAGATGCCGTCCACCGTCCCGCAGTCGAAGTGCGAAATAATCACGTCCTGCGCCACGTCCACCAACCGCCTCGTGAGGTACCCCGAATCGGCGGTTTTTAACGCCGTGTCGGCCAGACCTTTGCGCGCCCCGTGCGTCGAGATGAAGTACTGCAACACGTTCAGGCCTTCGCGGAAGTTGGCGGTGATGGGCGTCTCGATGATTTCTCCCGACGGCTTCGCCATCAGGCCGCGCATTCCGGAGAGCTGGCGGATTTGCTGCTTGGAGCCGCGCGCGCCGGAATCGGCCATGACATAAATCGGGTTGAGCAGGCCTTCCTGGTCCTGGCGCTCCATGGCCTTGAACATTTCTTCGGCCACCTGGTCGGTGACGCTCGACCAAATCTGGATCACCTTATTTTGGCGTTCGCCGTGGGTGATGGCGCCGTCCTGGTACTGCTTTTCGACCTCGATGACCTCGTGCTCGGCTTCCTGGACGAGCTTGTATTTGTTCGAGGGCACGAGCAAGTCGTCAATGCCGATGGAAATGCCGGCGCGGGTCGCGTAGAAGAACCCCAGCCGCTTCACCCCGTCGAGCATTTCCACCGTGGTTTCCAGGCCAAAGCGCAGGTAGCAGTAATTGACCAGCGCCCCCAGGCCTTTCTTCCGCAGCAGGCCGTTGATGAACGGCATCTCTTTCGGCAAATGATCGTTCAGAATCACGCGGCCGACGGTGGTCGAGACGAACTGATTCTTCACCGTGATGGGCTCGATGTGAAGCAGGTCCTGGTCGTCGTAGGCAGTGGTGAGGTCAATGACGCGCCCTGTATAACGCAGCCGGATCGAAGTGAGCGTCTCGACGTGGCCGCCTTCGAGCGCCAGGAGCACCTCCTCGCTCGTGGCGAAGGCGCGCCCCTCGCCTCGCGCGCCCTTCTTCTCTTTGGTCAAATAATAGATGCCCAGCACCACGTCCTGGGTGGGCACGGCCAGGGGCTGGCCGTTGGCCGGCGAGAGAATGTTTCGCGA